>NZ_JAQGJL010000075.1 GCF_028290645.1 Devosia sp. | reverse complement strand
GCCGATCTGCGTGCTCGACGAAGTCGATGCGCCGCTCGACGACGCCAATGTCGAGCGGTTCTGCAACCTGCTCGACATGATGACCGAGCGGACGGAAACCCGATTCCTGGTGATCACCCACAACCCGATCACCATGGCCCGGGTTGATCGGTTGTTCGGGGTGACGATGGCCGAACGCGGCGTGAGCCAGCTGGTTTCGGTGGATTTGAAGGGCGCTGAGGCGGCGGTTCGGGTCGCGAGCTGATGGACAGGACGCTCGCAATCTCGATCGCATTCGCGATCTTTGGCGTAGCGGCCGTGGCGTTTGTTGTTGGAGCAGCGGGAATGTACCGGGTCATGGAGCGCTCGGGGCTCCTCGATGGTGCTGGGATCGGCACCTACGCGTCCTACAGTCGATCGGAGAAGGACGTTCGCACCGACAAGTTCTGGGATGAACTACGCGATCCTCGATCTCGCCTCGACCGCCGTTTGATCGTGTTTGGCGGCGGCGGATTTGTCACCGTGGTCGCAATTGGTATTCTCTGGATGCAGGCCGTCGGCCCCGCGATGGTGGCCGCCGCCGCGTAGCCACGCCCCACACCCGCCGCAATGGTGGTGGCCAGAGTCGCGATGACTCAATGTCACACCTGTTAGCACCCAGATAAACGCATTATCTTTCAATGGCTTAGCAGTCTCTTCACAGCCTTGACACTGCTGGGGGGCGCCACTATGTTGCCCGCGACTTCGAGGGGCTCCTCTTTCATTTTCGGCCCGGAGGCGCAGGGGATAGCGGGATGGCACTATCACGCAAGACCAAGCGCTCCCAAAGTGGTGCCAAGCCGGAGCCACTGACTTCGGATCTTGCGGCGCGGATCAAGCGTGCGCAGGGCGAAAAGTCCCTGGCTGGCGATGCCGAAGCGGCATCGGCGACGAGGGACATGACCGGGTTGAGCCGCGGCTTGCGGCTCGGTTCGGAGTTTATTGCGGCCATCCTGGTCGGCGCGGGTATCGGATACCTGCTCGACCTGTGGCTCAAGACCGGTCCCTGGCTGATGCTGGTGATGTTGCTGGTCGGCTTTGCGGCGGGCGTGCTCAACGTGGTGCGTTCTGCGGCGGAAATGAACCGGGCGGCCCCGCCGCCCACGGCCGCGATGCGCGTGCCGGACGACGACGAAGACGAATGAAGGCCTCGAGCCTAAAGGGAACAACAGTTGGCCGATCCGAATAAAGTCGACCCGATCCACCAGTTCCAGATCACCGATCTCGTTTCTTTCGGGAATGGTGGCGTCTCCTTTACCAACTCGGCGCTGTTCATGGCGCTGACGGTCGGCGTCATCGGCCTCTATCTTCTGCTCTCGACCCAAAAGCGAAGCATCGTGCCCAATCGCACGCAGCTGGTCTCCGAGATGCTCTACGAGTTCGTCGCCAAGATGGTGTCGGATTCCGCCGGCAAGGCCGGGATGAAGTTCTTCCCCTTCGTGTTCTCGCTCTTCATGTTCGTGCTGGTCGCCAACATGTTCGGCATGATCCCGTTCTTCTTCACCGTCACCAGCCACATCGTGATCACCTTCGCGCTGGCATTGCTGGTGTTCGTGGTGGTCATCGTCTACGGCTTCATCAAGAACGGACCGAAGTTCCTCAAGCTGTTCGTGCCGGCGGGCGTTCCTGCCTATGTGCTGCCCATCGTGGTGCCGATCGAGGTCGTCTCGTTCCTCTCGCGTCCGATTTCGCTCAGCGTTCGTCTCTTCGCCAACATCCTCGCCGGCCACATCACCCTGAAAGTATTCGCGGGCTTCATCGTGACGCTGGGCAGCCTCGGCTTCCTCGGCTGGCTCGGTGCGATCCTGCCGCTGGTGATGACCGTGGCGATCACGGCGCTCGAATTCCTCGTGGCGGCCCTGCAGGCCTACGTCTTTGCAGTGCTGACCTCGATGTACATCAACGATGCGATCCATCCTTCGCATTGAGTTTTCAACCCAATCGGCGCGCCACTTGAGGTTCGCCACAGACAGTTCTCAAAGGAGAGAGTAATGGATCCTGTAGCAGCTAAGTACATTGGTGCCGGTATTGCAGCCATCGGCATGGCCGGCGCCGCTATCGGCGTGGGCAACATCTTCGGCAGCTTCCTGTCGGGCGCGCTGCGCAACCCGGCTGCTGCGCAGGGCCAGTTCGGTAACCTGATTTTCGGTTTCGCTGTGACCGAAGCTCTCGGCATTTTCTCGTTCCTGATCGCGCTGCTGCTGCTGTTCGCAGTCTGATTTCGCGACAGGCGGCGTAACGCCGTCCGCACCAGGGCTCCGGGTTCCGATCCGGGGCTTTATCGGCCGCAAAGGGTTTCGAGATGGCGGGTTTGACCCAAAACATCATTGTCGTGGCGCAGGCCGATGCCCTGCAGGAGGGCCAGGTCGTCGCTCCGGGCGAGGAGCACGCCACGGAAGGCGCCGCGGCAACGGATGCGCATGGCGCAACCGAGACGCATGCGGGCACCGAGGCGCATTCGGAGGTGTTTCCGCCCTTCGATCCGGCGAGCTTCGGCAGCCAGCTGCTCTGGCTTGCCATCACCTTCGCGGCGCTCTATGTGCTGATGAGCCGCGTGGCCCTGCCCCGCATCGGCTCCATCCTCGAGACGCGCCGCACCCGCATCGAGGGCGACCTCAAGGAAGCCGAACGGCTCCGCCAGGAGACCGAGAAGGCCGCAGCCGCCTATGAGGCGGCGTTGGCAGAGGCCCGCAAGAACGCCCACGGCATCGCCGAGGAAACCCGCGCCGGGATCAAGGCCGACATCGATGGCCGCCGCGCCGACGTCGAGGCCTCGCTGGCCAAGGTCGTCGCCGAGGCGGAAGCCCGCATCCAGACCGAGAAGGAAGCGGCGCTGAAGCACGTGAGCAACATCGCTGCCGATACGGCGCAGGCGGTGGTCGCCAAGATCGTCGGTCCTGTCACTGCGGCCGAAGCCCGCGCCGCGGTCGCCGCGGTCACCAAGGAGTAAGGCACATGTGGAGCTTCGGGTTCGACGCCACCACCGGCGCCACCATCTGGGCCACGGTCGCGCTGGTGATCTTCGTAGGCATCGCGATCTATTTCGGCGTGCCCAAGATGATCGCCGGGATGCTCGACGACCGCATCAAGAAGATCGAGACCGATCTCGCCGAGGCCGAGGCGTTGCGCGCCGAAGCCAAGGCCCTGCTCGATGACTACGCGCGCCGTCGCGAGGAAGCCGAGAAGGAAGCCGAGGAGATCATCACTGCCGCCCGCGAAGAGGCGTTCCGGCTGACCGCCGAGGCCAAGGCCTCGCTTGAAGCGATGGTCGCCCGTCGCGAGAAATCGGTGGCCGAGAAGATCGCCCAGGCGGAGGCCCAGGCCGTTGCCGAAGTGCGTGCACGTTCGGCTGATCTCGCGGTCGAGGCGGCGCGCGTGCTGCTGGAAAAGCAGGTCGCGGCCAAGGGCGACGTGCTGGTGGACCAGGCGATCAAGGATGTGGCGGCAAGGCTGAACTGAGGTTCGGAGCCAGCGCTGGAATTTGAGATGCCCGCGAGAGCGGGCATTTTCTTTTTGGCGGTAGCGGAAGGGCAGCAGCATCGTGGCTGTGGCCACCCCCACCCTTGATCCTTCCCCACAAGGGGGAGGGAGACGACTGGCACTTCTGCGCCGATCTCAAAGTCGTCTCCCTCCCCTTGATGGGGAAGGATCAAGGGTGGGGCGAGTCCCACGCTCGGAGAGGCGGCCCAGCTTACTCCGCCGCTTGCGGCAGCTCGTCCGGCCGTTCCCATGTCAGCACCGGCGAGCGGGCGGCGCGGGTTTCGTCGAGGCGGCGGCGCGGGGCCTTGGTGGGGGCGCTGGTGAAGCGGGGGCTGTTGCCGGCCTTCGCATCCGCCGCCAATTCCAGCATCACGTCGCAGAAGCGGTCGAGGGTCTGCTTGCTCTCGCTCTCGGTGGGCTCGACCAGCATGGCGCCGTGGACGACCAGCGGGAAGTACATGGTCATGGGGTGGAAACCCTCGTCGATCAGGGCCTTGGCGAAATCGAGGGTGGAGACGCCGCTACCCTCGAGGAAGCTGTCGTCGAACAGGGCCTCGTGCATGCAGGGCTGGCCGGGGAACGGGACCGAGAAGACGTGCTCAAGGCGTGCCTTGATGTAGTTGGCATTGAGGACGGCGTCCTTGGCGGCCTGGGCGAGGCCGTCGCCACCGTGGCTCAGCATGTAGGTGAGGGCACGGACATACATGCCCATCTGGCCGTTGAAGGCGGTGATGCGGCCGAGGTGCCGGGCTTCGGCGTGTTCGACTAGGGCCAGCGAGCCTTGGCTCTTCCTGACGAACGGCACGGGAGCGAAGGGGGCGAGCGCTTCGGACAGGACGACCGGACCGGCGCCCGGGCCGCCGCCGCCGTGCGGGGTGGAGAAGGTCTTGTGCAGGTTGATGTGCATGGCATCGATGCCGAGATCGCCCGGCCGCACCACGCCCATGATGGCGTTGAAGTTGGCGCCATCGCAGTAGAAGAACGCGCCCGCCTCGTGGACGGCAGCCGCGATCTCGATGATCTCGGGTTCGAACAGGCCGCAGGTATTGGGGTTGGTCAGCATGATCGCGGCGACGTCGGGGCTGAGCGCTGCCTTGACGGCCTCGACATCGACCGTGCCGTCGTCGCGCGCCGGGATGGAGCGGACGCTGTAGCCGAGGGATGCGGCGGTGGCGGGGTTGGTGCCGTGCGCGCTCTCGGGCACGAGGACCACGGTGCGGTGCCCCTGCCCTGCAGCTTGTTGCGCAGCGCGGATCGCCATCATGCCGCACATCTCGCCATGGGCGCCGGCCTTGGGGGTCAGGGACACGGCGGCGGTATTGGTGAGGGTCATCAGCCAGTGCGCCAACTCCTCCATCAGCGCCAGCGCGCCCTGCACGGTGGAGACGGGCTGCAGCGGGTGGATATCGGCGAAGCCGGGGAGCCGGGCCATCTTCTCGTTGAGGCGCGGGTTGTGCTTCATGGTGCATGAGCCGAGCGGGTACATGCCGGAGTCGATCGAGTAGTTGAGGCGGCTGAGGCGCACGTAGTGGCGGAGCGTTTCCGGCTCGGTGAGGCCGGCGAGGTCGATCTCGGACTGCCGCTCGAAGCCGCCGAGGAAGCTGCCATCGATCTCGACGTCCGGCAGGTCGACGCCCGAGTGCTCCCGGTCGCCGATCTCGAACAGCAGCGGCTCGTTGGGAAGGAGCGAGGAGCCGGAGGTGACGGCGGGCGCGGCCGTGCCGATGCCGGTGGGGCGGCCCTGGGTGTTCATGCTCATTGGACTTCCTCCGAGAGGGCGGCGTTGAGGCACTCGGCCAGCATCTCCATGTCGGCGTCGGTGGTGAGTTCGGTGGCGGCGAGGACGATCAAGTTGGCGCAGGCCGGGTTGTCGGGCTCAAGCCGGCTGACGGGCAATCCGGCGAGCACGTCGGCACGTGCCAGCAGTTCGACAACCGGCGCGGCGGGGACCGGCAGGCGGATGGTCATCTCGTTGAAGAAGCTATTGTTGAGCAGTTCGACGCCGGGGACGGTGCCGAGCATGCGCGCGAGCTTCACCGCATTGTGGTGGTTGAGCCGGGCGAGCTTCTTGAAACCGGCTTCGCCCAGCAGCGACATGTGGATCGAGAAGGCGAGCGCACAGAGGCCGGAGTTGGTGCAGATGTTGGAGGTCGCCTTCTCGCGGCGGATGTGCTGCTCGCGGGTCGAGAGCGTCAGCACGAAGCCGCGATTGCCGTCGGCATCGACGGTCTCGCCGCAGAGCCGGCCGGGCATCTGGCGGACGAACTCCTTGCGGGTGGCCATCAGGCCGACATAGGGGCCACCGAAGTTCAGCGCATTTCCGATGGACTGGCCTTCGGCGACGGCGATATCGGCGCCGAGCGCGCCAGGGGCCTCGATCAGACCGAGTGACACGATCTCGGTTACGACGACGATCAGCAGCGCGCCGGCGGCGTGCGCGGCGTCGGCGGCGGCGCGGAGGTCGCGGAGGTGGCCGTAGAAGTCGGGGGTCTGGACGACGATGGCGGCGGTTTCGGCGTCGATGCGGTTGAGGATATCGCCCTGCCCTTCCGGCGAGGCGGGGAGGCAGATGAGGTCGGGGCCGTCGCCAAGATAGGTACGCACCACGTCGCGATAGTGCGGGTGGAGGCCGCCGGAGAGGACGATACGGTTGCGGCGGGTGAGACGGCGGGCCATCAGCACGGCCTCGGCGGTGGCGGTGGAGCCGTCATACATCGAGGCGTTGGCGACCTCCATGCCGGTCAGGTGCGCCACCTGGGTCTGGAATTCGAACAGCATCTGGAGCGTGCCCTGCGACACCTCTGGCTGGTACGGGGTGTAGGCCGTGAGCCATTCGGAGCGCTGAATCAGGTGATCGACGCTGGCCGGCACGTGGTGGCGATAGGCGCCGGCGCCGATGAAGAGCGGGCCGTCGCCGGCGGCGTGGTTCCGAGCCGCGAGCGCCTTCATGTGGGCTTCGACGAGGAACTCGGGGGAATGGGGCGGGAGGTTTACCGATTCGGTGAGGAGCGCCGAGCGGGGGACGCGGGCGAAGAGGTCGGCGGCGGTGCGGGCGCCGATGACGGCGAGCATGTCGGCGCGCTCGTGCTCGGAATGGGGGAGGTAACGCATGTCAGGTTCTCGGTTGCAACATCGCGGCTGTGGACCTCCACCCCTGTCCCCTCCCCGCAAGGGGGAGGGAGACCCCTACACCGGCATGGGTGTTCATCGTCTCGCCCCCGCTTGTGGGGAGGGGACAGGGTTGGGGTTCCATGCGCATCACTCGGTCAGCTTGGCGTAGGCATCGGCGTCCATCAGCCCGTCCAGTTCGGCGGGGTTGTCGAGCGCGAGCTTGAAGATCCAGCCGTCGGTTTCGGGGGTGGAGTTGATGAGGCCGGGCTCGCCCGAGAGGCCGTCGTTGACGGCGGTGACGGTGCCGGAGGCCGGGGCGTAGATTTCGGAGGCGGCTTTCACCGATTCGACTACCGCGGCTTCGTCGCCCTGCTTCAGCTTCTGGCCGACCTTGGGGAGCTCGACATAGACGATGTCGCCCAGCTGCTCCTGGGCGTAGGGGGTGATGCCGACGGTACCGTCGGCAGTGATGTATTCGTGGTCCTTGGTGAACTTGGTCATTTGCTGGCCTTCCGCACGTAGCGATGAGGGACGAATGGGGTGGCGGCGACTTCCGCCGGCTGGCTCTTGCCGCGCACCAGCACCTGGAGCCGCGTGCCGGGAGCCGCGTGCGAGGGCGGGACGAACCCCAGGGCGATGCCGCGGCTGAGGGTCGGGGAAAAGCCGCCGGAGGTGACGACCCCGATCTCGGTGCCCTGCGGATCGAGGATAGACGCGCCTTCGCGCGCCGGCGCGCCTTCGACCCTCAGCCCGACGCGAACGCGGTCCAGAACGCCGCCGAGCTCGGCGAGGATGCGGCCGGCGCCGGGAAAATCAGCGGCCTCGCGGCGGCGTTTGGAGATGGCGAAATTTAGCCCGGCTTCGACCGGCGAGACGGTCTCGTCGAGGTCGTGGCCGTAGAGCGGAAGCGCGGCCTCGAGCCTGAGGCTGTCGCGGGCGCCCAGGCCGATGGGTTTGACGCGGGCGTCGGCGAGGAGCGTGTCCCAGAAGGCGGCGGCATGCTCGGGATCGACGAGGATCTCGAAGCCGTCCTCGCCGGTGTAGCCGGAGCGCGAGATCACCAGTTTGGTGTCGCGCCAGTCGAAGGAGTCGTAGTGCATGAAGGCGAGTTCCGCCGCGGCGGGGACGATGGCATCGATCACCGCCACCGCTTCCGGGCCTTGCAGCGCGAGGAGGGCCGCGTGGTCGGAGCGGTTGAGGGTGGCGCGGCCGAGG
>NZ_JAQGJL010000362.1 GCF_028290645.1 Devosia sp. | reverse complement strand
GGATCATCGAGGTGTGGCCGGGGAGATATTCGCCCGCGATCGAGCCCTGCATGTTGCGCACTGCGCCGGCAAAGAAGCGCCAGCAATCGACGATCGCCGGGATTTCGTCGTTCCTCACCGCATTGATCGGCTTGCCGCAGTTCAGCGCCTCGAGCGCCGCGAACGCGTCCGCATCGTCCTCGATCGCCTGGGCGATCTTGAGCAGGTACCCCGAACGCTGGGCTGGCGTCGTCCGCGACCAGCCCTTGAACGCCCTTTCCGCCGCCGCGACCGCCGCATCGATCTGGCGATCCGAGGCTTCGGCGATGCCCTTGATCAGCTCCCCGGTCCGGGGATTGAGCACCTGCTCCTCGGTTTCCGTCCCCGCCTCGAAGCGCGCGCCGATCAGCATTTCGGTATTCATTGGTCTGTCTCCCGAACGATAGAACTGGGGGTCAACATGCGCCGGACCATCATTTGCCCACGCCCGCGACGGTCTGGTCGCCGCCGCGGCTGAAGTAGAAGGCGAGGAGGATCGGCAGCAGCGTGACGATCACCACCACCATGGCGACGACATTGGTCACCGGGCGCTGCCGCGGCCGCACCAGTTCCTCGAGCATCCAGATCGGCAGCGTCTGCTGCTGGCCGGCGGTGAAGGTGGTGACGATCACTTCGTCGAAGCTCAGCGCGAAGGCCAGCATGCCGCCCGCCAGCAGCGCCGTACCGATATTGGGCAGGATGATGTGGCGGAAGGTCTGGAACTTGTCGGCGCCGAGATCCATCGCCGCCTCGATCATCGACCCGGAGGTGCGGCGGAACCGCGCCACGGCATTGTTGTAGACGACGACGATACAGAAGGTCGCGTGGCCGAGTACGATCGTCCAGAACGAGAACGGAATCTCCATCAGGCTGAATGCCGACCTGAGCGAGATGCCGGTGATGATGCCGGGCAGGGCGATGGGGAGGATGACCAGCAGCGAGATCGTCTCCCGGCCGAAGAACTTCGAGCCCGAGACAGCCGCCGCACAGAGCGTCCCCAGCACCAGCGCAATCGCGGTGGAGACCGCCGCGACCTGCACCGACAGCGTCAGCGCCTGCCAGACATCGGGCCGGTTCCAGGTCACGGCGAACCACTTCAGCGTCAGCCCCGGGGGTGGCCACTGGTAGGTCCGCTCCTCGGACGAGAAGGCGTAGAGGAAGATCAGTGCGATCGGGGCGAGCATGAACAGCAGCCCGGCCGCGGCGGCGAGCTTCAGGCCCCAGGGTGCGCGGGCGTCAGCCCGCTGGCTGTCAGAGCGCATCGAACGCCCCCACGCGCTTGGCCATCCACAGATAGAGCCCCATGATCACGATTGGGACCACGGTGAAGGCCGCCGCCAGCGGGATGTTTCCTGCCGTGCCCTGGTGGGCATAGACCGCCTGGCCGATGAAATAGGCCGAGGTGCCGATGATCTGCGGGATGATGTAGTCGCCCAGGGTCAGCGAGAAGGTGAAGATGGAACCGGCGACAATGCCGGGCAGCGCCAGGGGGAAGATGACCTTCCAGAACGTCTGCAGCGGCGTTGCGCCGAGATCGGCGGAGGCGTCGAGGAGGTTGGTCGGCACCCGCTCGATCGCCGCCTGGATCGGCAGGATCATGTAGGGCATCCAGACATAGAGGAAGACGATGAAGGTGCCGGTATAGCTGATCGACAGCGAGTTGCCGCCGATCACCGGCAGCGACAGCCAGGCGTCCAGCAGCCAGGTCAGGCGCAGCTGCTCGAACACCCAGTTGAGGATGCCTTCCTTGGCGAGGATCAGCTTCCAGGCATAGACCTTGACCAGGTAGCTGGCCCAGAGCGGCAGCATGATCCCCAGGTAGAACAGCGCCTTCCATTTCCCCCGCGCATAGCGCGCCGCCATGTAGGCGATGGGGAACGCGATCAGCGCCGACGCGATCGTCACGACACTGGCCATGATCACGGTGCGGAGGATCACGTCGAGGTTCTGCGGCCGCAGCAACTCGGCATAGGTCTTGAGCGTGAACTCGTAGTTGATCAGGCCGGAGAACTCGTCGATCGAGAAGAAGCTCTGCAGCAGGAGCGCGAACAGCGAGCCGATGTAGACGATGCCGAGCCACAGCAGCGCCGGCAGCAGCAGCAGGAACACGAGCAGCTTCGGCCGCCGCCAGAACGCATCGCTGAGCGCGCCCAGAAGCCCGCGCTGGTTGGCGAGGATCGCGCCGGAACCGGTGGTTGCGACCGCGCTCATCCCTCGTCCTCCATCAGGTGCAGCGACTCCTTGGCGAAGCCGAGGGTCACGGTTTCTCCCTCGACCGGAAGGTCGTCGGCCGACGGCACCACGGCGTGGAGCAGGGTGCCATGGAGGTCGATGCCGAGCCGGGTCATGGCGCCGAGATAGGAGCGCGACATGACGGTGCCGCTCAGCGTCGAAAGCCCCCGGCCGGCACGGGTGACGTGGATCGCCTCGGGGCGCAGCGAGGCCCAGCGCCGTTCGCCGACGATGTTGTGGACGAAATCCGGGCCGAGCACGTTCGAGGAGCCGACGAAATCGGCGACGAAGCGCGAGCTGGGGTTGCGATAGATTTGCTCCGGGGTTCCGACCTGGATCAGCCGGCCGAAATTGAACACCGCCAGTCGGTCGGCCATCGACAGGGCCTCGCCCTGGTCGTGGGTGACGAAGACGAAAGTGATGCCGAGGGTCTTCTGCAGGGCTTTCAGCTCGTCCTGCATCTGCTCGCGCAGCTTGAGGTCCAGCGCCCCAAGCGGCTCGTCGAGCAGCAGCACCTTGGGCTTGTTGACGATGGCCCGGGCCAGCGCCACCCGTAGCCGCTGCCCGCCCGAAAGCTGCCCCGGGCGCCGATCGCCATAACCGCCGAGCTTTACCAGCTCCAGCGCCGCCTCGGCTTCGCGAGCCCTGGTGGCCGGGTCGACCTTGCGCAGCATCAGCGAGAACTCGACGTTTTCGCGCACATTCATGTGCGGGAACAGGGCATAGTCCTGGAACACGGTGTTGACGTTGCGGCGGTAGGGCGGCACGCCCTCGACCGCATCGCCGAAGATACGGATCTTCCCCGTCGTGGGCTGCTCGAACCCGGCGATCAGCCTGAGGCACGTGGTCTTGCCCGAGCCCGACGGCCCCAGCATGGCAAAGAACTCCCCCTCGCCAACGTCGAGGGTAACCTCGTCGAGGGCTTTTACCGCCCCGAAATGGCGCGAGACGTTCTGCAGGGAAACGGCGGATGTCATTGCGTGTAGCTACCCCCACCCTCGGTCCATCCCCACAAGGGGGAGGGATGCGACAGGTGCGCGTTCGGAGCTGAGCTTGCCACCATTTGTCAGCTCTTGCGTCTCCCTCCCCCTAGTGGGGAGGGATCAAGGGTGGGGGT
>NZ_JAQGJL010000346.1 GCF_028290645.1 Devosia sp. | reverse complement strand
ATCCGTTCGGAGCGGCGGTTGTGCGAGGAGGTGCATCTGAACCTCGCCTACAGATGGTTCTGCCGGCTGGAGCTGGACGGCAAGGTGCCGGCCACCCGACCTTCTCGCGCAACCGGCACGGTCGCGTCCGGCAGGGCGATATCCTGCAGCACCTGTTCGAAACAGTGGTTGAGCGTTGCCTGCGCGAGGGTCTGGTGGGTGGGAAGGGCTTCGCGGTCGATGCCACCTGATCGCCGCAGATGCCAACAAGCAGCGTTCCGAGCCAGCTGACGCATGGCGCGTCGATGATCCTGATGCCGGCCACGCGGTCCGCGAGTATCTGGCGACCCTGGATGATGCCGCCTTCGGCGCGGCCAGCGAGGTCCGGCCGAAGTTCATCGCCATCCGATCCGGCGGCGCAATGGACCGGCGCCCACAAGGGTCATGCCTTCTTCGCCTATGCCACCAACTACCTGATCGACACCGACAACGCAATCATCGTGGACGTCGAAGCGAGCCGCGCCATCCGCCAGGCTGAGGTCGGCGCCTCGCGCGCCATGCTCGACAGACCGCCGAACGCTTCGGGCTTACGCCTCAGAGCCATGCCGCCGACAGCGCCTACGGCGCGGCCGAGAACCTGGTCTGGCTGGTCAAGTAGCGCGGGATCGCGCCTCACATCCCGGTGTTCGACAAGTCCAGCCGCACCGACGAGCTTCTTCTTGCGCGCGGCAATGTCGTTCCATCCTTCGCGTCTGAACATCATCGGAACGACGGTTTGGCGCCTCAATCTGTGACCAAAAACACCAGTTGGCGCGGTGATTGCCCATGCCTTTGCCGCACTACCGAGACGAGCGGGCTCCCACATTGGTCGTATCGAACGATGCCAGCGTCAAGCGGCCTTGGCGTTAGCATCTAGGCGAAAGCATTGAGCCTGCCGGCCTCGCTGTTAACTTCAGCTTCGGCCCATACCCCGCTTTTGATCGCGCACTGAGGCCCGTTTTGGCAGGTACACGGGTGTTGGGCGCACGAGATATCTCAGGATTCCCCTTGTACTGACCGAGATAGTTCGCTAGGTAGGCTCATCGGGTCATCCTACCAATTGCGATCTCATAGACATGCAGCAGCTAACTAACGTCCGTCTCTATGAGCAGATCGCCGCGTCGATCCGCGGGCGGATCGTGTCCGGCGAGCTGCAGCAAGGCGAACGCCTCCCGAATGAGCGTGACGTTGCCATTGGTTATGGCGTCAGCCGCAACGTGGTGCGCGAGGCGATCCGCGCCCTGGCCAAGGATGGCCTGGTCAGCGTGCGCCAGGGGAGCGGCACCTATGTCGCCGACGGCACCTCGCGGGCCCTTGGGGACTCGTTCGAGCTGGCGCTGTCGGTCGGCGGGCTCGCGCACAATCTCGCCCATTTGGTCGAGATCAGGCAGATCATCGAGCCGACCGTCGCCGGGCTCGCCGCGGAACGCTCCGGCCCTGCCGAGATCGCCGAGTTGAAGGCCGAGGTCGCGATCATGGAGGGCGCCTTCAGCGATGTGGAGGCGTTCATCGCGGCTGATCATCGCTTCCATGTCGCCATCGCCAAATCGACGCAGAACCACCTCGTAACGATGATCCTGTTTCCGATCGTCGATGTGCTCAACGAGCAGCGCAAGCGTCTGTTCTTCGTCGAAAGGAGCGCCCGTTCCGCCCAGGCTTTCCACCATCGCATCCTCGATGCCATCGAGAGGCACGACAGCGCGGCCGCCGTGGAAGCGATGCGCGGGCACCTGGGGCAGGTGAGCAGCGATATCTCGACACTCGCGAAGGGGGGCGAATAGGCCCGCGCGACCGACTACCCGGATCACCGGGCAACAGGCCGCTGAGGGGCGCCTGACAATAACTGTCTCAAGGAGGAGGAGACCAATGAAGGGACTATTTCGGACAACCGCGCGACTGTCGTTAGCCGCAGTGCTCGCAGCAGCCGTCGCCATCTCGCCGCTCGCGGCGCAGGAGCCGACCCGGCTACGCATGACCGTGCTCGGTGGCGTCGGCGCCGGCGATGGTACGGTCGGGGCCATCAAGGCCTGGAACGACGCCAACCCCGATATCCAGGTGGACCTGGAGCTGCAGTCGGACGAACTGAACTGGCAGGCAACTGCGCCCACCACGATGTTCGCCTCGAGCGACGGCCCCGATCTCAGCTGGTGGTGGTGCTCGCCGTCCTTCCAGTACAAGGAAATGGTCGCCGCCGGCCTCTTAGCGCCGCTCGACGAGATCTACGCCAATGGCGGCTATCCCGATGGCACGGTCCAGTACTTCACCGAGCCGGATGGCCACAAGTACGGCGTCAACACCGACGTCGTGTGGACGCCGTACGTCTACTACAACAAGAAGATTTTCACCGATCTCGGCCTGACGCCACCCACCACCTGGGACGAACTCTACGCCATCGCCGCCAAGGTGCGCGCCGCCGGCTTCCAGCCGATGGTTACGCTCTACGACTACGGTATGGTCAACCATCTGCCCGACGGGCTGATGATGCGCTCGTGGACGCAGCAAGAATACAATGCGCTGCTGCGCAACTGGTCACCGGATTCGACGGAGGCCGAGCGCGCCTTCAAGTGGACCGACCCCAATAGCATCCGCATCTTCCAGACGCTGAAGGACATCGTCGACAAAGGCCTCGCGGCCGACGGCTTTGCCGGCATCATCGACGACGAAGTGGCGAAGTCGATGTTCACCTCGGGCAAGGCGGCCATGTACCAGACTGGTTCGTGGGGCGGTGCCGGCATGCTTGAGCAGGACCAGTTCGAGGTCGGCTACTTCTACTATCCGCCGATCAACGAGGTTGCCTACGGGCCGGTCGGCAGCTGGGTGCCCAACTGCTACATCGCCTTCAACCGCGACAAGCAGGACGCGGCAAAGAAGGTGATCAGCTTCCTCGCCTCGCGCGATGGGGCTCTCGCCTACGCCAAAGCTTCCGGGTTGACCATCGGCCGCACCGATGTCGATGCGGCGGCGCTGGCCGAGTTCCTGAAGCCGATGGTGGCGCAGATGGGCGCCGACGTGGCACGGATGGGAGCGCCGGCGCTCTACGAGTCCTCGGTGCCGTCGGATATTCTCAACACGCTGAAGCGGACGGTCGGCGAAGTGCTCACCGGCGTCATCACGCCCGAGCAGGCCGGTGAGGCCATGCAGGCCGCCTATGAGGACGCGCGCAGCCGCTGAGGCAACGCGCCATGACCCGGCCGGCTGCGCCGGCCGGGTTTTACTCCCGACCAGATGGACGAACTGATGACCGCTTCAGCCCCTTCCGGCACACGCGAGGCCGTGCCCCCCGTCATTCCCGCCACACACAGCCACCGCAGCCTGGCCGCGCGGTTCAGGCAGAACGGGCACTGGTACCTGTTCCTCGCGCCCGCCGTGCTGCTGCTGGTCGCCTTCATGGCGTTGCCGCTCTACCGTTCGCTTGAGCTGTCGCTGTTCGAGTGGAAGGGGTTGCTGCCACGCAAATGGGTCGGGCTCGAGAACTTCGAGCGGCTGTTCCGCGACCGCTACTTCTGGAGCGCGCTGAGCCACACCATCGTCTTCGCCCTCTCGGCAACCGTCGGTACGGTGGGTCTCGGCCTGCTGCTCGCCATCGCCATCTCCCGGCGGGTTCCTGGACACGGCATCTTCCGCTTTGCGTTCTATCTGCCCGTTATGCTGCCGATGACCGTGGTCGCGGCGCTATGGGCGCGCATCTACGAGCCCAACTACGGGCTGCTGAATTCGGCGCTCGGCGCCATCGGCCTCGGCTTTCTGGCCCAGCCCTGGCTGGGCAGTCTCGACCTGGCGCTGCCGTCGATCATTGCGGTCTGTATCTGGCAATATGCCGGCTTCCCGATGATCGTGCTGTTGGCGGCCATCGAGGGCATCCCCGAGGAACTGCACCAGGCCGTGACGCTCGACGGCGCCACCGAATGGGACCGCATGCGCTACCTGATCATCCCGATGATCTGGCCGGTGCTCGTGTCGATCAGCGTCATCCAGATCAACTTCTCGCTCAAGGTGTTCGACATCGTCTGGGTGAGGACCCAGGGAGGGCCGGCGGGAAGCTCCTCGGTGCTAGGCACCTACCTCTACCGCCGCGCTTTCGAGCAGCAGGAATACGGCTACGCCTCGGCGGTCGCCGTCGCCATGTTCGCGGTGATTTTCTCCGTCACGTACCTCTATTACCGCCTGACCAAAGTCGACGCGGTGGAGTTCTGAGATGACCCCCCGCAGGAGTTCGACTGCGTTCCGTTTCACCGGCAGGCTGCTCGTCGTCGGCCTGCTGCTGCTCTGGCTGGTGGTGCAGGTCTACCCGATCGTCTTCCTGTTCTTCACCTCGGTGAAGACCGATCCGCAGATCCTCTCGACGCCGTTCGCGCTGCCGTTCCCGCCGCAGCTTTCCAACTACGTGGCGGTGATCGAGGGCGGTCGAACCAACCAGTCGATCCTCGTCTACTTTTTCAACTCGGTGGTGGTGACCGGCGGCACGCTGGTGCTGCTGCTGGCTGTGTCGTCGCTCGCCGGCTACGCCCTGGCGCGCGGCCGGTTCCCCGGCAGCGCCGCGACGCAGCAGCTGTTCCTCTTGGCGCTCGCCGTGCCCGTGCATGTGCTGCTGATCCCGATCTACTTCTTCTTCGGGGAGCTGGGGCTGCGCAACAATCTGCTCGGGCTGATCCTGCTCTACACCACGCTCGGGTTGCCTTTCACCACCATCCTGATGCGCTCCTACTTCGTCTCCTTTCCGCGCGAGCTGGAAGAGGCTGCGCGCATCGACGGGTGTTCGCGCTTCGGCACTTTCTGGCGCGTCGTGCTGCCGGTATCGCGCGGTGCGCTCGCCTCGATGGCGATCATCAATGTCGGCTGGGTGTGGAGCGAGCTGTTCTTCGGCC
>NZ_JAQGJL010000328.1 GCF_028290645.1 Devosia sp. | reverse complement strand
CCCACCTTCGAGGGCAGCAAGACGGGTGGTTTGATCCAGGGTGTGCGGGACACCCAGAACGGTGCCGCCCAGTGGCTGTACAACATGCTGCCCAAGGGTGTGCGCGATGCCGGCGATTCGGTTGACCACTTCCTGTACGACAAGACAGGCGGGGCGATCGGCACCAAGCCGGGCCTGGACTTCAACAGCGCTGTTGCCGACCAGAACACCGGCTACGAGGCTTCGCGCGCAGCCAATGGGCGGACGAATGCCCCGACGCTGAGCCAGCTTGTCACAGGCGAGAAGCCGAGCCCGGGCGTGGATTGGATGCGGGCCGGAGGTCAGGCCATGTCGCAGATCCCGATGCTGGCGGCTAGCCCGCAAGGCACTGCAATGGCTGCTGGCGCGCTCGGCGGCGCACTCTCGCCGGTTACCAACATGACGGCCGGCAGCGATACGAGTTTCGGTGCTGAAAAGGCGCAGCAGATCGCCACAGGAGCCGTCGCTGGCAAGGTTCTGGGCGTGGCGGGTGGAGCCTTGTCCGGGCTCATCAGCCCGAAGATCGGCGCCCAGGCTCGCGCCTTGATGGACGAAGGCATGCAGCTGACGCCCGGTCAAATGTTCGGCGGATTCCCTAAATCTGTCGAAGACAAGCTCACCAGCGTTCCGGTCATCGGCGATGTGATCAAGTCAGCCCAGGGCCGGGCGGTTGATGGTCTCAATACGGCGGCATACGGCCGAGTCATCACGCCGCTAAAGAAGGCTGGTTTCGATGCGCAAGTTCCAACTGCCCCAGGCCGCGACGCGATCGACAGCATTTCCACTCAGGTCAGCGATGCCTATAACTCGTTGGTGCCGAAGCTCACGCTGAAGAAGGACGCTCAGCTGTCAACGGAACTGGAATCATTGACCGGAATGGCACAGAAGGGCCTCGCGCCCACCCAGGCCGCGACGTTCCAGAGGCTGATGGCGACGGTCGATCACAACTTCACTGAGCAGGGCATCAGCTCGGGCAAGACGCTTCAGGGCACGCTGTCCGACCTGAAGACCGCGGCCCAGGGCTATGCCTCCGATCCGAGTTTCGAGAACCAGCAACTTGGTGCGGCGCTCAAGACGGCGCAGCAGTCGCTGGAAGACGGCCTCAAGCGCAGCAATCCGCTGTATGCCAAGAAACTGGACGGGATCAACGAGGCGTTCGCGAACCTTGCCCGAATCCAGTCTGCCGGCGCGATGCAGGGCGCTGCTAACGGCGTGTTCAGCGGCGCGCAGCTGTCTGCAGCAGTCAAGGCGAGCGACAAGTCTGTCCGCGACAACGCCTTCGCCCGTGGGAATGCCTTTATGCAGGACCTGAGCGACCCGGCCAAGAACATCCTCGGCGCGTCTGTTCCGAATTCAGGAACGACAGATCGGGCGCTTGCTGCTGGCGGGATCGGGGCGTTGGCTGCCAAGCCGCAGATTCTGCTGAACCCATTTGTCTATGCAGGCGCTGCGCCCGCGCTGGCCTACACCAAGCCGGGCATCGCGGCCCTGAATTTCGCTGCCTCGCGCCGCCCGGCATCTCTGGACACGCTGGGCGGTTTGCTCAGGTCAGCTACACCGGCCGCGACCCTGCCGCTCTCTGATGCGGCGACCCCCGGCCTGCTGGGCCGCTAGAGCTTCCAGGGCGCCCCGCCGACGATAAATGCCAGCAAGGTAGCCAAGAAGGCGAGTGGCGCAAAGATGAGTTCACCGCCTTGCGTTCCTTGCGAAGACGTGTAGGTCAGAAACATCAGACCGAACGCCAAGAGCCACAGAACTGAACCGATCCGGTTACCCATGAAACCCCCGAAAGCCGCCACTGAGCGGCTTTTCCTATTCTAGGACGAAGACATGAGCGTAGAGAGCGCGAGCTACATCAGCGACCTGAACGCCTCGGCGCCAGGTTCGACCGACCTAAAGGCAGAGGGTGATGATCACCTTCGGCTGCTCAAGTCTGTCCTCAAAACGACGTTCCCCGCGTTTTCTGGGCCACTGACGCCGACTCACACCGTCTTAAACAGCCTGGCGACTGGCAATTTCCCCAATGTCCCGCTCACCGGGATTACCGGAATAACCAGTTCCAACAAGGTATCGATAACGAAGACGGGCAGCACTTACAGCAATGTACTTCAGCTCGAAAGCGCCGGTAATAACTCGGGGGATGCATCTCCCGCGATCACATTTTCCGCGAGCAACGTCAATGCGGCAATCTACTCTATCCGCTTGGCGGGATTCGGTGGGCGCCTCGTTCTTGCCACGCAGCCTGTTGGTGGAGGTGACCCACTGGTCGCGATGGTAATAGATGAGACTGGGAATAATTACCCGTTCAATAACAACGCGGTAACCAGCGGAACGTCAGCCAATCGTTGGTTGAATACATATTCTGTAGCCGGTAATTTTTCCGGGGCCGTTGTCGGTGCGACATTTAACGGCTACTTGGGCAGCGGGAATATCAGCCAGTTCACCAACAACGCTGGCTACATCACGGGCGCTGGGACTGCAGCGAATGCAAACGCGGTGCCATGGACTGGTGTTACCGGCCGGCCAACAGCGCTCAGCCAGTTCACGAACGACTTGAGCGCGTCGCCCGTCAGTTCTGTATTCGGCCGGACCGGGGCTGTTTCCCTGACCAGTGGTGACGTGACCGGCGCATTGGGCTTCACCCCATACAGCACGGCGAATCCATCTGGATTCATCAATGGGGTCAGCGTGGCGAATGCCACTTCGTACACAGGAAGTGATGTCGGGGCTGGTTCGGACGTTACAGGTACCTCGCTCAGTGTGTCGGGGACAACCATCACCTTGACCACGCACCGCACCTACCGGACGGCCCCAGATCCTGGCGGCGCCGGATGACTCACCCAGCACGTTCTAAAACAAGGTAACCCATGCCTGCATTCAATGCCTCTACGGTGGCGACCATCACCCTGGACGAGTACGACACCGTCACCATCTCCGGTTCTGCGCGTCTGCAAATCACCGTCGCCACCAGGCCGACGTTCGAGACGAACATCAGCGCCGCCTCGCTGGTCTATGGGCCGTATGGATCGGTCACCACCATTGTTCTGAATGGGCTTGGTATTGGCACCTACGTTGTCAGCCAATCCAATGTGCGCGTACCGATGGTGATGATCGACCTGAGCGCCGGCCAGATCGCGGCGCCTACCGCTGCCCAGCTTGCAGCGAGTGCGGTGCTGTACCAGCTCAACTCTGCGCCTTACACCATCTACCAAACCAATGGGACATCGTTGGTTGCGGTCGGGGCTGGCGGTATCACGGCGTTCTCGTCCCTGAGCGACAGCACGACCGCCGATCTGCCGACGACGAATGCCCCGCTTGCTGCCGCGCTCGCCACCAAGGTCACCGACCCCGGCCAAGCCACGCTCACCTCCGGCGCAACGATGACGCGAGCTGGGCACTTGAATCGCCCGCTCATCATCGGAGGCACTACCGCGAGCACGCAGGCGTTTACCAATGCGGCAGGCACAACGGGTCTGATCGGTGGCGACAGCTACTACCTGCGCAACAGCAGCACGGCCACATTCACGGCGACGGGCACGATCATCGCCCCAACCGGGTTCAAGCTGACGGCCGGCCCGAACGAGGTTTTCAGCGCCGATTACGACAGCATCGATGATGCCTGGCGCAGCACGACAGTCGATATGTCGGCGGTTGCTGGTGTCGCCGCGCTCACGGTTTTGTCAGCGACGATTCCGAGCGGCGCACCGAACACGGTGGTAGAGGTGTACTCGCGCGCCATCTATGACGTGCTACCGGCAGCGACCACCAAGGTAGTCAACGTGGCAGGCGCAAATAGGACCTCGACGGCAATCGCCAAGACCGCGGCGGACACGACGACCACGACGTTCGACGGAGCCGCGGTGACAAACGGCCAAACAGTCAATCTCTCGTACACCGCGGCAGGCTCACGCATCGTCAGCCTGGACACCGGCACGCCGCTGCAGAACTTCGCAGCAACTGCGGTGACGAACAACGTTGCGGCAGCGGGCACCTTGTCGGCCACGACGTTCTCGGCCTCGAACATCAATATTAATACCAGCACAAGCCCGGTTTTTGCCGACTGGTTGGGCATTGGCATCAACAGCTCCGGCGCGGGCGGGATCAACCGCCTCACCAACAAGCCAGGCGATACGGCTGCTGGCGGCCCGTTGATTGGGATGGCGACCACCGGTTCATGCGCCAACGTTGGCAGCTATGGCGGGTTGACAACAACTCTCAGCTGGGATCTGGGGGAGAACCTCGGCTCCACATCGACCTATGGTCCGACGAGTTACATCTCATCCGCCGGCTATGCAGTCGGGACCGACTCTTCGATGGCGGGCCTGCTGTTTACCGCGCCTGCGGTCAACAGCTTCACCCGGAAGATTCGCATCTACGGCGCCAACTTCTCTAACTTCGTGCTGCACGCCTCGCTATCGGACGCCTCCGCGACCATGTCGGACATCACGTTGCCCAGCAGCGAGTTTTATTACGAGATCAGTTTCCGTTCCTCTTCTCCGACAGCGACGTTGACCTTCAGCATTCAGAAGGCATCTGCCGGCGCATCCATGAGCGGGGCGCGTGACTTCGCCATAACTGGCGTCACGCTGCAGACGGCCTGACATGCGAGTCCGCCACCGAAATGTATTTCTCAAGTCGTCGGACGCCTTGCCTCCCGACGATGGCTCTGCGCCGGCCAATGCCATCGTTGACGACGACGGGGTGACGTACCTGATGGATGACGACGGCACCACCTATCTGATCGACGGCTGAGACAACGACATGGCTACCAAACTCCTACGAACCAAACTGACCGAGTTGGGCATGCTGCCATTTGGCCGTGTTCCCATGCTTCAGGTCAACGCACCAGGCCGCACACTGACTTATGCCGATGCATTTGGCGGACCAATCGTCAACATCGATCAGGTGACGCCAGTGGCCTTGCTGCTGCCACGCCGCTCAGTCGATGTGACGATGACCGTCAATGGCACCGGCACACTCGTTCCGGCGCTCGGCAACAGCTACGCCTTCAATTCGTCCAACCCGTTCCCGCTGACCTTCACGCTCAAGCGGCTCGGGTCGGGGCCGATCCTGTTGAACCCAGCCACCGGCGTGCGCATCCTCATGGGCAACCTGCTGCCCAATGGCAATTACGACATGGACCCGCAGTACATGCCGCAATACAGCCAGGCGATGACGTTCGTGGACCTCGGAAATGATCCCGTTGACGGCTATGAACTGTGGGGGCCTCTGTGACCCCTTTTGTCAGCATCGTGCCGCGCACCTACGTCAATCCGGCGGAGGCCTTTGACTTGAGCACGCTCTCGGGCGGCGCTGCGTTCGACACGAGCCATATCGGCTACAGGGGCGGCGCGTGGTTCTGCGGGTCGCTCAGCGGCCAGCCGCATGTCTACAAGTTCCAGCGCCTCGGACAGATGGAAATCGAGGTGTTCAGCGACACCGGAACGATCAACGGCGGTGGGTCCATCACGGGATCGTCCGCCAACGTGGTGACATGGGACGAGCGCGATCACAACGGTATCGGCGACCTCCGCAACGATACGCGGCAGAACGCAGGCATCAGCGGCGCCTACGGCTGGACGCTCCCGAGCCTGCTCTCGGGTTTCCGCTTCCACATGAATGCCGGCCAGTGGCGCAACCACCTGCTCTTCGCAATGGAAGTCGCCGGGTCTGCCACGGTCACAGCAGTTCTTGCCGATGGAAGCGCGACTGCGACGCCTCTTGTGCTCAATGGCGGTAGCGGGGCGCATCGATGGTGGACAGCCGACTTCTGTGCGAGCACGCCTTGTGACTGCGTGTTCGAGATCAAGCCGACGACCAACTCATCGCCATATGTGCGGCCCCAGTTCGGGTACGCGACACCGCCTGTCATGCCTGAGCGATCGCGCGGTTTTCGCAACGTTGTCAAGGCTGGCCGCGGGTTCTTCGGAGGTCCCAATTGAAAGCGTTTCACGCACTCATCGCCGCACTGCTGTTCTCGTTCAGCATCGGTACCTTTGCGCAACTCAAGCCCGGCTCGGTTGTGCCGTCGGAAATCATGCCGGCAGGCAAGTTCTACGTGAACATGGCGACCATTCCCGAGCCGCGCGGCGGCTTTTCCGGAGAGCGAGTCAAGGTCGTTTGCGATACGAGCGTCGACAATCTCACAGACTGCGTGAACGCCAGCAATGCGCCAGTCCTGTACCCCGACAACATCGTCAGCGGCGGCAACTTCCGCATCGCCTGCTCGCTCTCTCACATGAGCCTCGACGATCCGATCGTCTACGTGCACCAGTCGGGCAAGTCGCACTTGCATGCGTTCGTCGGCAACACGACGACAGGGCCGAACAGCGACGCCGGCAAGATGGATGAGGTTGGCAACAGCACCTGCGCCGGCGGGATCATCAACCGCACCGGCTACTGGGTTCCAACGCTGGTCTATGAGTGCCCGCTCGGAAGGACCGACGGCTGCGATCACGCGCGCGACGGGGAAGTCAATTTCCCGACCGCGATGAACTTCTATTACAAGTGCTGCTACTCGTTCGGGGCAGAGGGCGAAAGCTGGCCGCTCAAAGGCCACCGGATGATTATCGGCAGCGCGACGAACACCCTGCCGAACTTTGGTCGTGGCACGCTGGCGAATGCTCTGCCGGGGATCTCACGCATCGAGTGCTATGGATTCGACCACACCATCTCCACGTTCGATCACATTCCATCGCCTGCAGAAGGGGCTGGGGTTAGCGGCTGCGACGAACTGAATTTCTTGATCGTCTTCAACGCCTGTTGGGACGGCGTGAACCTCGACAGCGCCAACCATTACAGCCATATGGCATCGGTGCCTGATGCGAGCCAGGCCTTCAACGGCAGGTTGGACGCCCCGTGCACGGACCCGGCCTACCCGGTGTATCTGGCAAGCCCGATCTTGAATGTTCACACCGTCATCAGGAACCAAGCCGACTTGGCCTTCCTTCGCTTGTCGAGTGATCCGCCGAAGTATCAGCCCGACATGGTGACCCTCAACCCGCCGGCCGGCTACACACTGCACGCCGACTGGGCGAACGGCTGGGCACAGCACGACAACGCCGGTGGATACGGCGTGGGAACGTGGGAGGACATCCTGATGTACGGCTGCCACGGCAAGGGGCGCGGCACCTTCGGAAACAGAGACTGGCCGCAGTTCGATTGCAAGGACTATCTGCTCGGTCAGGTCCGCGGCACGACGAAGTACCTGACCCTCTACTGACATGCGCGCGATCCTGCTCATGCTCTGGATGTTCTGCCTGCCCGCTCAGGCAGCGCGGGCACCCAGCGACCAAGAGGCGCAAGATGCCCACGCGAACGGTTCATGCGGCTCGCTTGGCCCTGGCACCGGACTGAGCGACAACGGGAAGGGCTGGATCGTCTCGATGCTGCCCGGCCCGCACGAGTTCCGCATGGTCCCTGGCGGCTCGGTCGAGATCACGGTGGCGAAGTACCAGAAGCTCGATTTCGATGCCGGCCGAGCCTATTTCATCGTGATCAAAGGCCCAGTATCCCGGCTGCAGTGGAAAGTTCCTGGCCGCGACTGGGGCTCAGTGAGCAAGCTGTTTCTGTACCCCGAGTCACGTCCGACGCCACCTGGCGCTATCAAGTGAGGCCCCAGTGAACGACTTCGACCCAGCACAGCTTGATGACCGGCGGCGCCACAAGTTTGTCGCATGGCGGCCAAATTTCGATGCCGGCACTCTCGGCGTGATCATCACCATTGCGACTGGCATCTATTACTTCGGCGGCGAGCTGAAGGAAACCCGCGCCGGCTTGATTCAGGTGAAGGCGGACACCATCGCGGAGTCGCAGAGGAACAAGGAAGCCATTTCATCGGTTGCAACCGATGTCAAGGCAGTCCAAGCCAAGGTCAACGACATGAGCGAGACGTTGGCCGTCATCAGAGCCACGCAACTTCAGCGCACGACGGATGGTAAGAAATGACCTTCGACTTTGACACAGCGTTTGACAGGCTTATCGGCCATGAGGGCGGCTACATCAACAGTCGCGCCGATCCTGGCGGCGAGACCAAATACGGCATCAGCCGGCGCAGCTACCCTGGCGAGGACATCGCCGGCATGACCCTCGAACGTGCGAAGCAGATCTACGCACGCGACTTCTGGGGTCCTGCAGGATGCGATGCACTTCCTGACGGCATCAAGTTCGACGTGTTCGACATGGCAGTCAACAGCGGTGTTACCGCATCTATCCGCGTGGTCCAGCGCGCTGCCGGCACGAACCCAGACGGTGTGATCGGCCCGTCCACCTTGCAGGCCATCAACTCGATTCCGTCCGCACGGCTGCTGGCACGTTTCAACGGCGCACGACTGGCCTTCATGGCCGAGCTTCCGAGCTGGCCGAGCTTCGGGCGTGGGTGGTGTAGGCGGATCGCGTCGAATCTCATGGAGGTGACATGAACTGGGCAGACATCGCCGGCGCGGTCGGGAAAACCGCGCCTATCCTTGGGGCGCTTCTAGGCGGCCCGGCCGGCCTCGCGTTGAACGCTGCCGGCTCGATCGTGGCATCGGTCCTGGGCGTCGCTCCGACACCGGACGCCGTCAGCCAGGCCCTCACCATCAATCCCGATGCCGCGGTGAAGCTGGCGCAGATTGAGAAGGATCGGCAGGTAGAGCTTCAAACCCTCGTGACGCAGGTTGCCGTCTCGCAGCTTGTCTCGGACACGGCGGCGATCACTGCCGTGAACGCTACCATGCAGGCCGAGGTGAAGTCGGAGCACTGGGCCTCGTGGCTCTGGCGACCGTTCAATGGGTTCGTGTTTGGAACGACGTTCTTCGGCGTCTACTTCGTGCTGCCACTGGCGCATATCCCATCGCCCGTGATCCCGATGGAGGCGTGGGCGTCGATCGGGGCAATCCTTGGCGTTGCATCGTGGTTCCGAGGCAAGGCTCAGGCGGATGTGAACAACCCGGCGCCGGTGCGGGGCTGAACATCAACGAAGGTGTCACTCACCCCCAAGTGAAACCATAGGCTCAGTCGCTGGTGAGTCGTCAGCTTCGGCACGCATCGGCTCCCATTTCCCATACATGACCACCATCACCACCAGAGTGATCGGCAAAATCAACAGGATCGCGATCGGAGCCGTGATCGGCAGCAGCAGGCGGCTTGAGAGGATGCGGGTCCAGTTCATGGCGTGCTTTCCGTGATGTTGCCAAACATGCCATGCCGGTCATGTGTACTTTCGTTGCTGGCCGACGCTACCCCTATCTTCGTCAGTCAGCACCCCTCAGGTGGGGGATTGGCTCGCTCCTTCAGGTGCCATTGCGCAGGCGGGCGGATGTTTTGGGTCCATCTTGTCGGTCCTCGCTCGGTATTCCTTGCTGGTGATGTAGCCATACAGCACGAGATATTCAGCCGGCGCGCACAGGTAGGCAGCGTGCTGCTTGAGGCCCATCGCCACGAGCAATGCGATTGAACTGCCTAGGACCGCCAGAGAGATCACGCACTGAAATACCAGCAAGGCAGCCCTCACAGCTTCGCTCCTTCGGGTGAGTTGATGGAGGCTCGAAGCCTGTCGCCAGCTTCGATCATGGCGGCCTCGGCGAGGGCGTACTTGACCGACAACGCCTCTGCTTCTGCCGGCAGCAAGCCGTAGGTGTTCTGTGCCCCAACGTTGCACCAGTGCTCGTAGGCAGCGTGCTTCTCGCGCGCCATCCGCTCAATCGTTTTCGTCATGTCGTTCCTCCGCAAACACCTTCGACCACCCAACCCCACCAAGCGGGTTGCAGACACAGGGCATCCCTGCAGCACCGCAACCATCGTGACCCCACGGTAGCCCTGGATGGTCCTCGCAGACCCAGCCGGGCTCGGTGGCAGCTTCGCAGATGGGGCAGGTCATCCAAACGGCTTCCAGATGGGAATCTTGAAGCGCGCGGCGTGGCCGCACATGTTCGCCGTGCCGACACCGCCTGGGAAGGCGATGCACCCGTGCGCCCCGGCCTCGGCCATTTGCTTGTTCCGCATCGGCCCGGCTGCCTTGCCCCACATCCCCCAGTCCGCCAGATGCCGTTCGACCTTGACGCCGTTCTCGGCCGCCCATTCGTCGGCCCAGCGATCGGCGCCCAGCAGCATGCCGGTTTTGCTGTCCAAGCAGGCGCCGTGCACGAGCAGTTCGATGCGTGTGCGTGCATGGGCTTTATCGAGCGCGGCGAACACCCGCTCTCGATCTTGATAGTCGCGGCCACCGCAGACGATCAAGGTATGGCCGGCCGCCAAACGAGCGGCG
>NZ_JAQGJL010000298.1 GCF_028290645.1 Devosia sp. | reverse complement strand
AGATTTCCAACATCATCGGGTTGATCGACGATATCGCGTTCCAGACCAACCTCCTCGCGCTGAATGCCTCGGTCGAAGCGGCGCGGGCCGGCGATGCCGGCAAGGGTTTTGCGGTGGTGGCGGTGGATGTGCGGCGGGTGGCGCAGTCGGCGGGGAGCGCTTCGAGCGAGGTGAAGGTGGTGATCGAGCAGTCCGGCACGGTGGTGGCGGGCGGCTCGCGGCTGGTGGCCGAGGCGGCGGCGAAACTGGGCATGATGCTCGATGGAGCGCGCACCAACTACGAGCTGCTGCAGGGCATCGCCAGCGAGAGCCGGGCGCAGGCGTCCTCGATCGAGGAGGTCAACGTGGCGGTGCGGACGCTCGACGAGATGACGCAGCACAATGCGGCGCTGGTCGAGGAGACCAATGCGGCGATCGAGCAGACGGAGTCGCAGGCCAACGAGCTCGACCGCATCGTCGATGTATTCACCGTTGCCGAGGCAAGCGCCGCGCCGCCGGCCAGCAAAGCCGGGGCTCGGCGGGTTTATCTCTCGCAGGGCAACGCCGCGATCAGCGCCGACTGGAACGAGTTCTAAGCCAGGTCGGCCGATCGACTTCTGCAGGAGGGCGCCTAACGGCGCCCTTTTTGCATGGTGCCGCGGTCGGGCGAATTACGCATCAGTACGTATGCGAACAGTAACCGGGCACGGGGCCGGGCAGGCCCACATTCATGGTGTACCGCGCGTTAATACGTACGACCGGCTTGGAGGTTTTTCAGGCGGATCGGCTGTGAGATCGCGGCGGTCGATTTCCGCAGAAGTGGTTCGGGGCAAGGTATTATGGGACGTTCTATTTTCGCCGGGTTTGCCGGCAATTCGCATTTGGAAGATCGCCGCAAGGTCGAGGCCATCAACCGCAGCCAGGCGGTGATCGAGTTCGGTCTCGACGGCACCATCATTACGGCCAACGCCAATTTTCTCGCGGCCGTGGGCTATTCGCTGCCGGAGGTCGAGGGCAAGCATCACCGGATGTTCGTCGATCCGGCGATGGCGCAGACGGCGGAATATGCCGAGTTCTGGCGGGCGCTGGGCGCCGGGCAGTTCCAGTCGGGCGAATATCGCCGCTTCGGCAAGGACGGCAAGGAAATCTGGCTGCAGGCCACCTACAACCCCATCCTCGACAAGGCGGGAAAGCCGTCCAAGGTGATCAAGTTCGCCGCCGACATCACTGCCGAGAAGAACCGGGCGGCCGACATGGCGGGGCAGGTGGCGGCGATCGGCCGGGCCCAGGCGGTGATCGAGTTCAATCTCGATGGCAGCATCGTCACCGCCAACGAGAATTTCCTCGGCGCGATGGGCTACCGGCTGGACGAGATCCAGGGCCGGCACCACCGGATGTTCGTCGAGCCGGCCTATGGAGCAAGCGCCGAGTACGAGCAGTTCTGGGCCCGGCTACGCGGCGGCGAGTTCATCTCGTCGGAGTTCAAGCGTATCGGCAAGGGCGGCAAGGAGGTCTGGATCATGGCCTCCTACAACCCGGTGCTGGATGCCGCCGGCAAGCCGATGAAGGTGGTGAAGTTCGCCACCGACATCACCGAGCGCAAGCGCTCCGAAGCGATCATCGAACTGCTCAAGACCTCGTTCATGCGGATGGCCGACGGCGACCTGGGCGGACGGGTGGAGACCCAGTTCAGCGGGCAATACGAGGGGCTGCGGCAGGCGTTCAACGCCTCGCTGGAACGCATCACCGAGATCGTCACCTCGCTGCAGACCACGTCGCGGGCGCTGAAGACGGCGACGGGCGAAATCCTGTCCGGGGCCAACGATCTAAGCGAGCGGACCACCAAGCAGGCGGCGACGATCGAGGAGACGTCGGCTTCGATGGAGCAGCTCGCGACGACCGTCAGCGAAAACGCCCGGCGCGCCGCCGATGCGTCGAGCAAGGCGCGAGAAGTGAGCAAGACGGCGACCGAGGGCGGTGAGGTGATGGAGGAGGCGACCGTGGCGATGGAGCGCATCACCACCTCGTCGGGCAAGATCTCCAACATCATCGGCATGATCGACGACATCGCCTTCCAGACCAATCTCCTCGCCCTCAATGCCTCGGTCGAGGCGGCGCGGGCGGGCGATGCGGGTAAGGGTTTTGCGGTGGTGGCGGTCGAGGTGAGGCGGCTGGCGCAATCGGCGGCGAGCGCGTCATCGGAGGTGAAGGCGCTGATCGAGCAGTCGGGCGCGGAAGTCGCCGGGGGCTCGAAGCTTGTCGCTGAGGCGGCGCAGAAGCTGGCCTCGATGCGCGAGACGGCACGGGAGAGTTCCGGGCTGATCGAGGGGATCGCCACGGCGAGCCGCGAGCAGGCGAGCGCCATAGATGAGGTGAGCTCGGCGGTGCGGGCGCTCGACGAGATGACGCAGCAGAACGCGGCGCTGGTCGAGCAGACCAACGCGGCGATCGAGCAGACCGAGGGGCAGGCGAACGAACTCGACAGGATCGTCGATGTGTTCACCATCGAGGAGGGTGGCGGCATGGCGGTGGCCGAGATGCCGCGCGGCTCCACGGTCAAGGCGTTGCAGCAGAAGGTGAAGGCGGCGGCCCGCAGCTATCTCAGCAAGGGCAATACCGCGCTGGCCCAGGACTGGTCGGAGTTCTGAAACTGCACGAGGGCCACATGCCCTTCCCCGGTCGGTCGGGGGAGGGAGACCCCAAAGGCCGGCGGAGTACCCCCCGGCGGTGAAGGAAGGGTCCCGGCGCCTGGTTATGGTTGAGGGATATTTAACGGCTGATCGGTTTCAATGCACTGAGCCAGAAATTTTCGGCCGAAGGAGCCGCCTCGGATGCGTGTTCGTTCTCTATCCTTCAAGCTGGCGATGCTCGGGGGTGCTGCCCTCGCAGCGGTGCTCACTGTCGCCCTGAGCTTTCTGGTACAGCAGGCCGGCAGCGCCATGGAGGCAGAGGCGCGGCAGTTGCAGGCCGAGACCGCCCGGGAAGTCGCGGCCCAGGTCTCGACCGACCTGAGTCGGGGGGAGCCGACGGCCGAGGAGATTGCCGCGCGGATGGCCGAGGTGAAGCCGTTCGGTAGCGGCCGTGTCGCCATCGTTTCGGCCACGGGCATCGTCGTCGCGCACCCGGATCCGGCGATGATCGGCAAGAGCCTCGGGGCTACCGATCCGGCGAGTGGCATCGTCGGGGCGGCGCTTGCGGACAATGGTGCCAGCGAGGCCGACAGCATGGCGGCTGACGGCGTGGCGGTGCGGCAGACGGCATTCCCGGTTAGCGTCGGGGGCAGCGAGGGCCGCTGGGTGGTGGTGTCGAGCGTGCCGCTGGCGACGCTGGAAGCGGCGGCCGATGGGGGCCGCTGGACCATCGCAATATTGTCGGCGAGCTGCGTGCTGGCCGCCTGCGTGATCCTCTTCGGGTTGATCCGGCAACTGGCCCGCGGGCCGGTGGCGATCAGCGACCAGCCGGCGGCGGGCGACGTAGTTAGCTCGGATGTGGGGCAGATCGACGAGATGGTCCGTGCCATGTTCGGGGAAGAAACCGAGGCGCAGGGCGACGGGATCGACGAGGTGGATGCCGGGCTGCGGCGGGCGGCGTAGGCGGCAGGGGTCAGTAGCGCAGGGCGCGCCGGCGCTTGATCTCGGCGATGCGGTCGGTATCGGTTTTCTGCAGGTAGTGTCCGCGCTCCATGATCTCGAGCGCATATTCGTCGTAGGTAAGGCCCAGCGCCTCGGCCCGGCGGGCACGCATCACCGCGATGTCGTAGGGAACGTCCCACGCCTTCTGCCGCGCGGCCTTCCATTCGAAATAGTTGCCGAACGGACCCTCGCCCCATTCATGGGGCTGCTCCAAGGGCGGGCCGCCATTGTCACCGCGCTTGGGGTCGTCGGGCATCTAGGCCAGCGCCGCTGCCACCAGCGCCCTGGCATGGAGGTCCGTCGTATCGTACGTGGGCAGCGGACTGACGCTGTCGTCGATCAGCATCCCGATCTCGGTGCAGCCGAGGATCACCGCCTCGGCACCGCGGGCCTGCAGCCGGGCGATGGCCTCGACATAGATGCGGCGGGATTCGTCACGGACGATGCCGACGCAAAGCTCCTCGTAGATGATGCCGTTGAGGTTGGTGATGCCGACATCGGGCACCAGCACCTCGAGCCCGCGGGCTTCGAGGCCCTCGATATAGAAGCGTTTTTCCATGGTGAAGCGGGTGCCGAGGAGGCCGACCCGGCCGATACCGTCGGCGAGCAGCGCATCGGCGGTGGGCGCGGAGATATGGACGAAGGGGACGGTGAGCGCCGCGACGATCTGCGGGGCGCAGATATGCATGGTGTTGGTGGCGAGGCCGATGATTTCCGCGCCCTGGGCTTCGAGGGATTTCGCAATACCCGCGAGGATGTCGCCGGCGCCAGCCCAGTCGCCGGCGCGCTGCATCGCCTCGATGGGGGCGAAATCGAGCGAGTGGACGATGAGGGGGGCCGAGTGAAGGCCGCCGCGGCGGCCGGCTGTCTCGCGGTTGAGGATGGCATAGTAGTGGGCGGTCGATTCCCAGCTCATGCCGCCGATGAGGCCGATGGTTTTCATGGCGGGAGCTTAGTGCGCGGTTGGGCGCGGCGCTACTCTGTGCCGGTTGTATTTTGTTGGGAGCGGACACCTGGGAGGGTCTGTGAACGGAGAGGGCGGAACCCCCACCCCAACCCTCCCCTCAAGGGGGAGGGGGCGGA
>NZ_JAQGJL010000287.1 GCF_028290645.1 Devosia sp. | reverse complement strand
GGTCGAGCAGGCCGGCTTCGAGCTTCTCGAGCAGCTCGCGCGCCTCCTGGCGAAAAGTCTCGGCCGGATCGGGAAAGCTCATGGCCCGGCCACCGTCTTGATCACCGCCAGCAACTGGTCCTGCTTGAAAGGCTTGACGATCCAGCCAGTGGCGCCGGACTCGCGGGCCTGGCGCTTCAGGTCCTCGTCGGACTCGGTGGTGAGGAGGATCACCGGGATGCCCTTGCCGGCCGGGTGCTGGCGGAATTTCTTCAAAAACTCGAGGCCGTTCATCACCGGCATGTTGAGGTCGGTGACGACAGCATGCACGGTTTCGGTGGTGGCCTTGGTGTAGCCCTCGAGCCCGTTGCCGGCTTCGAGCACCTTGAGACCGGCGCTCTTCAGCGTCATGGCGACCATCTGCCGGATGGAGGCGGAATCGTCGATGGTGAGGATGGTCTTGGTCATGCCGCCTCGCGGGTGAGGGTCCAGGAGTTGAGGGAAGCGACGAGCGGGCGGCCGTCGGGGGTGAAGAAGCCGGCGCGGATGAGCGTGCGGCCCATCGGCGTTGTGGCGCCGGCGGCGAGGGTCAGGGTGCGGCCGGTGGCGCTGGTGGCTTTGGTCGCGGCGACCAGCACCTGCAGCGCTGCGATGTCGATGCTGTCGACCGCGCCGGTATCGAGGGCGATGACCGGGTGTTCGGCGAGCGCGGCGGTGAGCGCGGCGTGGAGGTTGGAAATGGTGCGCAGGGAGAGATCACCGCTCAGATGGAGCGGGTGCGGAGATGGTCGCGACATGGGTTCGTTCTGGCCCCGGATTCAGTATGGCTTCTGCGATACGTGACGTCTTGTTGCGGGCGCCGAGCGACAGCCGACGCGGGCGACGGTTCTGTCGCCACGGCCGGAAACAGTCCCCGCGCCGCGCGGAAAGTGCTGTTTGCCTTTTATGACAACGATGATCAGCCATATTTGTTAATCTTGACTTACCGACTGACAGTATTTGGCGTAATTGTGGCGTTGAAGTAATTACAAGTATTGCGACCGAAGTATCGAATCCTGCGCGGGCGCGGCGGGGACCGGGTGGAGTCGTCGCGTGACTCGGCGCGAGTCCTCGAATGCTTGCCGGGAGTCACCGGGCGGGGCCTCGGTGGGGCGATTACTGTGCATGTCTGGGGGCGGCGCGTGCGGCGGCGCGGATCGGGCGGGCGAGAAAAGGCGTCGTCCGGCGGCCGGGGCGGCGGGGATCAGATGATGACTGGGGCTGGGGGCCGGAATTCAGCCGGCGAGGCGGGCCGGTTCGGGGGCGCCGGTCATCAAGGCTTCGATCTCGGGCCAGCGGAGCTCGAAGGCGGCGACGCAGGCGGGGTCGAAATGGGTGCCGGCGAGGGAGACGATCTCGCGGCGGGCTTCCTCGATCGGCCAGGCCTGCTTGTAGGGCCGGACCGAACAGAGCGCGTCGAACACATCGGCGATGGCGACGACGCGCGCCTCGATGGGGATATCGGTGCCGGACAGGCGATCGGGGTAGCCGGCGCCGTCCCAGCGCTCGTGGTGGCTCTGGGCGATCAGCTCGGCGGTGCGGATGACCTGGGACGAGCCGTGCTCGAGAATGCGCGCGCCGATCGACACGTGGGTGCGCATGACCTCGAGCTCATCGGGGGTGAGCATGCCGGGCTTGCTGAGGATGGCGTCGGCGATGCCGATCTTGCCGATATCGTGGAGCGGCGCCGCCAGATAGATGACGCGGCAGCGCTCGGGCGTGAGGCCGATGGCGCCGGCGATCATCGAGGAGACCTGGGCGACGCGCGACACATGCTCGCCGGTATCGCCGTCGCGATATTCGATGGCGCGGGCGAGGCGCCAGATGATCTCCTCCTCGCGCTCGACCAGGTGGCGGGTGGCGCTCTCGACCTCGCGGGCAAGCCAGGCGGCGCGATCGGCGAGCTCGATCTGCGACTGGCGGAGTGCCAAGAGGTTCCGCACGCGGGCCTGCAACTCGGTCGAATCGAAGGGCTTGTTGACGAAATCGGTGGCGCCGGCGGCGATGGCGCGGACGCGCAGCGCCGGGCTGTTGTCGGAAGTGACCATGACGATGGGCACCAGCCGGTAGGCATCGGCGGCGCGCAGCCGCCGGGTGACCTCGACGCCATCCATTTCGGGCATGACGTGATCGACGAGGACGAGATCGAACTGGGTGGTGGTGGCGAGCGCCAGCGCCTGGGTGGGGCGGAGACAGCTTTCGATCTCGATGCCTTCGAGGGCACCGATCACATGGCCGAGAAAGGCCAGGCTCGATCTAGAGTCATCGACGATAAGCACACGCACCGGCTGGGCCCCAGAGCAGCGGTTGAACCTTTGCATCTAAGCGGCGGCGAGTTAACAACATCGAAAACTATGTGGCAGGGGATAGAGGGGGATCTATATTTCTGGTTACTGAATTGTATTTGGAGTGACTAGATGTGGCGGCATTGGCGCGGTGCGGGACTGCAGCACGGCGTCGGCAACCGAAAGTTTGGAGCGAGGTTACGAGGTCACGAGCGGCTGTCATCCTAGCGAAAGCTGCGACTTAACACTGATCCTGCGCTGGCTGCCAAATGGATCCCAGCTTTCGCTGGGATGACATCGAGTATTTGGAAGTCGCCCGGTGGGTGTGGCCTCCACCCCTGTCCCCTAAAGTCGCCCGGTGGGTGTGGACCCCCACCCCTGTCCCCTCCCCCTGAAGGAGGGGGAGGGAGACGAAAACGCTGACGCCGGTGGAAGGGTTTCCCTCCCCTGTTAGGGGGAGGGAGAGGGGTGGGTTTGGCACGACGCTTCATGACCCGGGGGCCGGCCTCCTCATTTACCGATCAGCGCTCGTGACCTTGCGCAGGCTTGGGACGCCGGCGCCCGTGCCTTCAGCGTGCCTCGAACACCTGTGGCGGGAGGCCGGGGGCGAGGCGGACGGCGCTGAGGCGGCCGGTGACGAAGGCGCCGGTATCGACGCCGATGCGGTTGGGGGAGAGCAGCACCTCGTCGCGGATGGAGTGGCCGTGGACCACGGTGAGGCCAAGGGTTTCGTAGGTTTCGGCGAAATCGTCGCGATACCAGACCAGGTCTTCGAGGGTCTGCGCGGCGATGGGGACGCCCGGCTGAAGCCCGGCGTGGACGAAGACGAAGCCGGGGGTTTCGAGCAGCGCCGGCAGGCTTTCGAGGAAGGCGACATGCTCGTTGGGGACGTGAGCCTCGATCAGCCGCCGCAGCGCCGCGGCGCCGCGCAGGCGATCATCGCCGATGCCGTAGGAGCGAAGCGTCTCGCTGCCGCCGAACTCGAGCCAGGACCGGCTGCGCCCGCCATGCAGCACGCTCAGCATCTCGAGCTCGTGGTTGCCGGCAAGGCAGATGCGGCGGAAGCCCGGCGGGGGCTGCGCGACCAGGTGGTCGAGCACCTGGGCCGATTGCGGGCCGCGATCGATGTAGTCGCCGAGCATGACGATGGTCCTCGGGCCGGCGAACTGCGCGGCATCGGCGACGATCTGGCGCTCCAGCGCCAGCAACTGGCGGAGGCAACCATGGACGTCGCCGACGGCATAGATGACGCCGGGGGCATCGAGGCTGGCGCGACGCGGAGCGTCCTCGGGCTCGGTGGGAGCGCGGGAGCCGAACAGAAGCTGAAATATGCCCATGGGGAGCCGCCGTGGCGAAGGGGTTGGGGGCGAGTATGCAGGAGGCCTGGGCGCGGGGCCAGCGGGATGGGCGAGGACGGGGGCGTGGTGGGCCGAACCCGCGCGCCTGGCCGCCCCCTCCACCGCCTTTGGCGGTCCCCCTCCCCCGC
>NZ_JAQGJL010000284.1 GCF_028290645.1 Devosia sp. | reverse complement strand
ATGAACCGGCTGGTGGCGCAGGCGGCGCGGCGGGCGAAGTTTGCCGGAGCGACGACGAAATCGATCGCGCTTGCCGCTATCCGGGCGACGCGGGAGAGCGTGGTGGAGGAAGGCGGCGAGCGGCACGAGGTGATCGTCGGCACGCCGCAGAAGGGCGAAGTGCTGGACGGCGTCACCTACGACGGCAAATCCGAAATCGCCCTGTTCCCCGGTGACTTGCCGGAGCATCCTGAGTCACTGTTCGAGGATGGCCGCCCCGTCGCGCTCAAGTTCATGCGCTTCGAGCCGCCGCAGCGGCTGGAGAAGAATACCGAGGGCAACGTGGTGCTGCCGCATATCCGCTTCGATCGGGCGCTCGATTACCTGATCGGGGACTGGCTCAGATGAAACCGCCTTTTGCTCGCCCGATCTCCACCGGCACTGCCGCGGCCGATGAGCCGCGCCGCCCGCGCGCCTTCCAGCCGGCGCAGGTCGTTGCCCTGCCCGAGACCATCGAGCCGATCACCGAAATCGACGTGCCTCTCGACGACGCGGTGCGGCCACCGCGCCTGCTCGGCTGGGTCGGGCGTGTGGCCTGGACTGCCGGCGGGATACTGGTGTCGCTGGCGCTGGGCCTTGTCGCGGAACGGCTGATCGCCGACCTGTTCGCCTCGCAGCCCTGGCTCGGCTGGGTGGGCCTCGCCGTCCTCGCCGTACTGGTGGTGGCGCTGGTGGTCATCATCATCCGCGAAGCCGCCCCACTGATGCGGCTCCGCGCCCTCGACAAGCTGCGCCACGCCGCCATCGCGGCGCTGGCCAGCGACCGCAACAAGGACGGCGCGGCGATCACGCGCGAGCTGCTCGAAATCTACGCCCGCCGGCCGGACCTGGCGCGGGCTCGCGAGGAGCTCGACGCCAACGCCCGGCATATCTTCGACGGCGCAGAGCACGTGCGGCTCGGCGAGCGGCTGCTGATGGCGCCGCTCGATGCCCGGGCGCGGGCGCTGACCGCGGCGTCGGCGCGGCGCGTGGCGCTGGTGACGGCAGTGTCGCCGCGGGCGCTGATCGACATCGCGTTCGTGATCTTCGAGAGCGTGCGGCTGGGCGGCGACATCGCCCGGCTCTATGGCGCGCGGCCGGGCTTCATCGGCACCTGGCGGCTGATCGGGGCCATTCTCGCCCATCTGGCGGTGACCGGCGGGCTGGTGCTGACCGATGGCGTGGTCGAGCAGCTGGTCGGCCAGGGGCTGGCGGCGAAGCTGTCGGCGCGGCTGGGCGAAGGCGTGGTCAACGGGCTGATGACGGTGCGGGTGGGGATTGCAGCGATGCGTGTGGTCCGGCCGCTGCCGTTCGACGTGGTGAAGCAGCCGATGGTGAAGGATTTCATTCCGGAGCTGGCGAATGTGCTGAATGCGGAGAAGAAGGGGTAGCGGGCCATCACAAGCGGTGTGCCGCCGGACCCCCACCCCTGTCCCCTCCCCCTAGATATGGGGAGGGAGACGAAAGCACTACCGCCAGTGACTGCCGCTCCCTGGCTGATAGACCTCCGGTTACCTGCCCTACTGACACAGGGGGGACCCCTCCCAACCTCCCCCACAAGGGGGAGGTGCGCATCGATTCGGTCGCGATCGTGCCAGACACACCAGCGGCACCCCCCTTTATGGGAGGGCTCGGGAGGGGCCGTCTCTGCTGCGGCTCATCACCGGCAACAGCGAGGCCGGGGCCATCCCACCCTTGATCCCTCCTTACAAATGGAAGGGAGACGACCACCCCCCGCGTCCCGCCCAGCGCATACCAGCATGAACCTTGTGCTGACTTGCAACCGGGCGACCTAAGGCACATATCCCCACTCAGTCACAATTTGTAACCGAAAGGGCGCCGATGTATCGGATCGCCGTATTCGTCGGGAGCACGCGCCCGACTTCCTCCAATCTGAAGCTCGCCAAGGCGCTGGAAAAGCTGGCCGCCGGCAAGCTGGAATTCGACTTCATCGAGATCGGCAACCTGCCCTTCTACGACGACGCGCTGTGGAATGACCCGCCGGCCGAGGTGATCCGGCTGAAGCGCGAGATCGCCGCGGCGGACGCAGTGCTGTTCGTCACCCCCGAGTACAACCGCTCGATCCCGGGCCTGCTCAAGAACGCCATAGACTGGCCATCGCGGCCCTATGGCGACGGCGTCTGGTCGGGCAAGCCCGGCGCGATCGCCGGGGCGACGGGCGGGGTCAGCGGCACGGCAGCGGCGCAGGCGCACCTGCGTTCGATCCTGCCGGTGCTGGGCCTCGCGCTGATGGGCGCGCCCGAGGTCTATTTCCAGTCGCGCCCGGGCGCGATCGACGATGAGGGCAGCATCACCGACGAGCGGGTCCGGACCAATCTCGGCATCTGGGTCGAGCGCTTCACCGACTGGATCGCGCGCTTTGCGACGCCCCGCCGGTCGCTCGAGGAGATCGAGCGCAAAACTGCCTGACGGCCTTCACACTAGAGTCGCATCTGCGGGCTACCCGTTTTTCATCCCCGGCACGCGGCCGGCAACGATGGAGAACAGCGATGCCCAATTACCTCCTCGCCTACCATGGCGGTGGCACTCCCGAGGGTGAAGAGGCGCAGGCTGCCGTGATGGAAGCCTGGAATGACTGGCTCGACGAAACCGGCGATGCAATGCTGGACCTCGGAAGCCCGGTCGGCGCAACGAGGACCGTACAGGCCGACGGCTCCGTCTCCGAAGCCCCTGCCGTTCCCGTAACCGGCTATTCGATCGTCGAGGCCGAGGACATGGAGGGCGCCATCGCTATCGCCAGAGGCTGCCCCATCCTCGTCGACGGCGGCTCGGTGGAAGTGGCCGAACTCATCGACTCCGACTTCGACGACGACGAGGAGGATGAGGACGACGAAGACGAGGACTGAGGGCGACGCTGCCCACCAAACGGCCCGCCCGAAGGCGGGCCGGTTTCGTTCAGGCAGGGACGGTCTCGTCGCGCCGCAAACCGCCGGCGAGGAAGAACCAGCCGGCCGCCAGCAGCACCGCCGCGGCAAGGCCCAGGGTCACGAAATCCGTCCAGGCCGGCTTGAACACCATGAGGGCGACCACCGTGAACAGCATGGCGTAGTCGAACTTCGCCACCTGCATCAGCTTGCGGCCGACCGCGGCGGCTTCCGATACCCTGTCCTCGCCCATCAGCGCACCGGCTTCCATCGCCTTGATGCGGAGGACGAAATGCCCGGTGCAGAAGGTGGCGGCAAAGCCGAGAAGACCGAGCACCACCCACGCCTGCCCCCAGAGCCCGCCCAAGGTCGCCATGGCGATACCGAACACCAGCGTCGCCAGCGAGGCCGGGACGAACCAGCGGTTGGCCATGAAGCCGACGCTGCCGAGTACATGCATCATCTCGGCCTCGTCCTTGCGGCTGGCCGCGAACATGCCCATGGCGAACAGCGTCACGCCGCCGCCGATCCAGGCCATGGCCGCCGCGACATGCAGAAACTTGAAGATTGTGTAGAGATCCATTTTCCCGTCCCTCTGAGCGCCCCACCGCGACGGGGTGGTGGGTAGGATGGGATGGCTGAATGGGGAATGAATGGGCTGACCCCCGCAGTCCGGTGGCTGTGGACCCCCACCCCTGTCGCCTCCCCCTAAGAATGGGGAGTGAGACGAAAACACAGCTGTCCGTATGAGGGTCTCCCTCCCCATGTTTACGGGGAGGGAGTCAGTTGGGGCACGATGCCGGTTTCCAGCTTGCTTCGTTCCGCCTACCCTGCCCTTCCCGCCTTCGATTCCCGGGCCCCGACATGAACCTGAAACTGGCCGCCCTCCTCGCGGCGATCCTGTGGGGTTTTACCTACATCATCACCACCACCATGCTGCCGCACAATCCGATCTTCATCGGCGCCGTGCGGGCGCTGGGGGGTGGCCTGCTGCTGCTGGCGATCGCGCGGCAACGGGTGCCCAAGGGCTATTGGCCCAAGCTGATCGCGCTCGGCACGCTGAATTTCGGGGCGTTCTTCGCGCTGCTCTTCATCTCCGCCATCCGCCTGCCGGGCGGTGTCGCCGGCACCTTCCAGACGCTCGGGCCGCTGGTCGCCATCCTCCTCGCCTGGGCCCTGCTCAGCCAGCCGCCGACCCTCATGAAGATTGTCTCGATCCTGATCGGTGCGGTCGGCGTGACGCTGGTGATCCTGCGCGGTGACGCGGGGATCGACATGCTGGGCGTCGCCGCGGCGCTGGCGAGCGTCGTCGCTGGCTCGCTCGGCGGCATCCTGATCAACCGCTGGGGCCGGCCGGCGGAGATGTCGCTGGTCAGCTTCACCGCCTGGCAGTTGCTGATCGGCGGCACCGAGCTCGCGGTGCTGGCGCTGGTTATCGGCGATTTGCCGGCGTCGCTCGACTGGACCAGCGTGCTGGGCCTGAGCGTCCTCGCGGTGGTGCTGACCGCCCTGCCCTTCATCCTGTGGTTCCGGGCCATCGTGGCGCTCGGCGCGGCCACGGTGATCCCGTTCGTGTTGGTGACGCCGGTCGTCGCCTTCATCCTCGATGCGGTGATCCGCAACGTCGTGCCGAGCCCGCTGCAGCTGGTCGGCGTGGTGCTGGTGATGGCCGGGCTGATCGTCAACCAGTGGGCCGGCGCGCGGGCGCCCAAGCCCGCCTGATCGCGAGGCGGAAGGGCCAGTGACCGCCCTGGAATAGGGACCAAAGTCCGGATCGGCCTGAAATGCAGCGTCCCGCGGAACCTCTGGACGCTCCGCAACTTTATGTGGCTGCGAGAACGGTGGCCAGGCGGCCCGTCATGAGGGCCAACCCGTCCGGGTGGTCGCCGGTCTCCCCACAAGGAGCTGAAATTGGCCCGCGCCTTACGTTCGTTCGCATTGTTCTCGGCAGTGATTCTTGGATGCGGGGCGCTCACCGTCGCCGGTTTGAGCTTTACCGCGGAAACCGTGGCCAAGGTTGCCGCCAGCAGCCCGGTCAAGACCACCAACCGCAAGCCGAGCTATGTCGCCCGCCTGCCCGTCGCCAAGGCAGATGATCTCAACGTCGCGAAATCGGTGCCGGTGACGCCTGTCGCCCTCACAGAGCCAGCTCCCCTGGCAGTGTCGCCGGCACCGGCCTTTACCCACACCGTCGCGGTCGAGGCCGTGCGGGTTCGCTCGGGGCCGAAGAAGACCAATCCCCAGGTGTTCACCCTCAAGGGCGGAAGCTGGGTCAATGTCACCGACACCGTGCGCGGCTGGGTGCTGATCACCGATGAGACCGGGCGAAGCGGCTGGGTCTACGGCAGTTTGCTGCGCCCCGCCCGAAGCGCGGTGGCGCAGATTCAGTAACGGGCCCAAAGAGCCCGGATGATGCTCCCGAGGTCCGCCGCAACGGGAGCACTATAAGCAGCGGGCGTCCTTTTTGACCTCAGGACGTCCGCTGTCCGCTGCCATTACGCCACTTCGGAATCCTTTGCCGCGCTCGGGGCGAGGGTCACTTTCATCCCGTCCAGTTCGTCCGACAACAGGATCTGGCAGCTGAGGCGCGAGTTCGGCTTCTTGTCGAGCGTCGAATAGAGGAGGTCCTCCTCGTCGTCGCTGGGCGGGGGGAGCTTGTCGAGCCAGCCGTCCTCGACATAGACGTGGCAGGTGGCGCAGGAACAGGCGCCGCCGCACTCGGCCTTGATGTTGAGCCCCCAGTCCCGGATCACTTCCATCGTCCGCCAGCCATCGAGCCCTTCGAGCTCGTGTTCGACGCCGGACTGGTCGGTGACTTGGATTTTCATCGGTGCGCTATCTGCGTGCTGGCGAAAGTCGGGTGCGCATTACTCGAAAAATGCACCGGTGTCATCCTCGCTCCCCTCCCCCTTGAGGGGAGGGGCCGGGGGTCGGGGTCGCGAGGCGGGCACGGTGCCGACTGCACCACCCCCTTCCTCTTTCCCTCCCCTCAAGGGGGAGGGAGGCGACGACTGCAGCATCGCACCCCACCGCCCGCAATGGCGAAATCACACCACGCCGAGCTTCTTCTGCAGCTTGGTGGAGCTCGTCGTGTACTGGAACACCACCCGCTCGCCCGGCGAGACGATCGCCTTGGCGGCCTGCGCCATCAGGGCGGCTTCGTGGAAGCCCGAGAGGATAAGCTTGAGCTTGCCCGGATAGGCGTTGATGTCGCCGATGGCGAAAATGCCGGGGATCGAGCTTTCGAACTTCTCGGTATCGACGCTGACCAGGTTGTCGTTGAGCTCGAGGCCCCAGTCGGCGACCGGGCCGAGCTTCATGGTGAGGCCGAAGAACGGCAGGAGCCGCGTTGCAGGAACGGGGATGTCGCCTGAGTCCATGGTGATGTGGATGTGGTGCAACTGACCGTCCGCGCCGTCGATCTTGCCGATCTGGCCGAGGAGGAAGTTGATCTTTCCCTCCATCACCAGCTCCTTCATCTTGTTCACCGAGGCTGGCGCGGCCTTGAAGGCGTCGCGGCGGTGGACAAGGGTCAGCGAGCGGGCGATCGGCTGCAGGTTGAGCGTCCAGTCGAGCGCGCTGTCGCCGCCGCCGACGATCACCACGTCCTGGTCGCGGAAATCCTCCATCTTGCGCACGGCATAGAAGACGGACTTGTTCTCGTAGGCCTCGATGCCCTCGACCGGCGGGCGCTTGGCCTGGAACGAGCCGCCGCCGGCGGCGACCACCACCACCTTGCAGAGGAAGACTTCGTCGGCATCGGTGGTCAGACGGAAGGTACCGTCCGCGAGCTTTTCGAGCCCGGTGATCATCCGGTTGAAATGGAACTCGGGCCCGAAGGGCGCGATCTGCTGCATCAGGTTGTCGACGAGGCCCTGCCCGGTGACCATCGGGAAGCCGGGAATGTCGTAGATCGGCTTTTCCGGATAGAGCTCGGCGCACTGCCCGCCCGGCCGGTCGAGAATGTCGACGAGGTGGCATTTGACATCAAGCAACCCCAGCTCGAACACGGCGAACAGGCCCACGGGGCCCGCGCCGATGATGACCACGTCGGTGACGATTTCGTTCGACATCTCAAAGCTCACATTGACGGGCTGGTGGCTGTGGACCCCACCCCTGACCCCTCCCCGCAAGGGGGAGGGAGAAGAAGGAACCGCGAACCCGGTGGTTGCGGTGACGAAGATTTCCGCCACAGCGTCTCCCTCCCCCTTACGGGGAGGGGACAGGGGTGGGGGGCCCGAAACTTAGGATCAGGCGTTTTCCACCGCGCGCCGCAGGAACGGGCGGGTGCCAAGCGGGACT
>NZ_JAQGJL010000272.1 GCF_028290645.1 Devosia sp. | reverse complement strand
GTGAACCTGCTGATCGCTGACGACGTCGGTGCAGGTAAGACTGTTGAAGCGGGCCTGGTGCTAAGGGAGCTGCTGCTGCGGCGCCGAGTCGACTTCGCCTTGGTCGCGGCCCCTGCGGGTATGGTTCGGCAATGGAAAGACGAGCTGGAGAGTAAGTTCGGCCTGGCCTTTACCATCATCGACCGAGACTATCTGGCGACGCTTCGTCAGGAGCGTGGTTACGGAGCAAACCCTTGGGCCTCCGGCACCCGCTTCATAATCTCGCATTCGCTCTTGGTGGATGAGACCTACGTCGGTGGCCTGCGGGATATGCTCGGTGCGTTCCGGCCGCGCGCGTTGCTCATCCTCGACGAGGCTCATCACGCCGCCCCGGCGAGCGGCTCCCGGTACGCAATTGACAGCCAGTTCACGCGCGCCGTACGGGGGCTTGCTGATCGGTTCGAACACCGCTTGTTCCTGTCGGCAACGCCGCACAACGGCCACTCAAATTCTTTCTCTGCTCTGCTCGAAATTCTCGACCCGCAGCGCTTCACGAGAGGCGTCCCCGTGCGCCCCCGGGACCTCGACGCGATCATGGTGAGGCGGCTGAAGTCCGACCTGCGATACTTCGGGGAGACCTTTCCTGTTCGACGGGTCGAGCCGATTGTCATTTCCGGCCTTTCGGGCGATGCCCCAGAACTGCAGTTGTCCCTCATGCTGGCGGCCTATGGCGAGGCGGTGCGGGCCCGCGCGGCAGAATTGCCACCCCGACTGGCCGGGTTTGCACGACTTGGATTTGTAGGACTGCAGCAGCGATTGCTGTCTTCGATTGCAGCTTTTGCGAAGACGTTGGAGGTACATCGCCGGGGACTTCTGCGTGGTGACGGAGGAGGGCTGGAAGACGCGGCGACTTCCTTCGTCGAGGGCGCGGTCGAAACTGAGGACGAAGCCCAGGATGAAACTACAGCCGCCGATCTTCTGCAGGCCGAAGAGGATCAGGCGGCGGAGACGGCAGGGATGCTCGCCTCCAGCGTCTCTGACATCGGGTTGGTTGACGAGATGCTCGAACTTGCCCGCAAGTGCGCAATACGACCCGATGCGCGTGTGCGAAAACTGGTGGAGTGGGTTCGGGTCAATCTCGCCCCAGACGGGCACTGGAACAATCGCCGCCTCGTCATCTTCACGGAATACGAAGACACTCGCCGCTGGCTGGAGAGGCGTCTTGCAGAAGCGCTGGACGACCTGGATGCCGATACTCGTATCGCCATCTTCACGGGCTCGACGTCCACGGACCGCCGCGAGGAGCTGAAGCGTCGCTTCAATTCTGACCCGGCCGGCGATCCGCTCCGCATTCTCATCTGCACTGACGCCGCGCGCGAAGGCATCAACCTGCAAATGCGGTGCCACGATCTCATACATTTCGACCTGCCGTGGAACCCGGCCCGTCTCGAACAGCGAAACGGCCGTATCGACCGCAAGCTACAACCGGCCAAAGAAGTCTGGTGCCGCTACTTCCTCTATGAGCAGCGACCCGAAGACGTCGTATTGCAGGCTCTAGTGCGCAAGACGGAGTTGATCCGACAACAGCTCGGGTCAGCCGGACAGGTCATCGCCAACAGGCTATCCGATAGACTTGAGCATGAAGGCATCTGGCGGCCGCGAGCGCAGGCTCAGGAGATCGAAGGAGGTCAGGACGAGGGCCTCGAGCACATTGCCGTCCAAGAAATGGACGATGAGACCGAGGCACGCAGGGCGCGTCAAGCAAAGGAACTCGACGATCTGCGCGCCACACTAGAGCGCTCGCGGGAACGGGTTGGTGTGGAGACGGACGAACTTCAGGCGGTGGTTGCTACTGCCCTGTCGCGGGTAGGGACGTCGTTGGACGCGGCTCGGGTCGGTGACGTCAATGGCACGCCCCTGTTTCGCCTGGACCCCGCTGACCCCGCATTTGCCATTGGTGGCTGGCAAGACGCATTGGATGATCTGCGGCTCCGGCGGCGCAAGAAGTCCGAACGCCTCATGGATTGGCGTTCGGGAGTGCCGCTAAGGCAAGTGTCGTTCAAGCCCGCTACCACCAAAGAGGGCGCCGACGCGGAGGGCGTCGTCCAGGTCCATCTTGAGCACCGACTGGTCCGGCGCCTCTTGTCACGCTTCGTGAGCCAGGGCTTCTCAACGGGCCTTTCACGGGCTTGCGTCATCCGCGGGCCGGGAGCGCAGCCGCGTGTCGTCTTGCTGGGCCGCCTCGCCCTCTACGGACCGGGAGCTACCCGCCTGCACGAGGAGATCATCCTTGTGACCGCGGCATGGACCGAGGCCGGGCGCGGCACCGCGCCACTGCGCCCCTTCGGCGCCACTCGAGAGGACGCCACACTCACGCAGCTTCAGCAGGCCCTGCAAAACCCCTCTTCGCCCCCGGAGCAAATCATAGGGCGCATTCGGCGTTGGGCGGCGCAGGATGCTGCTGACCTCGAACCCGAGCTTCGTGCTCGCGCTGAGAAGAACAAGAACGAGGCGGGTCGGAACTTGGCCGGCATTGGTGAAGCCGAAGCCAACTCCCTGCGCAGACTGCTTGAGGAGCAGCGGCAGCGCATCGCGAAAGCCAATGCCGAACCGGATGACCAGCAGCTGTCATTCCTGCCCGAACTCGCCGCCGAGGCGGAGCAGCGACGGCGCGATCGTCGGCACTGGCAGACGAAGCTCGACCGGCTGGCCGTCGACATTGAGCAGGAGCCGGAGCGGGTGCGCAACGGCTACACGGTCGTTGCAGATCGGCTTGAGACCATCGGCTTGGTCTACCTCTGGCCGGAGGGGAACTAGATGGCGACGGACCCCAACGTTGAATGGCTTGGCCACGTCCAGCCCGTCGGTCTCGTCGTGTCGCCTGTCGTGCTGGCGGACCGCGGGCAAAACCCGGCAGAGCAGACCAGGTTCGACAGCGACGAAGTCAAGGCGCTGCTGTCGGGGGACGAAGGGGAACCGGCTCTGGCCGATACCTGGGCATTCTTCAACCAAATTCTCGGCTGGCGGCCGGCACAGGTGGCGGGCACTAATGGCGGCGCGCCTATGCCGCACGAGCTGTCGCTTAGGATTGAGGAAAGCGACATCGATATTGCCCCGACCTGGGCAGTTTGCCAGCCCGGCGGTGGTTGGCAGCTGCTGGTTGCGGTCGAGGCTCGCGGGATACCGCCAGACGCCCGCGGTGCTCTTCAGGGATGGGAGGCAACGCCGCACCAACGGCTAGAGCGCCTGCTACGAGAGAAGGGCGTACCGGCCGGCATCCTCGTGACTGACGAAGAGCTACGCTTTATCTATGCTCCACGAGGGGAGACTAGCGGCTGGCTGGCGTTCCCGCTGCGCTCACTCGGCGAGGTTGGTGGCCGGCCGATGCTAGGCGGTCTCAAACTTCTGCTCTCGTCCTTTCAATTACACAACGCCGCCCCCGAACACCGCCTGCTAGCGTTGCTGAAGGCCAGTCGAGACGCCCAGGCCGAAGTCTCGACCAAGCTGGCCGGGCAGGTTCTCGGCGCGTTGCATGATTTGCTCCGCGGGCTCCATGCCGCGGACCGCCAGCGCATCGAGGCGCTGGCAGCGACCCGGCAGGATCATCTCTACGACGGACTGCTGACGGTATTGCTGCGGCTGGTCTTTCTACTCTACGCCGAGGATCGTGACCTGATCCCCTCCCGCACCGACGCGGACGCCCGGGCCATTTATGATCAGGGCTATGGCGTACGAGCACTCCATGCGCGGCTGCTCGACAACGCCGCGCACTATCTCGACACGATGGACGAGCGGCGGGGCGCGTGGCCGCAACTCCTTGCCCTTTTCCGCCTCGTGTATAAAGGCGACAACACCGGCTGGATCAAGGGACGCGGCGGCAAGCTCTTTGACCCGGCGGAGTTCCCGTTCCTGCATGGGCAGGACGCCGCTGGAGACCGCCCGTCACCCGCTCCAGTTTCAGACGGCACTATCCTACGCATCCTTGATGGGCTGCTGACGCTTGATGGCGAGAAGCTGTCCTATCGCACTCTCGATGTTGAGCAGATCGGCAGCGTCTACGAGACGGTGATGGGCTTCACCATCGAGACGCGGTCAGGCCCGGCACTGGCCATACGCGCTGGCAAGAACGATCGTACGCCGGTGTACGTCGACGTCGCGGCGCTGGCGGCAACAAAGGGATCGGAGCGGGTCAAGTTCCTGAAGGAAGAGGCGAGCCGCAACGCCCTCGGCGACAAGGTGGCGAAGCCGCTGACGGCAGCAGGGGATGAGGCGGCAACAATCGCGGCACTACGGCCGATCGTGGACGAGCGTGGCTCCCCCGGTGGCGAGGTATCGCCGCCAGGTACACCGCTCCTGCAACCGACAGACGAAAGGCGACGCACCGGCAGCCACTACACCCCACGTTCCCTCACCGCGCCCATCGTTGAATATGCGCTTGAGCCGGCTTTCGAGCTCCTTGGCCCGGATGTGCGTCCGGAACAAATCCTCGAGCTGAAGGTCTGCGATCCCGCGATGGGCTCAGGCGCCTTCCTGGTCGAGGCCTGCCGAGCGCTGGGCGAGCGCTTGGTCAAGGCTTGGGTGCGGTGGCCATTGACGCGCCCGGCAATCCCACCCGACGAGGATGAGCTGCTGCATGCAAAGCGTTTGGTGGCACAGCGTTGCCTATACGGCGTCGACAAGAACCCGCGCGCGGTCGATCTCGCGAAGCTGTCGCTGTGGTTGGCGACGCTGGCAAGGGACCATGAATTCACTTTCGTTGATCATGCGCTGAAATGCGGCGACAGCCTCGTTGGTCTCGACGCCGCGCAGATTGCGGCGATGCAATGGGATACATCGAAGCCTGGCCTGCCTCTTTTCGAGAGGTTTGTGGCGGATCGCGCGGCTGAGGCGACGAAGTCGCGTGCCGAAATACAGTCAGCGCCGGACGACACCAAGCTCGTCGTGCTGGAACAGAAGCACAGGCATATCGAAGAGAGCGTCGAGTTGGTGCGATTGCTGGGCGACGCGGTCATCTCCGCCTTCTTCGCCGAGGACAGCGCGAAAGCGCGCGATAGACGACGCGCCACCATCGAGAGCTGGGTCTCGGGTATCGGAGAGGCAAAGTGGGACGAGCTGCGCGGCGCCGCGGCGAGCCTGCGTACGGGCGAGCACCCGCTGTTTCCGTTCCACTGGGCGGTCGAGTTTCCGGAGGTGTTCGGACGCGAAAATCCAGGCTTCGATGTCATCGTTGGAAACCCACCCTTTGCCGGAATGGTCACAACAAGCAAGAGCAATAGGAAGGGATATATCGACTGGCTGCAAACCCTGCATCAACACGCCCATGGCAACGCCGATTTGGTTTCGCATTTCTTTCGGCGGGCCTTCGACATAATCCGGCGTGACGGCGTGTTTGGTCTAATCTCGACTAATACAATCCGCCAAGGCGACACGCGCGAAACCGGTCTGACCGCCATCCTTGCTGCGGGAGGAACGATCTTCCGGGCCAACAGACGCATGCGGTGGCCGGGCGAGGCGGCGGTTGTGGTGTGCGTTGTTCACATTGCGAAGGGTAATGCAAAGCGGCTGCTTATCGATCACCGGCCAGTCAAACGCATATCCGCGTACCTCGTCGAGGGACACTTCGACGCTTCGCCGGAGCGGCTTTTTGCAAATTCGAAGATAGCTTTTAAGGGCTCTGTGATCCTCGGCGCCGGATTCACGTTTGACGATGAAACGGCTCGAAAGGGAAGGTCACTGTCGCTCGACGATATGCAAAAGCTCGTTAGTGCAAATCCGCACAATCGGGAACGCATCTTTCCCTATATCGGCGGAGAGGAATTCAGCAACGATCCGCGCCATTTAAACCGCCGCTGGATCATCGATTTCGCGGCGGCGCCGCTGAAGCGTCAGGAAAGTGGACGACCATGGGCGGCGATGAACGAAGAAGGCCGGCTTGCATGCATCAGGGAAGGTATCGTGCCGCTGGACTATCCGGATTGGGTTGCTGCCGACTGGCCGGAGTTGCTCTCTATTGTCGAAAGGTTCGTGAAGCCAAAGCGGGATCAGGACAACCGTCCCGCCCGAAAAAAGCGATGGTGGCGCTTTGGCGACCGGCAACCGGGGCTCTACGCAGCCGTCCAAGGATTGCCGCGAGTAGTGGCAATCACGCAAACCTCGCCGCACTTGGCCGTATCATGGCTTCCTACGCAGCTCGTGTTTGATCAGAAGTTGGTTGTTCTGGCGACCGCGTCAGACGCGATGTTTTGCTTGATACAGTCGCGAGTGCATGAAATTTGGGCGCGCTTCTTCGCGTCGACCATGAAAGACGACCTCAGCTATACCCCTTCCGACTCCTTCCAGACCTTCCCGTTTCCCGAAGGCTTCGCAACCTCAGCAGCGATGGGCGACGCTGGCCGCACCTATCACGACCATCGCGCTGCGCTAATGGTCGCTCGCAGCGAGGGAATGACAAAAACCTACAATCGTTTCCACGATTCTGACGAACGCGCCGAGGACATCGCTCGCCTGCTCGAACTGCACGCCAGGATGGATTGCGTGGTGCTCGGCGCCTATGGCTGGGATGATCTAGCTGCGCGCGCCGAGCCGATTATCCTCGACAAGGCCAATGAGGATGACCACACCTTCCAGGGTCGCCGATTTTGGCCATCCGCCTTCCGCGACGAGGTTCTCGCCCGCCTCCTCGCCCTCAACGCCGAACGCCACGCCGAAGAACTCCGCCTCGGCGTCGCAACTGGCGCAATGAGGATCGACGATCAATCAGATGATCAAGAGGACGAGGATCGTGGCTGATATCATCGTCTTTCATACGGCTTGGATGGACAAATATGATGGTGACCGCGCGAGCTTGAGCGCCGGCGGCTTCAAGTTCGCAGTCGAACATGGCTATGGCCATGAAATGTACAACTTCCGCGACATCGACGGTCAATACTATGGGTACGTCCCGCCCACTGGGACTTTGCATTTCGAGGATCACTTCCCTGTCCCGAAGAAAACCGAAGTGCTGGAAGGTGTGACGGTTGTGTGGACCGCGCCACATCCGGAGCAAGGTGGGCGCGCGGTGGTTGGCATCTGGCGTGATGCGAAGGTGTATCGGTACGATCAGGAACCAACCGGCGCGCCCGCGCGCCGCCGCAAGATCGGTACCGAGATTGCAGGCTATCGTTGTACGGCCGAAGCAGCAAACTGCGTGCTGCTCCCGCCTGACGCGAGGCCGATCTTCGTGCTCGCCCGTCAGCGTCGCGGTAGCGAGTCATGGCCCGGACAACAGAAGGTCTTCTACCCCAAGCCGAAGTCACAAGCCCTAAGGCGGCTCATCGAAATACTCCGGGACATCGACCTGAGGAGTTCGCCGGCTGTCAAAGCTTCGAACGGCAAGGGCAAGAAAACCGGGCGTTCGGGCTGGCAGGCTGATGTCGAGAGGCGCCGTCAGATCGAGGTAGCTGCGGTGAAGTCCGTAGGCCTCCATTTGGAAGGTTTAGGGTTCACCGTCCATTCGGTGGAGAAGGACAATCTCGGCTACGATCTAGCGGCAACCCGCGGCGACGAGATGTTGCATGTCGAGGTCAAGGGTCGGTCCGGTGGGGATGTTGTCGCTGATCTGTCAGTAAATGAGTTTGATTGTCTGAGTCGCTATCAGCGCCTTCGGAAGCCGGAAAAGCACTACCGGATCGCCATCGTAACGGACGCGCTCGGCAAGCCGGACATCCACGAATTCGTCTTGGTACGGGGACGGACTTCGGCCGAAACCTCTTGGTGGACCCTCGACGGCCAATGGCGGCTGCAATTTGAGGAACGCAAAGCGGCGAGGCTGACGGCAAAGTGGGTGAATAAATGAGCAAGGCCGAGACGATCCGCAGCGGGAAACTTGGCAAGCTCGACCTACGGCTTGTGCGTAAGGACGGCCAGTTCTTTGGTCTGGCCGATGGGAAAGTCTGTCTTGCGGGAGCCGACGCTGATGACGTCTGGCGGCGCCTGCACGACGAGGCCGGGAAGGCAAACCCCCACTACTTCGGCTTCGCCGGCGCGCGCGCCCGGTTCTTGAAGTTCTTCCCGAATGGTTTTCAGTCGGCCGGCTACACTGGCGACGAACGTGATTACAAGGTCGCTCTCAAGAACAAGCTGGAAGCTGGAGCACCCCTTGAGCAGGCGGCGACCGGGTCAGGCTTCACCGAAGCCGTATTGTCCGCCTATCAGACGAACATGCTCTCGGTGTTCGAAAAGGTAAGAGTTCGGGACACACTGCGTGGCCCCAATGGTGACGACTTCGTTCGAGCAGCCGCCCGGTTCGCCCTGGGAGAGGGGAAGGTCGCTCTGCGTGGCATGCAGAACGCGCTAAAACCTCACGACGGGGCGAAATGGACCATAGTTACGTACCTTCCGTTCCTCTGGCCCCCAGAGGAACACCTGTTCCTGAAGCCGGAAAAGACCAAGGACTTCGCCGAGCGGGTCGGGCATCGGTTCGCAAACGACTACGGTCCCGCCCTAGACCTAAACGTATACGAGAGCCTGCTTGATCTCGCCTCCAAGACCGCGATCGAGATCGCCGACCTGCGGCCGCGAGACCGAATTGACGTCCAGAGCTAGTGACTACAACGAAGCAACAGAGCAACCGAAGGCTTAGTGATGCCCAGCGCACCGACCACGTCCGAGCCTGTCCGTTCCCGCATCCTCGATATCTTTCGTCGCGATCTCATCGGCCCGGGGCCTCTGGATGCCGACTTGTTCGATGAGCGTCTGAAGGAGAACCCGTCCCGCTGGTACCTCACCGGCTTCATTGCTCCTGCTCCGGAGGACGAGAAGGATGAAGTTGCCGTGGAGGATGAGGGTGATCCGCTCCTAGGTGAAGAGGATGCGGGCGACCCCGAGGGAGGCGGCGGGCGGGCTGCTGACGATGCGCCTGACGACACTCCCGCGGCGCGAAAGAGCCGAGCGCCGTCTTCCTTCGGTTTGACAGTGCTGGTCGATGCCTCCGGGCGGCAAGTTGAGGTGACACTCAGCTGGGGGGATTACGTGACAGTGCCACCACTCCCACCCGAGGTGCTACTCGACGAGACCACCCAGTTCGACCCCGCGTATCGAAATGTCCAGTGGCAGCGTAAGCCACACCGAGAGACGCTTACGATCGCCGTCCCCGACGGGCGCGGTCAATCTGTGACCGTGCCCAACTCCGCAGGCGACCAGCGACCACTCGGGGCGCTTTCAATCGAGGCCCATGCTCGGCAGTATGCTGTTGCGGAACCCGATGGCACCGTTCGGCAACTGCGTGCACTGACGGTTATGGTCGTCAATCGCAGGCCACCCACGCGCCGACGCTTTGTCGACCTCACGTATGCCTTCCAAGTCCGGCTCGAGGTTCGCTGTGCCCAGGGCATTTACCCTCGCGCCGACATGACGGGCTATGGCTCTCAGGATAGGGATGCTGCTCTCGCAGACCTGCATTATGCCGACGTTGTCGAGCATGCCCGAGGCACCAACACGTCGGCCGGCTGGCAAGCGGATAAGGACGGGATCGTCAGGGCGGCTCACACAGACTTTCTGCCGTCAGCCGAGGTCGAGCGAGTTGAGCCGAATGAGAAGATCGCGGGTGTCGAATTCGAAATGGAAACGCTCGCCGACCTCGCGGATGCTCCGACCAGCCTCGCCGCAGGTCTTGCGCAGCTGCCGGCACTCTATGAGGTGTGGATTTCCGCGCAACAGACAGTCATTGGCTCCATAGCCGGACAGCCACGGCGGAACACGGCGGACCGCCTCATCGGCGCCGCCCGCGAGGCGCGTGGCCGTATCGCCGCCGGCATCGCCCTACTTGAGCGCGATCGTTTCTCCCGCCTTGCCTTCAAAGCGATGAACGAGGCCGTAGCTCGCGCCGCCCGCCAGCGCAACGCCGGGCCCAACGGAGACCCTGCTACTCAGCAGCGGCCGAAGTGGCGGCCCTTTCAGTTGGCATTCATACTTCTCAACCTTCCCGGGCTGCAGGACGAACTGAGCCCGGAACGGGAGATTGTTGACCTCCTCTTTTTCCCAACCGGCGGTGGCAAGACCGAGGCCTATCTTGGCCTTTCGGCTTGGACGATTGCACATCGACGGCTGACCAATAGCGGTGTCCTGGGAGCGGGCATGGCCGTGTTGATGCGCTACACGTTGCGCCTCTTGACGCTGGATCAGCTGTCCCGTGCCGCTGGTGTTGTTTGTGCCCTAGAGCTAATGCGCGAGGAGCAAGCATGGAAGGACAACGGCAAACGCATGCTCGGGGAGTGGCCCATAGAAATCGGCTTGTGGGTCGGTTCCGCGGCTTCGCCGAACCGGCTCGGCAAGACGGGAGATGGACGGAAGGACACAGCGGTTGCTCGAGTGCGCCGCTTTCGTAGCACGGGCAGGGAGGCGCCCGCTCCAATCAAGGCGTGCCCTTGGTGCGGCGAACCGTTCGTGCCGGATAGTTTCGCGTGTGTTCCGAGCGCCAGGGCGCCGCAGAATATGGAAATCCGATGTGCTAACCCGACCTGCGCGTTCACAGGCAATCGAGCGCTGCCAATTCTCACCGTTGACGAGGTGATCTATCGGCGCCTTCCCGCTTTCGTCATCGCCACCGTGGACAAGTTCGCTGGGCTTCCGTGGTTGGCGGAGGCCGGCGCCTTCTTCGGGCACGTTGACCGGATGGACAACTGGGGGTTCTACGGTGCCGCTGATCCGAGAGGTGATGGAACGCCACTGCACAATGGCAACTCCCTCGCGCCGCCGGAGCTGATTATCCAAGACGAGCTGCACCTGATCAGCGGTCCCCTTGGGACTGTTGCAGCGCTCTACGAGGTCGCGCTCGACCGGCTCTCCACTCGAAATAGGGGCGAGCATCGGATCAGACCGAAGATTGTCGCGAGTACCGCCACGGTTCGCCGTGCCAGTTCGCAGATCGAGGCGTTATTCGATCGCAAGAAGACAGCCATTTTTCCCCCACCGGGACCGAACCGCAGGGACAGTTTCTTCGCCCTTACTGTGCCTTCCACCCAAACGCCGGCACGGCTCTATCTTGGCCTTGCGGCGCCAGGCAAGGGGCCAAAGCTGATCTTCCTGCGCGCGCTCACGACCCTGCTCGCGGCGGCCGAGAAAGAGGCGCAGGCCGGGGTCGATGCCGACCCCTACCTGACCGCGCTCTGCTACTTCAATGCGCTGCGCGAACTCGGCGGCGCACGACGCATCGTCGAGGATGAGGTGAGGGCACGACTAGGCTCCTATGGCACCGAACGCCGCAGAATTTCACCCTCGGATCAGCCGTTCGCCGATCGTCGTTTGAGGGAGGTGTTGGAACTCACCTCCCGAGAGAGCACCGACAAAGTCGCAGCCGCCAAGGATGCTTTGGCCATACCCTGTGCCGACCCAAGGAACGGCGTCGACGTGGCGCTAGCAACGAACATGATCTCCGTCGGCCTCGATATAGGAAGACTGGGGTTTATGGTGGTCCAGGGGCAGCCCAAAGGCACGTCCGAGTACATCCAGGCCACGAGCCGGGTGGGGCGCTTGCCAACCAAGCCCGGCCTGGTGCTAGCGCTGCTGAATGCTCATAAGCCCCGCGACCGGCTCCACTACGAGGGTTTTCGCTACTTTCACGCCTGCTTCTATCGCGCGGTCGAGGCCACGAGTGTGACCCCGTGGGCCGCCAGGGCCCTGGACCGCGCCCTCGCAGCAGTGATCGTCGCGATTGCTCGTCACGTCCAGCCCGAGCTGTCACAGGAGCCGACAGCTGCCGAAATCGCCAGCTATCCGAACCTCCGTGCCGAGATCATTAAGACGTTCGTCGATCGGGCCCCGGCTGGCGCGGTAACCGGCGGTCACGTGGCACTGACCGCCGCGATTGAGACGATCCTCGACGACTGGGACTTCCTTGCCAACGATCACAGGGCAAACGCGGAAACGCTCTACTATGGCTATCCTAAGCAGAAGGCGCTGCTGCACGATCCCCTCGATCCGCTGCTCAATACCCTCGATCCGCGCTATCGCCGCTTCACTGCCGGACGATCGATGAGAGACGTCGAACACGTCTCGGCCCTGAAGATCACAGACCCATATGGACAGCCCCTTTCGGGCAACTAGCAACGACGAAACGGGGACGCATATGGCTCATGACAAGGTTCGGCTCGGGCAAATCGTCGGGCTCTATGGTCCCGGCGCGATGCTCGATCTGCCCGAGCGATCGGTTCTGGTGCGCAGCATCGACGACTGGGAGATGTTTGGAGCTGGCACGTTCCAGTCGATCAACGAGCCGCGGCTTTCGCGACTTCTCTTCCAGCGACTAGCCGATCAGGACGGGCGCCTCGTCGCGGATCATCCTCCGGAGCTGAGGACTCCGCCGATCGATCCCAACGATCCCAAGCGAATTCCTCCTGGCGTCAAAGCCACTGTATTTCCCCTCTGGTTCGTCTGTGACGCTATCGCAGGCGATCCACCTCATCGCCGGCGATTGGTGCGGTTCCAGGACCTGGACCCGCCGCGTCGCTTGGAACACCGGGGGGACGATGGCAAGCGTCGCAAGGCTTCACCGATCCGTTTCGTGTGTGGCTGCGAGGATGGGCACCTTCAAGACATCGACTGGCGTCGTATCCTCCACCAGAACGGCCGGGACGGCCCGGAGGCTCAGGCCGGGCAATGCCGTGAGCAGATGTGGTTAGAGGACGGGGGCACCAGCGCCGATCCGCGCGATACTCGCATTGTCTGTGACTGTGGAGCCTCGCTCTCACTGGAACAACTCTTCCAGAAAGGTCGACTTGGGCCCTGCCGAGGTGAGCGGCCTTGGATCGGCGACCGGGACCCGAACGGGTGCACCCATGACCTGCGTCTGCTGATCAGGAGCGCAACCAACACCTATTTCCCGCAGGTTGCAAAGGTCATCTCACTTCCCCAAACCCTGGACGAGCTGGATCGTCGCATCGAGGCTGTGTGGACCGCAATAGCCACTTGCGCGACCACC
>NZ_JAQGJL010000269.1 GCF_028290645.1 Devosia sp. | reverse complement strand
GATACGACTTATAGGAGCGGCCCTGGTAGAGGTAGACCTCGCCCGGGCTCTCGTCGGTGCCGGCGAGGAGCGAGCCCACCATGGCGCAGGACGCGCCGCCGGCAAGGGCCTTCGCGAGGTCGCCCGAGAACTTGATGCCGCCATCGGCGATCACCGGGATGCCCTGCTTGTCGGCCTCCTCCGCGCAGGCCATCACCGCCGCCAGCTGCGGCACGCCGACGCCGGCGACGATGCGCGTGGTGCAGATCGAGCCCGGGCCGATGCCGACCTTCACCGAATCCGCCCCGGCATCGATCAGCGCCCGCGTGGCTTCGGCGGTCGCGACGTTGCCGGCGACGATGCGGGTAGAATTGCTCTCGCGCTTCACCCGCTCCACCGATTTCAGCACGCCGGTCGAGTGCCCATGCGCCGTGTCGATCACCAGCAGGTCGACGCCCGCGTCGATCAGCGCCAGCGAGCGCTCGAAGCCGGCATCGCCGACGCCGGTGGCTGCGGCAACGCGAAGCCGGCCCTGCGCGTCCTTGACCGCATGCGGGTTGAGCTGGGCCTTCTCGATGTCCTTGACCGTGATCAGCCCGACGCAGCGCCCCTCGTCGTCGGTGACCAGCAGCTTTTCGATGCGATGGGCGTGCAGCAGGCGCTTGGCCTCGTCCCTGCTCACCCCGTCGCGCACCGTTACCAGCCGCTCGTGCGTCATCAGTTCGGCGATGCGCTGGCGCGGATTGTTGGCGAAGCGCACGTCGCGGTTGGTGAGAATGCCGACGAGCTTGCCGATCCTGCGGCCGCCCACGCCGCCGTTCTCGACCACCGGAATGCCGGAGATGTGGTTGGACTGCATCAACGCCAGCGCATCGGCCAGCGTCGCCTCGGGGCCGATGGTGATGGGGTTCACCACCATGCCGCTCTCGAAACTCTTCACCGCGCGGACGTGCTCGGCCTGGACGAGAATGTCTAGGTTCTTGTGGATCACCCCCATGCCGCCGGCCTGGGCCATGGCGATGGCCATGCGGCTCTCGGTCACCGTGTCCATGGCGGAGCTGAGGATCGGGATGTTGAGCTCAATGTCCTTGGTCACCCGCGTGCGGATGTCCACATCGGTCGGCAGCACGTCGGAGCGCGCGGGCTGCAGCAGCACGTCGTCGAACGTCAGTGCGCTATCGCCGGTGATGGAAGTAATGATCTTCGCCAAGGGGTGGGCCCTTCCCTTCTGAGCAGCAGAAAAACGGAAGCCCGCAGCGGGAACGACTCGACGTCCGGCTACGGGTTGGCGAGGGTGATTACCACCGGACCGGGGGTTTGGGAAGGGCGCTGACTGCAGAGCACCAATGCCGATGGAGGCGTCTCCCTCCCCCTTGCGGGGAGGGGTGAGGGGTGGGGGTCCACAGCCACCGGCGGTTGGGATCTGTGCCTCGGTGCCGACTGCAATGCTTGCGCGAGCCGACCCCCACCCTGTCCCCTCCCCGCAAGGGGGAGGGAGACCAAAACACTTGCTCTGGTGGAAGTGCTCTCCCGCCCCCTGTCCACACCCTCACGCCCCTGACGACAGCCGTCCCGAAAAGTCCTAAACTCAAACCCGCGGACGCGCCTCCACGGTGCGGGGAAACTGCACGAAGAGGACGTCGCCAGAGGAACATATCGCGAACGAGGAGGAGTAGATGGCAAACGAAAACGGCAGACAAGCCGGGCCCCGGTGCATCGCGCTGGTGGGACCGTTCGCGAGCGGCAAGACGTCGCTGCTCGAGGCGATCCTGATGCGCACTGGGGCCATCACCCGGCAGGGCCATGCGAGGGATGGCAACATGGTGGGCGATGCCTCGCCCGAAGCCCGCTCAAACGGCATGAGCGTCGAGGTCAACGTCGCCGAGGCCAGTTTCATGGGCGACCGCTACACCTTCATCGATTGTCCCGGCTCGGTCGAGTTCCAGAACGAGGGACTGCCGGTGCTCGCCGGCGCGGACATGGCCGTGGTGGTCGCGGAAGCCGACCCCAAGAAGGTCGCCGCGCTGCAACGGATCCTCCGCGATCTCGAAGCGCGGAAACTCCCCCACCTCATCTTCCTCAACAAGATCGACAAATTGAGCGGCCCGGTCCGTGACATCCTCCAGATGCTGCAGCCGGCGAGCCGCGTGCCGCTGGTGCTACGGCAACTGCCGATGAGCAGTGGCGGCGTGGTCAGCGGCTGCATCGACCTGGCGCTCGAGCGCGCCCATGTCTACCACGAGGCGGCCGAGAGCGAGATCGTCGCCCTGCCCGATGGCGAGAAGGCCGACGAAGTCGCGGCGCGCACTGCCATGCTCGAGCAGATCGCCGACTTCGACGATGTGCTGATGGAGCAACTGCTCGACGACGTCGCGCCGGAAAAGACCCTCATCTTCAAGGACCTCGTCGAGGAGATGCGGGCCGGCAAAATCTGTCCGGTGTTCATCGGCTCGGCCGAGCACGGCAACGGCATCACGCGGCTGCTGAAGGCCATCCGCCACGAGGCGCCGACCGTCAAGGAGACCCGCGCCCGGCTCGGGCTCGCCGATGGGCCCGGCACGGTCGTGCAGATTCTCAAGACCATGCAGACCGCCCGCAGCGGCAAGATGTGCATCGCCCGCGTGCTGTCGGGCAGCGTTGCCGATGGCGCGACGCTTCGCTCGGCGGACGGCCGCGAGAGCAAGGTGTCGGGGATTTTCCGGGTGATGGGCCAGGAAACGCAGAAGCGCGACGCGGCGCAGGAGGGCGAGACGGTCGCACTCGGCAAGGTCGAGGCGGCGCGCACCGGCGATACGCTGTCGGCCGGCCGCATGGTGCCCGATCTCGCGCCGCTGCCGGAGAGCGTGCCGATGATGGCGATCGCCATCGCGCCCAAGGAGCGCAAGGACGACGTGCGGCTCTCGACGGCGCTGCAGCGCATCCTCGAGGAGGACCCATCGCTGCGGCTCACCCATGTGCCCGAAACCGGCGAGACAGTGCTCGAGGGGCATGGCGAGATGCACCTGCGCGTGGTGGTCGAGCGGCTCACCGGGCGCTACGGCGTGCCGGTCACCACCTCGGTGCCGCGCATCGCCTATCGCGAAACCATCAGGAAATCGGCCAATATCCGCGGCAGGCACAAGAAGCAGTCGGGCGGTCACGGCCAGTTCGGCGACGTGGTGCTCGCCATCAAGCCGCTGCCGCGCGGCGGCGGGCTTGGGTTCGACGAGAAGATCACGGGCGGGGTGGTGCCGCGCCAATATATCAGCTCGGTTGAAGCCGGGGTGCGCGAGTATTTCGGCATGGGCGGCCCGCTCGGCTTCCC
>NZ_JAQGJL010000261.1 GCF_028290645.1 Devosia sp. | reverse complement strand
CGTCGAGCGCCATGCGGGCGCCGATCCCCAGCCGTTCGGCACGGGTCAGGGTGGCGTCGCGCACGCTGGGCGTCAGGTCGCCCCCGGCGCGCAGCAGCTCGGTGACGAAGAAGGCGTTGCCCACCGTGGCGCGATAGATCGGCCCGCTCTCCAGTCCGGCGTTCTGCGCCAGCGTCGCCACCGCCGCCTCGCTGAGCAGCGGCACGTCGATGCGGACGACGTTGCCGGGAGCGATATCGCCCAGCGCCCGGCGCAGCCGCCGCTGGCCCGGCAGAGCCTCGTTGCGCGCGGTGATCAGCATCAGGATATGTGTGTTGGCGATACGGCGGCCGAGATACCGCACCAGGTCGAGCGTCGCATCGTCGGCCCAGTGCAGATCCTCGATCACCAGCACCGTCGGCAGCGCTCCGGCGCCGAACACTTCTAGCGCCTCGGAGAACAGCGGCACGCGCTCGGCGCGATCGCCGATCCGGTCAAGCGGCCAGTGCGCCTCGCGAGCGAGATCGTAAAGCGGCCCCAGCGGATCGGGGATGCTGAGGTCCTCGCAGGCGCTGCGGAAAATCCGCGCCTCGGCGCCGATCGCGGCGGTGAAGGCGTCGACCAACGCGGTCTTGCCCGCCCCGGTTTCGCCGACGGCGGCGACGACGCGGCCTCGGCCGGCACCCGCCTCGGCCAGGTGCCCGCGCAGCGCATCCAGCTGCGTCTCACGCTCCAGCAGGATCATCCCTCAACCCTCTTAGGCTGCGACCTGACCCGAAGGCAGAGTCATCATACGACGTATGACTAACAGCATGTGCCGGCCTTATTCCATACCCCGGAAAAGTGGGCAATCGGTGGCGGCAATCTGGGTAATGGCGCCGATAGGCGTGAGGGGCCGCATGGGGCATTGTCCGCCATCGCCGGCCCCGAGGCCAGGCAGAACGCAAGGAGTGTTTGCCATGCCGCGTCTGAACGCAGAACCCGGTTTCCACCAATTCCCCCTTGATGACCCTGGGCCCGTGGCCGCCAGCGGCATCGCCGGACGCGCTGCCGGCAGGGGCGTGTCCTGGGTCAGGTCCTTCGTCTCCTCCCACCGGAGGCGCCGCCTGTCGGGCGCCGGCCGCCCGCAAAGGCACGCGCCGCCAGCCGACCGCAACAGCGAAGCCTTCGTGGTCGATACCTACTCCTATCGCTGAGCCAAGGGCGGGGCTGCCTCCGTATCCCCGCCCAGCGCCCAGCGTGATCTCGGAGGCGGCCGTTCCAGTCGCCCCCCGGCAACAGGCCGGCTCCGAGCAGCCAATCACCCCCCGCGAACTGCAGCGCCGCTCGGGCTTCCTGCCCGGCAGGTGAGGTTCGCCAACCAAGCGAGAAATCAAATGAACGCATCTACCTGGATCAAGACCGCCGCCGTGGCCTCCATCCTCTCGATCGGCGGCACCGGCCTCCTCATCTCCGCCGCGTCGGCTCATGACGCCGCCGCGCATGCCGACCTTCCCAACCCGCTGGCCGACGCCGTCCGCGCTGCCAATGACCGGTTCCAGGACGTGGCAGTGGCGAAGTCGGAGGGCTATGGGCCGATCCCCTGCGTCAGCGGCATCGACGGCGGCGCCATGGGCGTCCATTTCGTCTCCGAGGCGGCGCTCAAGGACGACGCCATCGACATCGCCCACCCCGAAGCGGTGATGTACGAGCCGCAGGCCGATGGGTCGATGCAGCTGATCGGCGTCGAGTACATCACCACCAAGGGGCCGGCCAATCTCGACGGGCACCTGTTCAGCTTCACCAACGCGCCCAACCGCTATGGCCTGCCGGCGTTCTACGAGCTGCATGTCTGGGCCTGGCGCCACAACCCCACCAGCGCCTTCGCCGACATGAACCCCGAGGTCTCGTGCGACGCCGTCGCCGTCGAGGCCCCGTAACCGCGGTGGCCCGCCGCCCGCGCCGGAGCGCGCGGCGGTGGGCCGCGCCTGCGCCAGAAGGTGATGCGGCAAAACGGGTCTTGAGAATACGGCCCCCCGGCCATATGGATGCCACAGGGAGGCAACGTGCCGTTTCGCTCGAAGAACATGGTGCGGGAGACGGTCGCCGCGTTTGCGGTGCTGGTCATCTATGCGCTCGTCCTGTTGCTTCCCCTGCATCAGGCCGCCGGCCTGCAGCGAGATCTGGCGAAGATCGGGTTCGAGACGATCACTGCGTCGTCGATCTGCATGGAACCGGCGCCGCGCGATGACGGCGGGAGCACCCCCAGCGCCGTCAAGTGCGCCGCAGCCGGCATCGCCAAGCACAAGTTCGCGACGATCGAGCCGGGCTCCGTGGCCATCCGCGTCGTCCGCACGACCGACCCGGCGCGATATGCGGCTGCGCCGCGGCTGGCGTCCCGCTCCATCCATGAGCATCCGAGTCAGGCGCGCGCCCCGCCAATGACGGTGTGATACGATATTCGGCAGATGCTGCCGATCGGACCCCATCGTCATTGGAGAGATCGCCATGATCCACATTCTCGCTCGCGCGGCCGCTGCCGCCGCTACGCTCGCCGTCCTCTGCGCCCCCGCTTTTGCCCATGTGACCCTCGAGGTCCAGGAAGCCGGGATCGGCTCCACCTATAAGGCCGTGGTCCGCATCCCTCATGGCTGCGGCAGCGAGGCCACCAACACCGTCCGCATCCAGATTCCGGAGGGCTTCTTCAACGTGAAGCCCATGCCGAAGCCCGGCTGGGACCTCAAGACCGTCACCGGTCCCTACGAGCACAGTTATGACGATTTCGGCACGCCGGTGACCGAAGGGGTCAAGGAAATCGTCTGGTCGGGCGGCAATCTCCCCAACGAGTGGTACGACGAATTCGTCTTCCGCGGCACCTTTGCCACCTCGCTCAAGCCGGGCCCGTTCTACTTCCCCACCATCCAGGAATGCGCCAATGGCGAAGAAGCCTGGATCGAATTGAAAGGGGGGGAGGACGCCGAAAAGCCGGCGCCGATGGTCAAGCTGGTCCCGGGCGGCGCTGCCGGGGATTGATCGCGACCGGGCGCGGGCAACCCCGGCGCCCGTCCGTTTCGCGTACCCCGGGAAGGATGTGATGCGACAGGCCTTTACCCGTCTCCTCTTCGTCTGCGCCACAGTACTGCTGCTGGCGCTCGCCGCCGTTCCGGTCGCCTACGCGCATGCCGCCCTGCTCGCGACCATGCCGGCGGACGACGCGGTCGTCGGTGTTGCCCCGCGAGCAGCCGAACTGCGTTTCAATGAGCCGGTCTCCCCCCTGGCGATCAAGCTGCTCGGACCGCACGGATCGGGCCGGGACCTGCTGGACGCCACGCAAGGCGGGGAGACCGTGACGGTCACCTTGCCCCAGGCGATGCCGCAGGGCACGTACCTGCTGAGCTGGCGCGTGGTTTCGACGGACGGCCATCCGATCGGCGGCTCGCTGGTGTTCTCGGTCGGCGCGGTGTCGGAGGTTGCGCCTGAGTTGGCCCCGACCGACCGGGCCGTGGCGGCAATCCTATGGGCCAGCAAAGCCGTCCTTTTCACAGCCCTGCTCGGCGGCATTGGCGGCATCGTGTTCGGCGCCGTCACGCCGTTGCCAGCCGTGTGCCAGCGGCTGTGCACGATACTGGTCGTCCTTGGACTGGTCGCCGTGCCGGTCTCCTTGGCGATGCAGGGCCTCGATGCCCTCGATCTCCCCCTCGCATCGATCGGGGACGGCAAGGTGTGGACCGCCGCCTTGTCGACCAGCTACGGCGTGACGGCGGCGACAGCGATGGTCGCATTCGCCTTGTCGCTCGCCGCGCTCGCCACCGGCCGGTCGCGCATTTCGGGGCTTCTTGCCTTGCTCGCACTTGCCACTGGAGCCCTCGCCATCGCCATGAGCGGGCACGCCAGCGCCGCCAGTCCC
>NZ_JAQGJL010000278.1 GCF_028290645.1 Devosia sp. | reverse complement strand
GATCGGGGTGAGCGACACCTGCGCTTGATCGCCGGCGCTGAGCGCAAACGAAGTGAACTCGGCCGATTGCAGGCCCTTTTTGACGTCGAACCCGAGGCTCCCCTCCAGCTTCACATCGGCGAAGCCGATGTCGATCATGCTGACATCGAACACGTCGCCGGTCTGCTTGATCTGTGCCTGTGCCTTGCCCGGTACGCCTGCAGCCTTGGTGATGCCCAGGTCCTTGATGGTCAACGCCGCCTTGTCGAGGTTGACTGCCATCTGGATGCTGCCGTCCGACATGGGCTTGGCGACGAAGGTTATCGGCCCCTTGAGGAACTGGGAGGCGTCGAACCCCATCTTCTTGAAGTCCGACGCATCGAGGGTCGCGCTCAGAAGCATGTTGGGCGGCGGGGCGTCCTTCTCGAGCTTGCCGTCGATCGCCACGTCAGCAGGCAGGCCGTCCACCTCGGCCTGCCCCGTCAGCCGGTATCCGGCCTGCGACGCGACAAACGACAGCTGCCCGTTGTTGATGCTGTGCCCCTCCAGCTGCGCCGTGGAGCCGAAGTCCTGCACCACCCCGTTTATCGCATAATCGAGGCTCTTGGTCTGGTTGCTCGCCTTGTCCATCACGATCGTGGCGACCAGCGACAGCGACAGCTTTCCCCCCAGTGCGCCGAGATCGAACGGCACGGCAGCCTGCTTCAGCGCGTCCGGCTGGTTCTCTTTCGCCCATGCGATGAGCGCCGGAATGCCGCCCGACAGGTCACCGGAAATCTCGTAGATCGCTTCCGCCGGGTTGTCGGAGCTGATGACGAAGGCCGCGTTTGCGATCTCGACATTCCCGCTCGGCGTCGGTAGTGTCGCGCCGCCGGCTGAGATGGTCACGTCGCTGTCGCGCATGGTCAGCTTGGTCTCGCCGTCGAGCGTGATCGGCGCCATGGTGTCCAGCGCCTTTATCTTCACCCCGACCCCGGTGATGTCGATCGACATCGAGTTCTTGGGCAGCGGCTTGTTCTGGCCAGGCTCTCCCAGCGTGCCGACCGGGAACGAATACCGCATCGACGACGCCTTGATGTGACCGCCGACGACGTTCTTGACGAACCAGTCCCGCGACTCGCTGGCAAGGAAGGCCGGCCAGACTCGCTTGATGTCGTCCGCCGATAGACCATCGCCGGCGATGGTCATGTCGAAGCCGGTGCCTCGCCGCACCATGTCGATGCGGCCGGTCGATACCAGCTGGCTGCCGTCGGCCTTCTTTGCTTCGAACTGATCGATACCTGTCGCGCCATAGAGCGGGGCCGACCAGCCCTGGAAGTTCACTTCGTTGAACGGCTCCGCCGGCGCTCCCAGTTCGTTGGCGATCGACACGTCGCGCGCCGCGACCTTCATCCCGACGATCGGGCCATAGAGAGGATCGAGGCCCAGCTTGAACACCCCGCTGACATAACCCGTGCTACCGGCGACGCTTATCTGCATCTCGCTCATGGTGAACTGGCCGATGGCCGGGTCCCACACCACCTCCGCAATCGAGGTGGCGATCGGAAAATATTGCCCGTTGACGCGGACATCCATGCCGGTCAGGTCGACATGGAACAGCCCGTCGGTGATCTTGTCCTTGTCGGTGAAGCCCACGTCGATCGAGACCGAGGCGGTCCCGACGATCGCGACTGCCGTCTCCTGCTCACCGACGAACGGCGCGAAGGCGCCCGGATCGAGATTGGTGATCGAGGCCTTCATCCGCGCCCCGCCGTCGTCCGACTCGACCCATTCGAGGATGCCGTTCATGACGGAGCCGCCGATGCCGGCCGAAAACCGCCCCGACGCGCTCTTCGCATCGGCGCTGGGTGCTATGTCGATGGTGATGTCGGTGAAATGACGCAGCACGCCATAAAGCGCGTCGTTCATGTCGAGCGCACCCCCGCGCACGACCAGCCGCGAGAAGTTGCCGAGCTTGGCCTGCTGCACGATGCCGGCGATGCCGCTCGCCGCCGCCTCAAGGTTATACACCAGCCAGTCATTGTCCGAGCGTATGCCCAGGCTCGCTTCCGGGAGCTTGCCCTTCACGTCGACACCGCCGGAAGAGAGATTTACTTCCGGGAACGCGTCCTGCCCCTCCATCACCCGAACGGTGCGGTTGCCGCCCGGCTCGTCGACGTACTCGAACTTCGCCAGTCTTGGCCCGAACAGATCCTGGTTCACCTGCAGGTGCGGGCCGACGATGGTGATTGTGGCGCCCGGCTGCCCGACCAGCGCCCGGATCGGGGAGAAGCCGACCTCCAGCGCGTCCATGCTGACCGTGCCGCCGGTCTTCTGGTCGGTGAATGTCACCGGCTTGAACTGGATCACCGGCCACACGAAGCCTTCGAGCGCCAGCGCCATGTCGCCCAGTTCCAGCTGGCTGCCGGCCGGCATCGAGCCGATGACCAGGTTGCGCACCTGCGCACTGACGAATGGCAGCGGAATCGGGGTAATGAGCAGAATGGCGTAGAGTACAGCGAGCAGAATCACCGGTGCGGCGACTGCCGCCGTTGCGATCCTACCCGGGATGCGCCATGCCGAGCGCTTGCGGAGCTGGGAGCCAGGGGCTGGAGTAGGTTTCACTGTTTTCCGCTTGAGGCCGCTCGCTTTGCCACCCTATTCTAGAATCAAACCGAGCGGCGGTTGAGTGCCTGATGATACCGGCTGGAATATGGCGCTAACACCCCCTGATTCCGCCGCTTTCTGCCATTCATGATCGGACCCGATGACCCTTATCACCCCCGGCAGTCCCGCGCCTGATTTCGAGCTCATCACCGACAGCTACGTGAAGTTCCGCCTTTCGGAGCACCGCGGCCATCCTGTCGTACTGTATTTCTACCCCCAGGACGACACCGAGGGCTGCACGCTCGAGAACATCGAATTCACCGACCAGATGCCCGAATTCAAGAGGTTGGGTGCCATCGTGGTGGGCATTTCCCCAGACAGCGTCGAAAAGCATTGCTCGTTCCGCGACAAGTACAATCTTGGCGTCATCCTCGCCTCCGACCCGGACCACAAGGCGATCGAGCCCTATGGAATCTGGCAGCTCAAGAAGATGTTCGGCGTCGAGTTCATGGGGGTGAAACGGGTCACCGTGCTGGTTGGGCCTGACGGCAAGGTGGCCGAAGCGTTCCACGCCGCCCGCATCAAGGGCCACGCCGAGAAAGTGCTCGCCGCAACGCGCGCTCTGGTCGAACGCGCCGGCTCCGCGCCCGCAGCAGCCAGGCGCCAGCGCGCCTGAGGCCCCGCACATGGCGGGCCTTTTCGCGTTTATTAACCTTAACGGAGCATGATCCGGGCAGTAGAGTGGCGTCCCGGAGTTGCGGCGGTGCGTGGGAAATCGAGTGGCGTTCGGCCGGTCTCCAAGGTGTTCGGCGCACCCCCCAAAAAGGCACCGCGACACACGGGCGGCATTCGCCCGTGGATGTTCTACCTGAGCTTCACCGTTCTTTTTGCCTCCAATGTCCTGACCCTCGTCGCTTTCCTGATGGCGCCCGATATCTCGGCGCTGCTCAGCGGACAGAACGAAGTCGTCGTCGCCGCCTACGAGGATCGCATCGCGCAGCTGCGTGTCGAAGTCGATCGGCTTCATTCACGCCAGTTCGCCCAGACCGGCGATATCAACCTGCAACTGCAGGAGGTGACCCAGCAGCAGGAGGTGCTTCTCGAACAGCACCAACTGGTGAAGCAGCTGGCCGAGAAGGCCGCCGAACTCGGGATCGAAACCGCCGCCCTGCCCGCCCTCGACGACGAGGAAGCCCCGGTGCCGATCGTTAGGATCGCCCCTGTTGCATCTGCCGCGGGCGGCGATCTCGCCGAGGTCACCGCTTCAATGACGAGGATGATGGACGATAGCCGCCTGGCGCTCGCCGCGCTCTCAGAGACGGCGACCGAATCGACCGACACCATCCTCGGCGAGCTGAGCGGACTCGGCATCCGGCCCACCATGCCCGATGGTCTCGAGAATCCCGTCGGGGGCCCGTACCTGCCAGCCATCGACACAGGGGAGTCGAGCGGCATCGTGGACGATGCCAACGACGTCTACCTGGCGCTGGCGCGCTTCAAGGCGGCCCGCAGCGCAATCGATCTGGCCCCGATCCACAAGCCGATGGGGACCCTCACCCGCATCAGTTCCACCTTCGGCAATCGCAAGGATCCGTTTACCGGCGGCCGCGCCTTCCACGCAGGCATCGACTTTCCCGCCCCCAAGGGCACGACGGTGCTCAGTGCCGGCTACGGCAAGGTGACCTTCGTGGGCGACAAGGCCGGCTACGGCAATGTCGTCGAAATCACTCATGGCACAGGGCTGGTCACCCGATACGGCCATCTGAGCGCCTTCCTCGTCACCGAAGGGCAGGTCGTCAATACCGGCACACCCATAGCCAAGGTCGGCTCCACCGGCCGCTCGACCGGTCCGCATCTCCACTTCGAGGTGCGTCGCAAGGATGTTGCGGTCGACCCAGGCAAGTATCTGGCCGTCGGCAAGCGGCTTTCGCGTTTCCTTGGCGCATAGTCGGGTGCATCTGCGCAACGACAGGCGCAAATCAGCCATGCATTGAGCCAAGGCCGCACAGTTGCTCTGGTTTTTCGCATTCGGCCAGTCTACGGTCTCTGCGCAATGCTGATGACCTCAGATATTCCAACGATGCTGCGGCTGCACCGGGCTATGTTTCTTGCCCGCGAGATCGACCGCGTGGAACAAGACCTGGTCAAGCAGGGCCTTGCGCATTTTCACGTCTCCGGCGCCGGGCACGAGTCTACTGCCCTGATCGCCGACTATTTGGGCCAGCAGGACTGGCTGCACCTGCACTATCGCGACAAGGCATTGCTACTGGCGCGCGGGTTACCATTGGTCGAATTCTTCCGCAGCCTGCTTGCCACCGGCCTGTCGCATTCGGCCGGACGGCAGATGAGCGCGCATTATTCGGCGCGCGAGCTGAACGTCGCCTCGATGGTCGGTCCGGTGGGCAACAACGCGCTGCACGCTGTCGGCAATGCCCAGGCAGTGAAGTTCCATCCGGACGCGCCGGTGGTCATCTGTTGCGTGGGCGACGGTACTACGCAGCAGGGCGAATTCCTCGAAGCGGTCGCCGAGGCCGTTCGCACCGCGGCGCCTATCGTCTTTGTCATCCAGAACAACAACTGGGCGATTTCCACCAAGACTCCCGGCCGGACATTCTTCGACCTGCCGACCGGCCCGGCCGACAGCTTCTTCGGCCTGCCGATCCGCCGGGTTGACGGCGTCGATCTCGCGGCCACCCGCTCCGCCTTCGAGGACGCGGTGACGCATACCCGCGCGACGCGCGGCCCCGCCCTGTTGCTCATGGAACTGGAGCGTCTGTCGGACCACACCAATGCCGACGACCAGGGACTCTATCGCACCGCCGATGATCTCAAGTCCGGCAAGAGTCGCGACCCGCTGGAGGCGATCCGGCAGTCACTGCGCGAATCGCAAATGGGCGATGCCGCGCTCACCCAGCTCGAGACCAGCCTGATCGCCGAGGTTGCTGCTGCCGTGGCGGAATCCCGCGGCGAGCCCGTCCCTGAGACCGCCGGAAAGGCCAAGGCGCCCTACCCGGCTGAGTTCGCCCATACCCGCGAGTATCGCGGCGACGGCAAGGCGGCGAGCCTCACCATGCGCGAGGCGCTCAATCGCGTGCTTCGCGACCAGCTCGCGACCAACCGCGATGTCCACCTGCTCGGCCAGGACATCGAGGACCCCAAGGGCGACGTCTTCGGCGTCACCAAGGGCCTCTCGACCGCCTTCCCCGGTCGCGTCCGTAATGCGCCGCTGTCGGAATCGACGATTGTCGGCACCTCGATCGGTCGCGCGCTGACCGGCCAGCGTCCGGTCGCCTTCATCCAGTTCGCCGATTTCCTGCCGCTCGGCTTCAACCAGATCATTTCCGAACTGGGCTCGATGTACTGGCGCACCAATGGCACATGGCAGGCGCCGGTGGTCCTGATGGTGAGCTGTGGTGGCTACAAGGCCGGCCTGGGCCCGTTCCATGCGCAGACGCTGGAATCGATCCTCGCCCACGTTCCTGGCATCGACGTGGTCATGCCCTCGAGCGCCGGCGACGCCGCCGGGCTGCTCAACGCCGCCTTTGAGAGCAAGCGCCCGACCGTCTTCCTCTATCCCAAGAGCGGCCTGAACCTCTCGGATCGGCGCACCTCGGACGACACCGCCAAGCACTTCGTTGCCCCCGGCCGGTCTCGCGCCGTGCGGCAGGGCAACGACCTGACGCTTGTTACCTGGGGCAACCCCCTAACCCAGTCGATGCAAGCCGCCGAAACCCTTTCCGGCGCCGGCGCCGAACTCGATGTCATCGACCTGCGCTCAATCTCGCCCTGGGACGAGGACGCAGTGCTCCGCTCGGTCCGACGCACCAAGCGCCTGCTTGTCGTCCACGAGGACAACCACACCGCCGGCTTCGGCGCCGAAGTCATGGCAACGGTGATGGAACATGCCGGCATCCCGGTCACCGCCAAACGCGTGACGCGAGACGATATCCACGTTCCGTTCCAGTTCGAGCGGCAGATCGACACCCTGCCGTCCTACCGCCGGATCATGGAGGCGGCAGCCGCGCTGCTCGCGTTCGACCTCGAGTGGGAGGCGCCCAAGGCCGATACCGGCCCCGCCACGATTGCGGCGATTGGCTCCGGCCCGGCCGACGACGAAGTCGAGATCGTCGAGCTGCTGGTGAAGCCCGGCGACATCATCAAGACCGGCGACCTCGTCGCGGTCGTCGAAGCCACCAAGGCGGCCGTGGACGTGCAGGCGACTGTATCGGGCAAAGTCCTGTCGGTGCCGGTTGAGCTTCGGCAGAAGGTTCTCGTCGGCGCCCCGCTGATGTTCGTCGAGGCCGACGCCAATGCCGCGCGGCAGCAGACCACGGTGACCACCGAGCGCATCGACAAGGCCATTCTCAAGCGCCGCAGCGTCCCGCAGGCGGCGCCGGCGGTAGTCGGACGCGCCAGCATCCCCGTGGGCGTGGCCGGCCTCGCCGGCGTCACCGGCGCACGCAAGGTCTTCAACGCCGATCTCAAGGGCAACTGGCAGACGCGCGACGTCGACGACATCGTCAAGCTCACCGGCATCGAGAGCCGCCGCTGGGTGCAGCCCGGCGAAACCGTATTCTCGCTGGCGGTTTCGGCGACGCAGAAGCTTCTCGATGAACGGCAGCTCGAGATCGGCGACATCGACCTGGTGATCGCAGCGACCGGTACACCGGACGTCATCACGCCTTCGCTCGCCTGCCGCGTCGCCGATGCCGTCAGCACCGCCGGGCGCACGAGCCTGCCCGCCTATGACATTAACGCCGCCTGCTCGGGCTATCTCTACGCGCTCGCCCAGGCGCGCGACTACGTGACGAACAACCCGGCTGCCCGGGTGCTCGTGGTCACCTCCGAAGTGCTGTCGCCGCTGCTCGACCAGAACGACTTCAACACAGCGGTGCTGTTTGGCGACGCCGCCACCGCCTCACTTGTGCAGGGGCTCGAGCACGACCAGGGGCCGCTCTTCACCTTTGCCCAGCCGACCATAGCGGGCGCTCCCGAATCGGGTGACCTGCTGAGCGTGCCGCGGGCCGGCGAGGGCTATATCAAGATGAACGGCCGCGAGGTCTTCGCCGATGCCGTCCGCGCCATGACCGCGACCCTGACGTCGGCCTGCGCGGCCGAAGGCATCACCATGGACGACATCGACCTGATGGTGCCGCACCAGGCCAATCAGCGAATCATAGACGCGATTGCCCGACGTTCGGGCCGGCCGGCCCATTCGATCATCCGCAACCTCGGCAACACCAGCTCGTCAACCATTCCGCTGGCGCTGATGGATGCGCTGCCGACCACCAGGCCGGGCGACCGGCTCGGTCTCGTCGCCTTCGGCGGCGGCATTACTTACGCGGCGGCAATTGCGACGGTGGGGACGCCTCGCTGACGATCGGCGACAGCCCCTGCAGCAGGCCCACGAGGTCGGCCTGGCGATGCATTCCGGTCTTGCCGAACACTGCCTGCACCTGATTGCGAACTGTAGCGGTGCTTGCCCCCGTCGTCGTGGCAATCTGGCCGATGGTCATGCCGCTGCCCAGCGACCGGGCAATCTTCGCCTCCGCCGGCGTCAGGTCGAACAGCCCCTGAATCACATCGGATGCGGGCAACTCGCGCAAGCTCACCGGCGTCATCAGCAATACCGCGACGGCCCCCCTGAACACCTCGCGGGCTGACGCTCGGATGGGATGGACATGCGCCACCAGCGCTTCGTGCCCGTCGGCGACAGGAATCGGAATCGACCGCACCTGCGCCTGGTTGAAACCGCCCTCCGCGGCCTCCAGTGCCAGCGCCAGCAACTGGTCGGCCCTGGCATTCGAAAGTGCTAGTCGGGACGGCCGCGACAGCACCACGCCCGGATTCAGGGCCTCCAGCAGCCCGTTGGTCGCAATGGCAACGCCGCGCGGCCCCAGCACCGCGGCGGGGATGCCCACCATCTCCAGCGCCCCCATTGCCCCTTGCGTCCGCTCGAAGGCGATGCGCGCCGACATCAGCGCGGCGCGCGCCAGATGCGGCCGGAGCATGTCGAGCCGCGCCACCGCGTCCCGCTCGACCGGGCCGTCCTCGAGCCGACGCTCGCCATGGAAGATCAGCAGGTCCCCTGTCGGCACCTTGATGCCCGTGGCAACGCCCCACCCGAAGCCCCGCGGCACGAAATACTCGCGGCGGATCGGATCGGCCTCCCACTCCTCGCGCGTGAACACGTCGAGGTCGGTGACAAAACCCGGATGGTCATAGGCCAGGAGCCGCGCCGTGCGATCGTCATGCCCGGTGTAGCCCCCCTCGAAGTAACCCTTCGACATGTCGTAGAGGCCCGGCGACGCCGTCCAATGCGCCGTATCCCCCCGCACGGCAAAGAGCAGCCCGCCGCTGACCTTGCCTACCTTGCCAAGTTCTTCCAGCACGTCCGGCCACAAGTCGGGGATTGCCCCCGCCTCGTAGATCCTGTCGACGAGGTCGTCGTAGTCCACCCCTGAGTCTCCGTCTTTTCCCGGGACAAAGCCTGCACCGCTTGGAACATGGTGACAAGGCGTTCCTTAGGGTGGAACGATATGATGCAAACGCATCATGCGGGGACGATGCCCAAGCGATAGCGGTATGGTGTTACGCGCCAAGGTGGCCCTGGGCGCCAGCATCCCAAATTCGGGACCTTTTCTGACGCAGGAGTTTGGCCGGTGACGCGAGTCGCCGGCCAACCTTCTTCCTACTCGACGTCAGCGACCTTGTCGGCGTAGCCGGTCACCCGTGCTGCCAGCGAGGCTTCCATGAAGTCGTCAAGGTCGCCATCGAGTACCGCCGAGGTATTCGAGGTCTCGTGGCCGGTCCTCAAATCCTTCACCATCTGGTACGGCTGCAGCACATAGCTGCGGATTTGGTGGCCCCAGCCGACATCGGTCTTGGCCGCCGATTCGGCGTTCGCCGCCTCTTCGCGCTTCTGCAGTTCGGCCTCGTAGAGTCGCGCCTTCAGCATGGCCATCGCCGTCGCACGGTTCTTGTGCTGGCTGCGCTCCTGCTGGCAGGCGACGATGATCCCCGAGGGGATGTGCGTGATGCGGATCGCCGAGTCGGTCGTGTTGACGTGCTGGCCACCGGCGCCCGACGAGCGATAGGTGTCGACCTTCAGGTCGCTCTCGTTGATCTCGATGTTGATGGTGTCATCCACGACCGGATAGACCCACGCGCTCGAGAAGCTGGTGTGCCGCCGCGCCGCGCTGTCATAGGGCGAAATGCGGACGAGGCGATGCACGCCGCTCTCGGTCTTCAGCCAGCCATAGGCGTTGTGGCCGGTGACCTTGATCGTCGCCGACTTGATCCCCGCTTCTTCGCCGTCATGGATTTCCATCGTCTCGACCTTGAACTTCCGCCGCTCCGCCCAGCGCGTGTACATGCGCAACAGGATGCTGGCCCAGTCCTGGCTCTCGGTGCCGCCGGCGCCGGAGTGGATCTCGAGATAGGCGTCGTTGACGTCGGCCTCGCCCGAAAGCAGCGTTTCGACCTGCGCCGAACGGGCTTCCTTCAGCGTCTCTTGCAGCGCCTGCTCGGCCTCCTTGACGACGCTCGCGTCGCCCTCCGCCTCACCCATCTCGATGAGTTCGGTGTTGTCGCGGATCGATGCCTCGAAGGCCTTTACCGCCTTCACCTGCACATCTAGCTCGTCACGCTTTTGCATGATTGGCCGCGCCTTCTCGGGGTCGGCCCAGAAGTCGGGGTGCTCGGTGCGGGCGTTCAGGTCGTCTAGTCGTGCCTGGGCTGTATCCCAGTCAAAGATGCCTCCTCAGCAGGCTTACGACCTGCTCGATTTCGGCGATAACCTTGGTGATTTCGGCGCGCATTGGTGTCCTCAAATCCGTTGCCGCTCATGTAGTTGAGACGAAGGGCTGGATCAACCCGTTCTTCCCCGCGTCGCCTCGCCATGCTAGGAGCGGGATCAGGAAAAGTTGCAGACTTTTCCGGTACGATCCCGCGACAAGCCAACCACTGGAGCAGGAATGCGATTCAACGAAGCGCAGTCCGGCTGCAGGCAGCGGGCTCAGCAGCGAGGGGCCGGCCGTGACTGAACGCATCGAAGGGGTGAGCTTCGTATCGAGCGGCACGCCGGAGGCCGACCACGCCGCCGACCAGCTGCGCGAGCGTTATGGCGACGGCGGCTTCGATCAGGCAACTATCGTGGTGGCTCTCGGCGGCGACGGCCTGATGCTGCAGACCCTGCACCGCAAGATGGGCAAGGGCGTGCCGGTCTACGGCATGAACTTCGGCTCTGTCGGCTTCCTGATGAACGACTTCTCGTCCGATGACCTGCCGGCGCGCCTGGCCGCCGCCAAGCCCACCGACATCTATCCGCTCGAGATGCACGTCCGCCTCGACGATGGCTCTGAGCACACCGCGCTGGCGCTGAACGAAGTGTCGCTGTTCCGCATGACCTATCAGGCGGTGAAGGTGGAAATCCTCGTGGACGGCAAGCCTCGGCTGGAGGAGCTGATCTGCGACGGCGTTCTCGTTTCGACGCCGGCCGGCTCCACCGCCTACAATCTCTCGGCCCACGGCCCGATCCTGCCCATCGACGCGCCGCTCCTGGCCCTGACGCCGATCTCGCCGTTCCGTCCGCGACGCTGGCGCGGCGCCATCCTCAACAACCGTGCCGTCGTCACCTTCCGCACCCGGGAGGCGGAAAAGCGCCCGGTGAGCGCCGTGGCTGACAATATCGAGTTCCAGCGCGTCCTCGAGGTCACGGTGCGCGAGAACCGCCACCGGAAAGTTACGCTGCTGTTCGACCCCGGGACCGGGCTCGATGAGCGCGTCCTGAGCGAGCAGTTCCGCTACTAGGCCGCCGGTAGCGCCAACCGTTCGTCCTCTGCGATTTGCGGCAGGGCCATTTCGGCCTCTGTCATGCCGGCGAAGGCCCACATCACCCCGCGTGCCGCCCGCCGCGCCAGGATGACGTTCTGCTCGCTGAGATAGGCGAAGGCTTCCTCGAGCTCGGGCGGGATCACCCCGTCATGCTCGACGATCAGTTCCTCGGTCAGCGCCGTGACCACGAAATGCCGGGCCGCGAGATCATCAGCAAGATCGGCGGCACGGGCATGGGAGATCAACCGCGCCAGCATGTTACGCACCGGCTCGCTGAGCCCGCAGCGCGCGAACAGCGCGTTGAGCGCCGCCCGGCTGCCGTGCTCGAGCAGCGTGTAGACCTTCTCCCGCGACGTCTCGGCAAGTTGCCCTACGCAATCGGCGAAGAACAGCACGTGGCCCTGGACGATCGCATGCAGCATCACGCGCGTCGACAGGCGCTCCGATTCGACCAGTTCCGTGGCGTAGGGAACGCGGCCAGCGGCCGCTTCCTGTTCTCCGATCGCGGTGAGCGCGGTGTCGGTAGCATCGCGCAGCAGCCGATCCAGCCGATGCGGGGCAACCGCTCCGCTGATCATCCGGGTGCCGCGCAGGGCCACCGCCACGGCCTGAACCAGTACCAGCCGGGCGTCGGCAGGAAGGTCGTCGCGGGCGAGCAGCAGTCCGCGCAGTTCCGGGTCGACCGCTCCGTCACGGTCAGCCACCTGGCGCAGCATCTGAGGCGAGAACGGTACGTCAGGCCGGTCGAGCAATTTCGCCAGCAGCGGCCGCCCACCCTTGGCCACCAGCGCTTGAGCGACCCGCTGGCTCAGCCGCTCGCGTGTCGCGGCGGCCATCAGCATGGCCTCGTCCGCACCGCGGATCAGCGCCATCAGGTCGGCATCGACCAGCGCCGGGGAGTATTGCACCACGGCGCGGGCAATCACCGGGCTATCCTGCAGCAGCGCCAACAGGATCGGACGCGGCGCCTCGACGGCATGCAGCAGCCCGTACGCCAGCGCTCCGCGCACCCGTACTGACGGGTCGTCGAGGAAGCCGATCAGCGCCGCATAGAGCGCCGCATGCTCATCGGCGGGCCCGAAATGGTTGAGATAGGCCATGGCGGCGAGATGGGCCGCCTGCCCTCGTTCCTCACTGTCGCGCGATTGGCTCAGCGTGACGAAATCCTGGTACGCAACCATCAAGCTCTCCGGAGGGCGCCGGAATTGACGCTATCCGTGAAGGCTTAAGGAACGGTTCACCATGATTTCCGGGCTACGGCAGCGGCTTGTCCTGCCCGTAAAGCCGGGTGAACAGCGCAGTGCCCTGCGCCTCCGAGACCGGACTCATCAACGTCCGGCTCTGGACTTGGCCCTCGTTCGAGAACAGCGAGGTGAACGACATGTCGTCCGGCGAGAATCGCGAAGGAATTGGCGTCGCATCCCACTTGCCGGCGACTGGATCAGCCGCCAGTTGTTGGGCCGTGAACCGCGGGTCGGCCGCCACCTCATGCTTGCCGACCAGAGCCCGATAAACCTCGCGAATCGTCCGAGCGTGCCCGTTTTCGTAAAAGATCGCCCGGTTTGCCTTCGCCTGCCTGGGAAACAGATCGGCCGCGATCTGGTCCGGGTCCTTGAGGCCGGCGTCGAACAGCTTCGCAGCCCCCTGGGCCCCGAGGAAATGCGCAATGTAGAGCTCGCCGGGGCTTGGCATCCGGCCGAACTTTTCGAACAGGTAGGCGCCATTGCTGCGCGTGAACGCCGCCGCCATGTCGCTGGCGATCTGAGGGTCCTCGCGCAGTTTCAGAACTTCCTTGCGGAGCGCCTTGTCTGCGATGAAGTAATCGCCGTCGGAGTCGACCTTGATCGCATCGGCATATTGCCCGTAGCCGAGCCGGGGTCCCTCCTCCTTCATCACCTGCAGCCAGGTGCTGTCGAGGAACTGGAACAGCCCCGTGGCGCTCGAAGTTGGCGCCTTGGCTTCGGGGTTCAGGCTGCTTTCGCGGATGGCCGTCTGCAGCAGGTAGTCGAAATCGACGTCGCTTTTGGCCCCTGCCGTGTCGAAGGCATAGGCGAGCGGCTGCGGCACCGATATCGGCTTCACGCCCATCGACTCGAAGGGTCCGTTGCTAACGTTCGGTTAACCAATCGCCCGCAATTGGTTAATGAATGGTTAGCTCCGCCACCTGCTGACCACGTCGTCGAGGTTTGGCCGATCGCGATCCTCGATCACCGCCGTTGGCGTGCCGATATGGACAAAGCCGACGAAGCGCTCGCCACCCCGCGCCCCGAGCATGGTCTGGGCATCGACGTCGAACCCGTACCACCGGTTGGTCCAACTGGCGGCAAAGCCCAAGGCGAAGGCCGCATGCGAGAGGTTGAAGCAGACATTGCCGGCCGACAGCAGCTGCTCGATCTCCGGTGACTTCGGATTCGGCTTGGGCGACAGCAGCACGCCGATGGTCAGCGGCGCCGGCAGGAACTGCCGCCGTTCGATCTCCATCCCAGCTTCATCGAGATCCGGACGCTTGCGCTTGGCGATCGCGGCCAGCTTCTCGCCCGCGCGGAGGCGATCGTCGCCCTCGATGAGGATCAGTCGCCACGGCACGAACTTGCCGTGGTCGGGCACGCGGGTGCCGATGGTGAGGATTTCCTGCAGTTCCTCGGGAGTCGGACCCGGGTCCTTGAGGAAACCGATGCCGACCGAGCGGCGGGTTTTCAGATAGTCGCGCAATGCAGCGTTGATGGGCATGGTCTGGTCCTTGCGAGCCTCCGGTCCTTATGACACAGCTTTTCCCCAATCCAAGCGTAGTCACGCGGGACATTTTGAAGCGACGCGCCTTCGTGCCGGCGCCGGGTTGCGGGGTCATTTCGGGTGAAGCTCAGGCACTGGATCGGCATTCTCGGGATCGCGGCCATGCTCGCGCCGATGCTGGCCATCGCCCAGGACGCGCCAGTCCCTCTGCCGCGCCGCGCCGATCGCATGCCGCAGGGCGTCGAGCAGCTGCCACAGACGCCCGCCGCCCCCGATGCGGCGGGCGCCGGCGTGGATCTCAAGACCGCCCTGGCAGCCACTGCGGCGCTCAAGGCCACCGAAACAGTCGCCGCCGTCAACACCACGCCCCAGCCCGTCACACTGATGGCCAAGATCACCGACGATGGCACCACCCTGCCCGACGGCGTTACCTGGCGCGTCTTCGAGACCCGCGCCAACGCCGCCGGCGACCTGGTGCTGGCGCAGAAGTCCGATGACGCCACCGCCCACCTCAAGCTCCCGCCGGGCAACTACGTCGTTCATGTCGCGTACGGCCGGGCGCAAACCACCGACACGCTGACCGTAGCCGAGGGTGACAACACCAAGTCGATGGTGCTGGACGCTGGCGCCATGCGCCTCAATGCGGCAGTGACCGGGGATATCGCGATCCCCATCAACCTGCTGCGCTTCGACATCTACACCGCCGGCAGCACCGAGGCGGACCGCACACTGGTGGCGCAGAACCTCAGTCCCAACGACATCGTCACGCTCAACGCCGGCACCTACCACATCATCTCGTATTTCGGCGACGTGAACGCCGTGGTGCGCGCCGACCTCCGGGTCGAGCCGGGCCAGCTGACCGATGCCACGCTCTACCACAAGGCGGCGCAGGTCTCGTTCAAGCTGGTCAGCGAGCCGGGCGGCGAAGCCATCGCCGATATCGACTGGACGGTGAAGACCGCCGACGGCCAGACCGTATTCTCCAATATCGGCGCCTTCCCCTCTACCGTCCTCAGTGAAGGCGACTACCTGGTTTTCGCCAAGCGCGGCGAGCAGGTCTACAACCGCGAGTTCCAGGTCCAGGCTGGAGCCGCCAAGGAAATCGAGGTCCTTACCACGGTCTACTGACCGCCTCGGCACCCTCTCCAATATTCCGCACGAATTTGCATAGGCCGTGTCGATTTCCCGATCGGCCGGTCGTCGTGTCATTGAAGCAGGATGAAAATGCGCCCACCCGGGGCGCAACACCCGCGGCACAGAGGAGACCGAAATGCGCTTCATGATCATAGTAAAGGCCACTGCCGACAGCGAAGCGGGCGTATTGCCGGCCCCGGAAATGTTCGAGGCCATGGGAAAGTTCAACGAAGACCTGATCAACGCCGGCGTCCTACTCGCCGCCGAGGGCCTGCATCCTTCCAGCAAGGGAGCGCGGATCACGTCCGAGGGCGGCAAGCTCGTCGTCAAGGACGGGCCCTTTGCGGAAGCCAAGGAACTCGTTGCCGGCTTCTGGATCATTAGCGCCAAATCACAGGATGAGGCGCTCGAGTGGGTGAAGCGCATCCCGTTCGAGAACGGCGAAACCATCGAACTGCGCCGCGTCTTCGAGGCCGCCGACTTCGCCGACGTCGTCCCCGAGGATGCCGTCGCCAAGGAGCAGGCCTGGCGCGACGCCAACCAGAAGCCGATCACCAACTGACCGAACGCGAGGAGATACGACATGCGTTTCATGATCATCCGCAAGGCGGACACCGAAACCGAGGCCGGGGTCATGCCCGGACCTGAGCTGATTGCCGACATGACGCGCTTCCACGAAGAGGCGGCAAAGGCCGGCATCGTGGTGGCCGGCTCGGGCCTTTGGCCATCCTCCCGGGGCGCCAAGGTGAAGTTCAACAACGGCAAGCCGACCGTGGTCGACGGGCCGTTTGCCGAGGCCAAGGAACTGATCGCCGGGTACACCCTGATCGAGGTCCCATCGCGCGAGGCCGCGATCGACTGGGTCAAGCAATGGCCGAAGCTAGACGGACAAGGCAACGTCGAGATCGAGATCCGGCAGCTCTACACCGAGGAAGATTTCGGCGAGGCCTATACCGAGACCATGGCCAGCAACGACGCGGCGCGCCGCGCACTCGGCACACCCGGATGAGCATCTTGCCGCGGCGGGTCGGATTTGGTCTGATCCGCCGCCATGACGGACCAGCAGACACATCGCGCCATCGAGGCGGTATTCCGCATCGAGCAGGCGAGGCTGATCGCCGGCTTGACCCGTATCGTCCGCGACGTCGGGCTGGCCGAGGAACTGGCCCAGGATGCCCTGATCGTCGCCCTCAACCACTGGCCGGAGGGCGGCGTGCCCCGCAATCCGGGCGCCTGGCTGATGCAGACCGCCAAACGCCGCGCCATCGACTACTTCCGGCGTAACAAGATGGCCGCGCGCAAGCTCGATGAGCTCGGCCGCGACCTGCGCGAGGAGGAATCGACTGCTCCCGATTTCGATTCGCCGCTCGACGACGATGTCGGCGATGACCTCCTGAAGCTGATCTTCACCTCCTGCCACCCGGTTCTCTCTCCCGAGGCCCGGGTCGCCCTGACGCTGCGGCTCCTCGGTGGCCTGACCACCGAGGAGATCGCCCGCGCCTTCCTCGCCGCTGAGCCGACCATCGCGCAGCGCATCGTGCGCGCCAAGAAGAGCCTAGCCGAGGCCGGTCTACCCTTCGAGGTGCCCCGCGGCGCCGAGCGCGCGCAGCGGCTTGGCTCGGTGCTCGAAGTTCTCTACCTGATCTTCAACGAAGGCTACTCGGCGACTGCCGGAGACGACTGGACACGCCCGCAGCTCTGCGAGGAGGCAATGCGGCTGGGACGCATCCTTGCCGGCCTCGCGCCGGAAGAGCCGGAGGTCCAGGGCCTCGTCGCGCTGATGGAAATCCAGGCCTCGCGGCTTCGCGCCCGCGTCGGACCGGGCGGCGAACCGGTTCTGCTGCTCGATCAGAACCGGGCCCATTGGGACCAGATACTCATCCGCCGCGGCCTCGCAGCCCTCGAACGTGCGGAGGCCCTCGGAGGCAACGGCCCCTACGCGCTGCAGGCCGCAATTGCCGCCTGCCACGCCCGCGCCCGTCGCCCCGATCAGACCGACTGGGACCGGATCGCGATGCTGTACGATACGCTCGCCATCGTCGTCCCTAGCCCGGTGGTCGAACTCAATCGCGCGGTCGCGCACACCATGGCCTTCGGGCCCGCGAACGGTCTCGCTATCCTCGACGCCGTGGCCGATGATCCGGCGCTCAGGAACTACCACCTGCTTCCCAGCGTTCGCGGCGATTTTCTCGTCAAACTGGGGCGTCTGGGCGAGGCACGCGACGAGTTCGAACGCGCCGCCAGCCTCACCCGCAACGAGCGCGAGCGCATCCTGCTGCTCGACCGCGCCGCAGCCTGCCAGCCGGCCGTCTGAGCGCTTGCCAGCCTGCTCCCTGGCCTGCTCTTCGCAAATTGTTTCGCCTCTTGTGCACGCCGCTATCTCGCTCACATTTCACAGTGCTATAGAGCGGGAGCTTGCAGCAGAAGCACATGTAATGGCTCAGCCAGATCGAAGATTGGTCCCGATCGTCTCGCTGGACGTGGTTGGGTATTCCCGCCTCGTCGAGCGCAATGAACGTCAGACCCTGCGCCTCGTGCAGCGGGTCTACGATCGGCTGATTGCGCAGACCATCGGGGCGGCCGGCGGCAAGGTCTTCAAGACCATGGGCGACGGTCTCCTCGCCGAGTTCAACAGCGTCGTCGCCGCGGTGCAATGGACTGCCGACCTGCAGCGCCAGATCCACGAAAGGAAGATCCACGCTCCAGGGGGCGATCTGTTCCAGGTCCGCGCCGGCATCGTGCTCGCCGACGTGCTGGTGGCCGGCAACGACCTTTATGGCAGCGGCATCAACCTTGCGGTCCGCGTGCAGAGCCACTCGCCGGCCGGCGGTATCTGCATCACCAAATGGATGTACCAGTATCTCGACGGCACCATCGACCTGCCTTTCGTCGACATGGGGCCGACCGAGCTCAAGAACATCACCAAGACCGTCCGCATTTACACCTGGCACCCGGCCGGCATCGCGCGCCCGCAACAGGCCGACTCGCCGCCACCTGCGCCGCCGAGCAACCGTCCTTCGGTGGTTGTGCTGCCCTTCGACAACCTCTCCGGCGAGGCCGACCAGAGCTATTTCGCGGACGCCGTGGTGGAGGAAATCACCGCAACCCTCAGCCGGGTGAAGGATTTCTTCGTCATCGCCCGGAATTCAGCCTTCACCTACAAGGGCCGCGCCGGCGTCGACATCCGCCAGATCGGCCGCGAGCTGGGCGTCCGCTACGTCGTCGAAGGCTCGGTCCGGCGCGTGGGCGAACGGGTGCGCATCACCGCCCAGCTCGTCGAATCGGATGCCGGCAGCCACATCTGGTCGAACAAGATCGATGGCGCTGTGGCAGATCTCTTCGATTTGCAGGACCGCATGGCGGCGGAAGTGGCTAGCGCCATCCAGCCCTCCATCCGCCGCGCCGAGGTGGAGCGGGCAAGGAAGAAGCGGCCAGACACGCTCGCCGCCTACGATCTCGTCATGCGCTCCCTGCCCCATTTGTGGTCACACAGCCCCGAGGACAACGCCGAGGCCATCGCGCTGCTCGAGCGCGCCCTCGCGCTCGAACCGCACTATGGGCTGGCCGCCGCGCTCGCCGCCTGGGCCCATGGCCAGCAGGTCGCCTATAACTGGACGACGGATTTCGCGGCCGAACGACGGGCCGCCGCTGGCCTGATCGAGACCGCCTCGATGCATGTGGCGGACGACCCCACGGCGCTGACTGCCCTCGCCTCCGCTATGATGATGCTGGGCGGCGACGTGGCGCAGGCGGCCGCCTTTGCCGACCGAGCGCTCGAACTCGATCCCAACCATTCCTGGGCCTGGATGCGCCGCGGCTGGGGCCACGTCTATCTCGGCAACCCCGAAGAGGGCCTCATCGCTTTCGAGCGCTCGGCCCGGCTGTCGCCGATGGATCCGTTCGCCTTCAACGTGCACCTCGGCATGGGGCTCGCCAATTTCGCCGCCGGGCGGCCGCAGCAGGCAATTGCCTGGGCGCAGCGCGCCATGTCGGAGCGGCCGGGCCTGACCTGGCCGTACCGCGACCTCGCCGTTTACCGGGCGCATCACGGCGACCTCGCCGCAGCCCGCGCTGACTTGGAGCAGTTCCAGCGCGCGCATCCCGACGTCAGTATCGCCTCGATCGGCGATGGCCTGCGCTTCATGTATCCGTCGCTGCTGGCGCGCTACCTGCAGGGATTGCGCCTCGCCGGATTGCAATAGGCAGACAATTACGCAACTTTATCCATTCTGTAAGTGGTTCCCCAATATCACCACGGCATTGTCCGTATGCGTTCTGGGGGAACTGACCGTGGACATTCGACTCGAAAAGCGCCTGTCGCCGCGCCGCAACACCATGATCGAGGCCACCATCGTGTTCGATGGCGGTCGCACTCGCATGCGCTGCATCATCCGCAACCTGTCGGAGACCGGCGCCAAGCTCGAAGTCTCCTCTGTCACCCGCATTCCGCGGACCTTCGACCTCGTCGTCGACAAGGTTCGCCCACAAGGCTGTATCGTCGTCTGGCGCTCCGTCAAAGAACTCGGCGTACAGTTCCGAGACCCTTCGATTCGCTGAACCGCTTCTGAACGGCGAGTTCGGGATCGGTTCAAGCGGCCCCTCTTATCAGACCGGCCATCGACGGCGGACAACAACATCCGCCTCACGATCCGCCATTTTGGCGGAATGGTCGTCTAATAGGAGAATATTATGCAGAAAATTATTGCGCTCGCACTCGTTGCGAGCTCGCTCGTTGCCTTCCCGGTCGCCACCCCGTCCTTCGCCGTCGATACGAGCATCCAGCCCTATTGCGGCCCTGACGCCCCGGAAGCCTACAAGCGCCCCGGGGGCTTTTGCGAGCAGGTTGGCTCCAATGGCTCGCTGGTCGAAGACAAGGATGAAGGCTGCACCCAAATGGTGATTTCCTTCAATCTGAAGGCGGTGGGGAAAGAAGTGCAGGTCGCCGAGAACTGCTACTACGGACCTGCAGTGGCAAGCTGACCTTTGCAACAGAGCGGCCTTCGGGCCGCTCTTTCTTTCTCCAAGTCATTCAAGTACCGTTCAGCTCGGCCCTTCTATGGGTGGCAGCAGGTTTCGGGCATAGGTTTCCGCAGGAGACTCGTCGTGTCGAGGCATGCATTCTTCATCGCCGGGGACCGCGTCGTCCATGTCGCCAACCCCTCAGGCGCCGGATTCCGGTATCAAGCGCAGTCGCACGTGCTGCTGCCGCAGGTGCAGATCGGTCCGCATCAGCACGAGCTGGCGGAGACCGTCCTGGTGCTGAAGGAAGGCACGCTCGAGGTGATGATCAACGGCGCGGCCGCGTTCGTCGGCGCGGGATCGTTCGTGCGTATCCCTGCCAAGGCCTGGTTCGCCTATCGCAACGTCGGCGACGGGCCCGCACGGCTCCTCTGCCGCACGGCTCCCGCCCTCCCCACCCGCGACAGCGTTCGGATCACCATCCAGATTGCCGCCGCCTGATCAGTCGGCTGAGACGTATTCGCAAGGCGGCCCCTGGCCGCCTTTTTGCGTTTCCCCTTCCTTGACCGAACGCGAGCGAAAGAGGCGGCCCTGGGCCGCCTCTTTCGCTTTTGAGGATCGCGGCGCCCTGCGCGGCTCCGTCATTCATAAGTCGTATGATGACTATGAACCGGTTTTGAATGTGGGGTTCGGGTTCGGTTCAAGCCGTTGCGGATAGCCTTCCTCCATTCCCGGCGGAGAAGTGTCCGCCTTCCCTGCCAGTTTCCTGGCGAAAACTACTCAGGAGAGAACCTTGAAGAAGATTCTTGCCGTTACCCTGTTCCTCGCTTCGGCCGCGGCTTTCCCCGTCGCCACTCCGGTATTCGCGGATTCGTCGACTAACCCCCTGTGCGGCCCCGACGCGCCGGAGGGGTACAAGCGCCCCGGCGGCTATTGCGAGCAGATCGACAACAAGAACTCGCTGGTGGAGGACGACTCGGACTGCGAGTACTATGTCGAGGCGCTCGCCGCCCTCAAGCCGGGCGAAGTGCTTCTCGTTGCCGACAACTGCTATCCCGAGAAGTAGCGGGTACAGCTGAATGGGGCCGCTCGATGCGGCCCCATTCGCACTCATTGCGCCTCAAGCCGCTTTCTTGAGGTCCGGCGGCACTGCTTCGGCCATGAGATCGACGATCGCGTCGGTCGCCGGAATGACCCTCTGGCCCTCGGTGCCAAGGCGACGGACGGACACCGTCCCCTCCTCGGCCTCGCGCTTGCCGACCACGAACATCAGCGGCACCTTCTGCACCGAGTGCTCGCGCACCTTGTAGTTGATCTTCTCGTTGCGAGTATCGAGCTCCGCACGGATGCCGCCGGCCTTGAGCTGGTCGACCAGCTTTTGCGCGTAGCCATCCGCCTCCGAGACGATGGTCGCGACCACCACCTGCACCGGCGCCAGCCACATGGGCATCTTGCCCGCATAGTGCTCGATCATCATGCCGATGAAGCGCTCGAGCGAGCCGAGGATGGCGCGGTGCAGCATAACCGCGTATTTCCGCGAACCGTCTTCCGCCACATAGGTGGCGTTGAGCCGCTCCGGCAGCACGTAGTCGAGCTGCAGCGTTCCCACCTGCCAGGAGCGCCCGATGGCATCCTTCAGGTGGAACTCGAGCTTGGGCGCGTAGAAGGCGCCCTCCCCCTCGGCGATGACGAAGTCGTAGCCGGTGGCGCGCAGCGCATCGCCCAGCGCCTTCTCGGCCGCGTTCCAGCGTTCGATGGTGCCGCCGAACTTTTCCGGCCGCGTGGCGAGCTTGATGACCACATTCTCGAAGCCCATGTGCTCGTAGACCGAGTACAAGAGGTGCACGAAACGCTCGGTCTCCTCCTGGATCTGCACTTCGGTGCAGAAGATATGGGCGTCGTCCTGCGTCATCTGCCGGACACGCAACAAGCCGTGCAGCGCGCCGTGCGCCTCGTTGCGATGGCAGCAACCGAATTCCGCCATCCGGATCGGCAGGTCGCGGTAGCTCTTGATGCCCTGGTTGAAGATCTGGATATGGGCCGGGCAGTTCATCGGCTTCAGCGCCATGAGCTCTGCCTTGCCCGAGAGGACCGGACCTTCTTCCTCGGTGCCGGGCACCTCGTCGGGCACCACGAACATGTTCTCGCGGTACTTGCCCCAGTGGCCCGAGGCCTCCCAGAACTTCGAGCTCATCAGCTGCGGGGTCTTCACCTCGTTGTAGCCGTTCGCGTTCACCCGCCGGCGGATGTACTCTTCCATCTGGTTGTAGAGCACGAACCCCTTGGCGTGCCAGAACACCGAGCCCGGCGCCTCTTCCTGCAGGTGGAACAGGTCGAGGTCGCGGCCGATCTTGCGATGGTCGCGCTTCTCGGCCTCCTCCAGCATGTGGAGATACTCGTCGAGTTCCTTCTGGCTGGCGAAGGCCGTGCCGTAGATGCGGCTCAGCACCGGATTGTTGCTGTCGCCGCGCCAGTAGGCGCCGGCCACCTTGGTCAGCTTGAACGCCGAGCCGATGTCCTTGGTCGAGCGCATGTGCGGGCCGCGGCAGAGGTCGAACCACTGGCCCTGCTTGTAGATCTTGATCGACTGATCCGCCGGGATTGCATCGATCAGCTCGACCTTGAAGTTCTCGCCCTTCGAGGCAAAGACGCGCTTGGCTTCGTCGCGGCTCCAGACTTCCTTGGTGAACGCCGCGCCGCGCGCGATGATCTCGGCGATCTTCTTCTCGATGACCGGGAAGTCGTCCTCGCTGAACGGGACGTCGCGCTTGAAGTCGTAGTAGAAGCCGTTCTCGATCACCGGGCCGATCGTCGCCTGCGTATCGGGCCAGAGCTCCTGAACCGCCTCGGCAAGGACGTGCGCGGAGTCATGCCGGATAAGCCCGAGCCCGTCGGCACTGTCACGCATCACGAACTCGATGCGGCCGTCTTCGTTCAGCGGATCGGAGAGGTCCGAGAGGACGCCGTTCCACTTCATCGCGACGGTTTTCTTGGCGAGGCTTGGGGAGATGGACTCGACCACGGTGGTCCCGGTGGTGCCACGCGCATAGTCGCGTACTGCACCGTCGGGGAACGTCACCTTGATCATTTTCATCTCCAGAATGGAATTGCACCGGCGGGATGCCGGCAAGGCGGGGTGTCTAGCATGCACTACATAGGTACGCCAAGCGCGCGAGCCGAAGCGCCTTTTTCGAGTGGCAGGCCGATCCGCCTGACACATACTCGACGTCATCCCTGCGGGAACTGGACCCAGCCCTTGGCTACCGGATGGCCACAGCCGCGATGTTGTAGGGCATGCAGATGCATCCGACAGCCCATGGGCTTCGGAGTTTGTCAAAGAGCCATCCCCTCGTCCTCCTTGGGAGATGAAGCGGGGCCGGCGCGGCGTTGGCCTCGACGCGGGTCGTCCGCAAGGTATGAGGCGCACGCCTCGCCGGCCGGCCGGGGTTTTGGGCCTATGCCATGGAGGGTTCGGGAGCTCCCGGGCCGCATCGCGAGACTGAAGGGTTTTGGTC
>NZ_JAQGJL010000164.1 GCF_028290645.1 Devosia sp. | reverse complement strand
GCCCCCTTGACCCACCGCCCGCCCACGTGAATACCTCCGCGACCTTCTCCGGAGCCTCTGCCATGCCGTCCAATTTCGTTCTCACCCTCTCCTGTGCCGATCGGCCGGGGATCGTTGCTGCGGTGACGACGGAGCTGGCGGGGCTTGGCGCCAATATCGCCGAGTCCAACCAGTTCTGGGACCGCGAGACCGGGCAGTTCTTCATGCGGCTCGCCTTCGCGGCGCCCGACGGGGTGGATCGGGACGGCATCGAGCGGGCGCTGAAGCCGGCGGTCGAGCGCTTCGGCATGCGGACAACGCTGGTCGACGAGGCGAAAAAGAAGAAGATCGTGGTGATGGTTTCGAAGTTCGACCACACCCTCCTGCACCTGCTCTACCAGATCCGCGTCGGCTGGCTCGATGCCGAGGTGGCGGCGATCGTTTCCAACCACGAGGACAGTCGCAAGACCGCGGACTACGAGGGCATCCCCTACCACCTGCTGCCGGTCGGCAAGGACAACAAGGCGGCGCAGGAGGAGCAGGTGATTGCGCTGTTCAAGGAGAGCGGCGCCGATCTCGTGGTGCTGGCGCGCTATATGCAGATCCTCTCGGACAAGTTCGCGACCCGGCTCTATGGCCAGATCATCAACATCCACCACTCGTTCCTGCCCAGCTTCAAGGGCGCCAAGCCCTATCACCAGGCGCATGAGCGCGGGGTGAAGCTGATCGGCGCCACGGCGCACTACGTGACGCCGGAGCTGGACGAGGGTCCGATCATCGAGCAGGAGACGGCGCGGGTGACGCACGCCATGAGCCCCGACGACCTGATTGCCGCCGGGCGGGATATCGAGAGCCGGGTGCTGGCGAGGGCGGTGAAGCTGCACCTCGAGAACCGGGTGATGCTGAACGGCAAGAAGACGGTGGTGTTTGGGTGAGGCCGGTGGCTCCTCACCCCCACCCTTGATCCCTCCCCACAAGGGGGAGGGAGACGCAAGAACTGAGATCGTGCAGCTGTCGCCTCCCTCCCCCTTGTGGGGAGGGAATGAGGGTGGGGGTGGCCACACGCCCTGGCATTGGCGGCTAAGCCCCCAGCGCCGCCTTGTTGGCCGCGAGAAACTCCCGCACGCTTTGCGGCTTGCTGCCCCACAGCACCTCGACCGCATTGGTGACCATGCTCAGCCCGCCCTCGCGGTGGAGGACGTCGAACGTGGTCAACAACTGCGCGACGCCGGCGGGGAGGCCCACCTGCTGCAGGCCGGCGGTCAGCTCTTCGTCGGTGACGTCGACGACTTCGATTGGCTTGCCGGTGAGCTCGGTAGCGATCGCGGCGATCTCGCGCTGCGTCAGCGCCGCCGTGCCGGTGACGGTGAGCACCCGGCTGCCCACATGATCCGAAAGCAGGGCACCGGCGGCGGCCCGTGCGGTGTCCGCGCGCGGCACATGCGAGAGCCGTCCCTCGCCGGCCGAGGTGAACCACTTGCCGCTGCCCAGGACAGGCGGCAGCGCCTGCAGCAGGTTTTCGGCGTACCAGCTCATCCTGAGGATGGTGTATTCGAGCCCGCTCGCCTTGATCGCCTGCTCGGTCGCATAGTGATCGGGCGCCATCGGCACGATTATGCCCGGCTCCGGGTAGGGCATCGAGGTGTAGGCGATATGCTTGACGCCGGCCGCCTGGGCCGCGGCGACCGCATTGGCGTGGAGCTTCTGGCGCACCTCCCCAAGCGTGTCGGTGGAAATCAGCAGGAACCGGTCGACCCCCTCGAGCGCCGCCGTGAGGCCCGCCGGATCGGCAAAGTCGGCCTTGCGGCTTTCGACACCCGCAAAACCCAGCGCTTCCGGCTGGCGCGAGCCGGCGATGATCCTGCCCTCGTAGCCGCGTTCGAGCAGCAGCTCGACGACCTTGCGGCCGAGCTTGCCGCCGGCGCCGCTGACGAAAAGAGTGGGGTGTGTGGTCATGGTGGAGTCTCCGATTGGTTGTCTCTTTTCGAGACTACGTATACATGAGTAACCACGGTAAACCGCGCAAGACGGCAGCTTTGCCGCCATTGGTTACCTCGGGGGAACCACCCATGACCACTCTGAAACCCAACGCCCTGACGCCGCCGCTGGAACGAATGAAGGACTATCCCGATCCTGCGCAGTGCCCGGTCCGCAACGTGCTCGACCAGCTGGCCGACAAGTGGAGCGTGCTCATCATCACCGCGCTCGCCCGGCGGCCGTTCCGCTTCGGCGAGCTGAAGCGCGAGATCGGCGACATTTCGCAGCGCATGCTGACCCAGACGCTGCGCGACCTGCAGGCCGATGGGATGATCGAGCGCGAGGTGTTTCCCACCACGCCCCCCAGCGTCGAATACCGCTTGAGCCCGATGGGGCGGAGCTTCCTCGTGCCGCTTGCGGCACTGGTCGACTGGGCCTTGGCCAATCATCCGGCGATCCGCGAGGCGCGGGAGGAATTTGCCAAGGCGGCGTAGCAGCGGGCAGCCGGGACGGGCCCCTCCCGGCCTCCCCCATGAAGGGGGAGGTGCGCATCCAGTACGTGGCACTATCGAGCCCAAGCACGCTTCTTCACCTCGCCCCCTCGTGGGGGCCGTCCCGGGCCGCAAGAACAGCCTTGCCCGCCTCCCCGAATTCACCCACAAACGCCGCGTGCCAGCCACCTCGCCCTTCGCCGATCGCCGCGTCGTCATTGCCACGGCGCTGCTCTGCTGCTTCTTGTGGGGGAGCGCGGTTCCGGCGGTGAAGATCGGCTATGGGCTGCTCGGTATCGTGCCCACCGACACGCCCTCGCTGCTGCTGTTCGCGGGGATCCGGTTCGTCCTCGCCGGGCTGATGCTGCTGGCCTATGGGGCGGCGACCGGCAAGCCGCTGGTGCAGAAGCGGCAAAGGTTCGGCGAGCTGGCGCTGCTCGGCCTCGTCTCCACGGCGGGGCAGTATCTGTTCTATTACATCGGCCTCGCGCACTCGACCGGCGTCAAGGTGTCGATCACCACCTCGACCAGCACGTTCTTTTCGGTGCTGCTGGCGCACCTGCTCTATGCCAACGACAAGCTGACCGCTCGCCGCATCCTCGGGTGCCTGCTCGGCTTTGCCGGGGTGATCGTGGTCAATCTCGCGGCCATCGGATTCGACCTGAATTTGAGCCTCCTCGGCGAGGGTTTCATCGTCATCGCCGCGTTGCTGTTCTCGGTCGGCGCCATCTATGGCAAGCGCCTCAGCGCCGACATGGATCCCACGGTGATGACCGGCTGGCAGCTGCTGCTGGGCGGGGCCGTGCTGACCCTTGTCGGGCTGATCGGCGGCGGGCACTTTGCGGCGTTCGACTGGCCGGATGTGGTGCTCCTCGCCTATCTCGCGGCGCTGTCGGCGGCGGCGTTCACGCTGTGGAGCGTGTTGATGAAGCACAATCCAGTCGGGTCGGTCGCGATCTTCAACTGCGCCATCCCGATCTTCGGCGTGCTGCTCTCGGGCCTGTTCCTCGGCGAGAACGTGCTGCAATGGAAGAACCTTGCGGCACTGGTGCTGGTGAGTTTGGGCATCTGGATGGTGACGGCGACGGGGCGGCGCTGGAAGGGCTAACCGACTCCGACATGCCGGTGCCAGCTGACCCCCACCCCTGTCCCCTCCCCCTCAACAGGGGGAGGGAGACGCTTGCTCCGATGTCGGTGTGAGGGTCTCCCTCCCCATTCTTCGGGGGAGGGGACAGGGGTGGGGGTCGGCGAGCACCGGACGGCCGGCGGGGTCGCTCAAACCTTCCCCGGAAACACCCGCCAGCGCTTCGG
>NZ_JAQGJL010000138.1 GCF_028290645.1 Devosia sp. | reverse complement strand
GGACCTCGCATGACCGCCTGGCTGCATATCATCGGGGTAGGGGAGCGTGGGCCCGGCGAGCTGCCAGCCTCGTTCAAGCTGCTGCTTAACTACGCCGATACCGTCATCGGCCCGCCCCGCTTCCTCGCCGATCTAGAGCCGGTCACCCGCCCCAACGCCGGCGCCGACCTGTTCAACCCCGAATTCGTCACCAAGCGCAGCTTCGAGGCCGTCGCGCGCGCCCTCTCCGGCGAGGAGCCGGACCATTCCCCCGGCACCACCTATGCCGATGGCCGCACGCTGATCGAATGGGAGCCGCCGCTCGAGACCATGATCGAGCAGGTAATGGCGCTGCGCGAAACCCCCACGGTGATCCTCGCCTCGGGCGATCCGATGTGGTTTGGCATCGGCGCCACGCTGACGCGTTACCTGCTGCCGTCCGAATTCGTCATCCACGCCCACCCCTCGGCCTTCCAACTCGCCGCCTCGCGCCTCCATTGGCCGCTGCAATCGGTCGCGGCGATTTCGCTGCACGGCCGGCCGGTCGAAACGCTCCACCCGCATCTCGTCCCCGGCAATCGTATCCTGGCGCTCACCGCCGATCACACCACCGTTGATCTCGCCATCGAGCTGCTCGTCGATCGCGGCTATGGCCGCAGCCTCGTCACCACGCTCGAAAACCTCGGCGGCCCCGACGAGAAGGTGACCTCCGATGAGGCCGAAGCCTTCGACACCCGCGACGTCGAGGATTTCTACGTCCTCGCCATCGACTGCGTGCCCGATTTCACCGCCCCGCTGCTGCCGCCCGTCCCAGGCCTGCCCGACGAGGTGTTCGTAAACGATGGCCAGCTGACTAAGCGCGAGGTCCGCGCCGCCACCCTCGCCAAACTCGGCCCTTTCCCCGGCGCGCTGCTCTGGGATGTCGGCGCCGGTTCGGGCTCGATCGCCATCGAGTGGATGCGCGCCGCCCGCGACACCAAGGCCATCGCTTTCGAGCGCGAGGGCGAGCGCCTGCAGATGATCGCGGTCAATGCCGCCGCCCTCGGCGTGCCGCATCTCGAGATCGAAAGCGGCGAAGCCCCCGCAACCTTCGGCCGCAAGCCTCCGCCCGACGCCATCTTCATGGGCGGCGATGTCGGCAATGACGACCTGTTCGATGCCTGCTGGAACGCATTGAAGCCCGGCGGCCGACTCGTCGCCAACGCCGTCACCCTCGATGCCGAGCACGCGCTCTATTCCCGCCACCTGCAACTCGGCGGCGAGTTGACCCGCATCGAAGTCTCCGCGCTCGACCGCGTCGGCGGCCACCGTGCCTTCAGGCCGCGCATGGCGGTGACGCAATGGTCCGTCACCAAGGCGCTGCACGGCCTCGTCGTCTCGCCATGAAAACCGAACAAACCACCGGCACGCTGCACCTCGTAGGCGTCGGCCCCGGCGATCCGGAGCTGCTGACGCTGAAGGCGGCGCGCCTGCTCGCCTCCATCCCCGTCATCGCCTATCCCACCACCGGCGAGGACTCGGCGCTCGCCCTCAAGATCGCCACCCCGCACCTCAACCGCGCCGCCCACCGCCTCCCCATCAGCATCCCCATGGCCGTCGAGCGCGGCCCGGCACAGGCTGCCTATGACGTCGTCGCGGAAGCCATCCTCGCCCATCTCCGCGCCGGCCGCGACGTCGCCTGGCTCTGCGAAGGCGATCCGCTGTTCTACGGCTCCGCCATGTACCTCGTCACCCGCGTCGGCGCCCATGCGCCGGTCGAGATCGTCCCCGGCATCACCTCGCTCACCGCCGCCGCCGCCGCCATCGGCCGCCCGCTCGCCGCTCGCAACGAAATGCTAAAAATCCTGCCCGCGCCGCTCGACGACGCCACCCTCCGCGCCGAACTCGCCGCCACCCCCGCCGCCGCCATCATCAAGGTCGGCCGCCATTTCGACCGCGTCCGCGCGCTGCTCGCCGAGACCGGCCATGCCGACGGCGCCATCGTCGTCGAACACGCCACCACCACGCGCCAGCGCATCACCCGCCTCGCCGATTTCGCCCACGACGAGCGGCCGTATTTCTCGACCATCCTCTGCTATCGCGGCGCCGAAGCCTGGGGCAGCCCATGACCGCCCCCGCCATCATCATCTTCGCCGATAGCGGCCTCGACACCGCCAAGCGCATCGCCCTCGCCACCGGCGGCGGCATCCATACCTGCGGGCAGGGCGGTGCCGATGCGCTGAAACTGCTGCCGCGGCTCTTTTCCGAAGGCACCCCGATCATCGGCGTCTGCGCCGCCGGCATCCTGATCCGGCTCCTCGCGTCCAGCCTCGAGAACAAGCAGAAGGAGCCGCCGGTCCTCGCCGTCTCGCAGGATGGCCTCTCCATCGTCCCGCTGCTTGGCGGCCACCGCGGCGCCAATCGCCTCGCCCGCGACCTCGCCGAAGCGCTCGGCGGCATTGCCGCCATCACCACCGCGTCTGACGCCAAGTTCCTCCACAGCCTCGACGAGCCGCCCGCCGGCTGGGTGCTAGGCACCCCGCAGGACGCCAAGCCCGCCATGATGGCGCTGCTGCTCGGCGCCAAGCTGCAAGTCGAGGGCAGCGCCCCGTTCCTTGCCGAGGCCGGCTATCCGGTGTCTTCGCTGGGCTCGGTCAAGGTGCTGGTCACCGAGCAGAAGCTGCGCATCGAGCGCGGTATCGTCTACCACCCCAAAACCCTCGTCGCCGGCGTCGGCTGCGAGCGCGGCGCCGAGGCCGAGGAGGTCATCGCCCTCATCGATTTCGCCTTGGCCAAGCAGAACCTCGCAGCCCAGAGCCTGGCCGCCATCGCTTCCATCGACATCAAGGCGGACGAGCCGGCGCTGCTCGAAGCCGCCCGCCATTTCCAGGTGCCGCTCCGCCTGTTCTCGGCCGCCGAGCTCAGCCAGGAGCGCTACCGCCTGAAATCCCCCTCCGACTATGTCGAGGAAACCGTCGGCACCCCCAGCGTCGCCGAGGCCGCCGCGCTGAAGGCTGGCCCTCTGTTAGTCGAAAAGCTGAAATCCGACCGCGCCACCTGCGCCATCGGCAAGGCCATCCACCCCATCGACCCCAACGAGTTCGGCCGCCGCCCCGGCGTGCTGCACCTCGTCGGCATCGGCCCCGGCGAGCCGATCTCGCGCACCGCCTCGGCGGTCAATGCGCTTGAGGCCAGCACCGACTGGGTCGGCTACGGCCTTTATCTCGATCTCGTCGCAGATCTCCGCCGTGGCCAGTCCGAGCACCGTTACGACCTCGGCGAGGAAGAGCCGCGCGTCCGCCACGCACTCGAGCTCGCCGCGCAGGGTAAAGTGGTATCGCTGATCTGCTCGGGCGACGCGCAGATCTACGCCATGGCGGCGCTCGCCTACGAACTGCTCGACGCCACCGGCCCGCGCGCCGTCTCCGACGTCGCCCGCCGCGTCAACCTCGAAACGCACCCCGGCATCTCCGCCTTCCAGGCCGCCTCCGCTGCGGCTGGCGCCCTCATCGGCCACGATTTCTGCTGCATCTCGCTGTCGGACCTGCTCACCCCACGGGACGACATCCTCAAGCGCCTCGAAGGCGCCGCCCGCGCCGACTTCGTCACCGCCCTCTACAACCCGCGCTCCCAGCGCCGCGTCGATCTCATCGAACAGGCCAAGCGCCTGTTCATGGACCACCGCCCGCCCTCGACCCCGGTCGTCATCGGCTCCAACCTCGGCCGCCCCAACGAACGCGTCCGCGTCGTCGAACTGGCGGCGTTCGATCCCACCGAAATCGACATGCTCACCATCGTTATCATCGGCGCCAGCACGTCGCGGGCCTTCCACCGCGGCAGCGGCACAGTCGCCTACACCCCGCGCGGCTATGAGGCAAAAACCGCCGAAGGCAGTAAATGACCGTCTACTTCATCGGCGCCGGCCCCGGCGCACCCGACCTCATTACCCTGCGCGGGCAGCGCCTCATCGAGCGCTGCGAAGTCTGCCTCTATGCCGGCTCCCTCGTCCCGGCCGAAATCGTCGCCGCCGCGCCAGCCGGTGCACTCGTCCGCGACACCGCGCCCATGCATCTCGACGAGATCATCGACGAAATCGTCAAAGCCCATGCCGCCGGCCATGACGTCGCCCGCGTTCACTCCGGCGATCCCTCGATCTACGGCGCCGTCGCCGAACAGATGCGCCGCCTCGACGCGCTCGGAATCCCGTACGAGGTCGTCCCCGGCGTTCCGGCCTTCGCCGGCGCCGCCGCCCGCATCGCTGCGGAACTGACCCTGCCGGAAATCTCGCAGACCATTATCCTCACCCGCACCTCCGGCAAGGCCTCCGCCATGCCCGAGTCCGAAAGCCTCGAGATCCTCGGGCTTTCCAAGGCGACGCTCTGCATCCACCTCTCGATCCGCAACCTCGGCTATGTCGAAACCGCGCTCACCCCGAACTACGGCGCCGATTGCCCGGTGGTCATCATCTACCGCGCCACCTGGCCCGACGAGGAAGTGATCTTCACCACCCTCAGCGAGATGAAAGCCCGCGTCCGCGAGGAAAAGATTACCCGCACCGCCCTCATCCTCGTCGGCCGGGTCCTCGGCGAAACCCGCTTCCGCGAGTCGCGCCTCTACGACGAGAGCTTCGCCCATGTGCTGAGGAACGCCGGGAAGAAGAAGCTCAGGGCAGGGACGTGACGACCGAAACGCCGGTGCGAGCCGACCCCCACCCCTGTCCCCTCCCCCTGAACAGGGGGAGGGAGACGATGGAGCCGCGTGCCCGGAGCAAGCGGTTGCGAATACCGCTTCGGAGGGTCTCCCTCCCCCTTGTTAGGGGGAGGGGACCGGGGTGGGGGGCCGCACGCACCAGCCCGTCGGCCCACTTACGCCAGCCGCAAGGCCGCAATCGCCTGCCCCACGGTCGGCACCTCATAAGCCGTCGGCAGCCCCGGCCGCACCAGCATGAATACCGGCAGCCGCAGCCGCAGGGCGGCCTGCAGCTTCGCCTCGGTCTGCGCCCCACCGGAATTCTTGCTGATGAGGTGCGAAATCCCCTGTTCCTGCATCATCGCCAGCTCGCCGTTGAAAAAGAACGGCGGCCGCCCGATCAGCGACGTGGCATTCACCGGCAGCTCCCTCTCCGGCGGCTCGATCGAGCGCACGACGAAGCTGCAATCGGTCCGCGCGAGGTAGGTGTCGAGCTTGGTGTGCCCCACCGTCAGCAACGCCCGCGCCCCCTTGGGCAGGCTCGCCGCCGCCTCTTCGGCCGAGGCCATGTGCTTCCAGAACGCGTATTGCGGCTCGTTCCAGGGCGGCCGCGTCAGCCGCACCAGCTTCAGCCCGGCAAGGTCCGCCGCCTTCACCGCGTTGCGCTTGATCTCCTCGGCATAGGGGTGCGTCGCGTCCACCAGCCGCTCAAAACCTTCGGTGAGGATGTAGTTGCCCATCCCATCGCCGCCGCCGAACCCGCCGATGCGCACATTGCCCGCCGGCAGCATCGGCTCGCTGGTCCGCCCGGCCAGCGACGAGGTGACCTCATGCCCCATCTTCACCAGCCGCTCGGCCATCAGCCGGGCTTCTTCCGTCCCTCCCAGGATCAGGATCTTCATACCCTAGTCGCTTTCCCCAACGATGGCGCCGGACCGATCGACGATCAGCACGTCGACGCGCACCGCGTCTCCCACGACGCCCTGTGCCACCTCGCGCGCCTGCCGTGCCACGACCTGTGCCACCCCGAGCCCCCCGGCTTGGGCAATCTGCAGCACGGCATTGGCACTATCCGCCTCAGCCGCGCGCGCTGCAACATAGGGGCTCGCGCCCAGATTTTGCAGAATATTTACAAGGCTCTGCACATCGACGCTGGAACGTGCCGAATGGAGGTCCATTGCCCCCGCCGCGAGCTTTGCCAGCTTGCCGAAGCCGCCCGAGATCGTCACCCGCTCCACCGGATGCGCCTTCACGTATTTCAGCATCCCGCCGACGAAATCGCCCATGTCGAGATAGGCCTCGATCGGCAGCTTGAGCCCCGCCATCGCCGCCTTCTCGCTGACATCGCCGGTCGAGCCCACCACATGCGTGAGCCCCATCGCCCGCGCCACATCGATGCCGCGATGGATCGAGTGGATCCACGCCGAGCACGAATAGGGGATGACGATCCCGGTGGTCCCGAGGATCGACAGCCCGCCAACAATGCCAAGACGCGGATTCCAGGTCTTTTCCGCCAGCCTCGCCCCGTCGCGCACCGACACCGTGATGCGAAAATCCGGCGCGATACCGCGCGCCGCCGCGATCTCCTCGACCACCCCGGTCATCATCTTGCGCGGCACCGGGTTGATCGCCGGCTCTCCCACCGGCAGCGGCAGCCCGGGCTTGGTCACGGTCCCCACGCCTTGCCCGGCATGAAACGTCACCCCATCGCCCAATGCGCCGCGCTCCACCCGCGCCAGCACCAGCGCGCCATGCGTCACATCCGGATCATCACCGGCATCCTTGATGATCCCCGCCTCGGCAAACCCCTCGCCGCGCCGCTCTTCGCTGAGCGCGAACCCCGGCTCCTGGCCGCCGGGCAGGGTGATCGTCACCGGATCGGCAAAGTCCTCCCCGAGCAGCGCCAGCAGCGCCGATTTGGTCGCCGCCGTGGCGCAGGCGCCGGTGGTCCAGCCGCGCCGCAGGGGCTTGCCGTCGGGGTTGAAATCGTCGCTCATCACCCGGCTCTATACCGCGTCGGAGCGCACCCGTCATGAACGGCCTCGTCATCGCTGCCCCCCGCTCGGGCTCGGGCAAGACCACCGTCACGCTCGGCCTCCTCGCCGCCCTCAAGGCGCGCGGCCTGAGCGTCGCCCCCGCCAAGACCGGCCCTGACTACATCGACATCACGATCCTGGGCCGCGCCGCCGGTCGCGAGGCCATCAACCTCGATCCCTGGGCCATGTCCCCCGCCCGCCTCCGCGCCCTCTCCAACGCCCACGCCGCGACAGCCGATCTGCTCCTCGTCGAAGGCGTCATGGGCCTCTTCGACGGCGCCGCCGACGGCCGCGGCTCCACCGCCGACCTCGCCGCCACCCTCGGCCTCCCGGTGATCCTCGTCCTCGACGCCGAGCGCCAGAGCCAGTCCATCGCCGCCCTCGCCCACGGCTTTGCCAGCTGGCGCCGGGACGTCCACGTCGCCGGCCTAATCGTCAACCGCGCCGCCTCCACCCGCCACGAAGCCATGCTCCGCGCCGCCCTCTCGGCCGTCGATATCCCCCTCCTCGGCGTCATCCCGAAGCGCGAAACCCTGAGCCTCCCCGACCGCCACCTCGGCCTCGTCCTCCCCGACGAAATCGCCCATTTCGACGAAGTGGTCCGCACCGCGTCCGAGACCGTCGAAGACTACATCGACCTCAACCTCCTCGCCGCCCTGAGCTCTCCGCGCCCCTCGGCCAGCACATCGCCATCGCCCGTGACGACGCCTTCGCCTTCCTCTACCCCCACTGGCTGGCCAACTGGCGCAACGCCGGCGCCATCCTCACCTTCTTCTCCCCCCTCGCCGACGAAGCCCCGGATCCCACCGCCGACGCCGTTTTCCTCCCCGGCGGCTACCCCGAACTCCATGCCGCCCGCCTCGCCGCCGCCCAGAATTTCATGCGCGGCCTCCACGCCAGCGCCGCATCCGGGGCGCTCGTCTACGGCGAGTGCGGAGGCTTCATGGTCCTCGGCGCCACCCTCACCGACAAATCCGGCACCACCCACCAGATGTCCGGCCTTCTCCCCCACGACACCCGCATCGACCGCCCCAAACGCATCCTCGGCTACCGCCACCTGTTTCACCACAGTCCGCTACCCTTCCCCCAAACCCTCACCGGCCACGAGTTCCACTACTCCAGCGCCCGAAAAACCCACGGCACCCCGCTATTCGCGGCCACGGATGCGCTCGGTGAAGTGCTGCCGCCTATGGGCCTCGTCGAAGGCCGCGTAATGGGCTCCTACGCGCACGTGATCGATGTGGCTGTCGCCACCTGATCCCTCCCCCTCGAAGTCATCGCAGAGAAAGTTGGGACCCATCCATCCACCCGAGCCGACAGTTGGGCCCCGAGTTCTCAAACGAAGTGCAACACCTTGTTGCCGTGGTCGCATGGGACAGGGTCGACCGCTCGGTGTTAAGGAGCGGTGTGGGATGACATCCAAGTTCTGGAAAGGAACCCCAAACGGAACCACCTGGATCGCGACGAAGAAAGCACCCGCCCCTTATAAGGCAGTGTCAAGAACGCTGTCTTATAAGATAAGGCCAGCACATCGCCATCGCCCGCGACGACGCCTTCGCCTTCCCTCTAGTTGGGGCCCCTGAGTTCTCAAACGAAGTGCAACAGTTGTTGGCGTGGTTGCGGCGGGCATTCCGCCACGACGATCACGGTGTCGGAAAGACATGTCGACCGTTCTGTTGTGAGGAACGGTGTGGGATGACATCCGAGTTCTGGAATGGAACCCCCAAACGGAACCCACCCTGGGATCGCCATCAAGGAGAGGCAGCAGCCACGGGCACTATCAGCGCCAGCCACGGCGTGGCGTGACCATCAACAGCGTCGACCCATCCCCGCTCCCTTATAAGGCAGTGCCAAATATGTGTCTTAAAAGAAAGAGACCAGTCAAAGAGCATTGGTTCTCGTGCGCATTAGAGCTAGTCGGCGGCAGTAGGGCCTTCGCGCAGCGCACAAACGCGGCTATCACCTCTGCATGACCGCCAAATCCCTCATGTTCATGGGCACCGGCTCAGATGTCGGCAAGTCCCTGCTCGTTGCCGGGCTCTGCCGCGCCTGCGCCAACCGCGGTCTCCGCGTGGCACCGTTCAAGCCGCAGAACATGTCCAATAATGCCGCCGTCACCGCCGATGGCGGCGAGATCGGGCGCGCCCAGGCGCTGCAGGCTCGTGCTGCGCGCCGCGATCCGATCACCGCCATGAACCCCGTCCTGCTGAAGCCCGAGCATGAAACCGGCTCGCAACTGATCCTGCGTGGACAGCGGATTGGCTCATACAAAGCTCGTGACTATTGGTCGAAAAGACATGAACTTCTGCCAGCCGTGCTCGCCGCCCATGGCGAACTGGCGACCGACAGCGACATCGTCATCGTCGAAGGTGCGGGCAGCGCCTCCGAAGTGAATCTGCGGCACGGCGACATCGCCAATTTCGGCTTCGCCCGCGCCGCCGATATCCCGGTGGTCCTGATCGGCGATATCCAGCGCGGCGGCATCATCGCCGCTCTCGTCGGCACCTTCGCCGTGATCGATCCGGCCGATGCCGCGCTCATCGTCGCCACGCTGGTCAACAAGTTCCAGGGCGATCCGCAATTGTTTGACAATGGCAAGCAATTCATTGCCGATCGCACCAATGTCCCGTGCCTCGGTCCCGTGCCATTCTTCGCCGACGCGCGAAAACTGCCGGCCGAGGATGTGCTGGCGCTCGATCAAAGGCACCCGTCGGGGCAGGGTGCCTACCGCATCGCCGTCCCGCGCCTCCCACGCATTGCCAATTTCGACGATCTCGACCCGCTCCGCCTCGAACCCGGCGTCAGCCTCGAGATCATCGAGCCCGGCCGCCCGATCCCCCATGCCGACCTCATCGTCCTCCCCGGCAGCAAAGCCACGCGCGGCGATCTCGGGGCGCTCCGCCTGTACGGCTGGGACATCGACATCATCGCCCACCATCGCGCCGGCGCGCGCGTCCTCGGCATCTGCGGCGGCTTCCAGATGCTGGGCAAATCAGTGTTCGATCCCGGCGGCGTCGAGGGTCCGAGCGGCTTTTCCGCCGGCCTCGGGCTGCTTGATGTCGAGACGGTCCTCGGTCCAACCAAGGAACTGCGCCTCGAGCACGCCATCTCGGCGCTCACCGGCGAGCCGCTGTCGGGCTACCACATGCACATGGGCGTCACCAAAGGCCCGGACCTCGCCCGCCCCTTCGCCCATGTCGCGGGCGCCCCCGAAGGCGCCGTCAACGCCGATGGCCGCGCCATGGGCACCTACCTCCACGGCCTCTTTGCCGCCGACGCTTTCCGCCGCGCCTTCCTCGGCCCCGCCGCCACCGCCGCCTCCGACCTCGCCTACGAAACCACCATCGAGGCGACCCTCGATGCCCTCGCCGCCCATCTCGAGCGCCATCTCGATCTCGATGCGCTGCTGAAGCTGGCGCGCTAGATGCACGCCCTCGTCGCCCCCCTCGCGCTGCTCGTCGAGCGTTTCGCCGGTTATCCCGACGCACTGGTCAAGCGCATCGGCCACCCGGTCATCTGGATCGGCGCGCTGATTTCGCTGCTCGACGACCGGCTGAACCGTGGGGACAGCCGCCGGGGCAGGGGCCTCCTCGCGCTCGTCATCCTCCTCGCCGTCACCGGCGCCATCTCGCTCGCCCTCGCCTGGCTCTGCCGCCTGACCCCCTTCGGCTTCATCCTCGAAGCGCTGCTCGCCTCGACCCTCCTTGCGCAAAAAGCCCTCGGCGACGCCGTCCGCGCCGTCGTCACCGCGCTGCACCGCGGCCTCCCTGAAGGCCGCGCTGCCGTCAGCCACATCGTAGGCCGCGATCCGGAGAGCCTCGATGAAGGCGGTGTCGCCCGCGCCGCCATCGAATCCCTTGCGGAATCCACCTCCGACGCCGTCGTCGCGCCGCTGTTCTGGCTGTTGCTCCTCGGCCTTCCCGGCATCGCGCTCTACAAGGCGGTGAACACCGCCGACTCGATGATCGGCCACAAGACCGAGCGCCACCTGCAGTTCGGCTGGGCCAGCGCTCGCTTCGACGACCTGCTGAACCTTGTCCCCGCCCGTCTCACCGCGCTGCTGATCGCCGGCGCCAGCTTCTTCGTCAAAGGCGCCAACCCGGAGGCCGCGTGGTCCACGGCGCTGCGCGACGCAAAAAAGCACGAAAGCCCCAATGCCGGCTGGCCCGAAGCGGCCATCGCCGGCGCCCTCGGCTTTGCCCTCGGCGGCCCCCGCAGCTACGCCAGCGAACGGATCGACCTGTCGAGCTTCGGGGATGGCAGGGCGGACCTGGGTGCGGGCGACATCGAGCGGGCGCTCCAGCTTTACCGGGTGGCGCTGAATGTGACGCTGGTGGTCACGGCGCTGGTCGCCTTTGCGCTGTGGCGGCTACCCTGAGTTCTCAACCGGTGTCATCCCAGCGAAAGCTGGGACCCAACTCTCCTCAGGTGCGGGCTGTGAAATGGATCCCAGCTTCGCTGGGATGACACCGAGTTGGTGGTATGCGCGGAGGCCCATTTTCCCACTCACCCCCGCCACACTCGATCCCACTCCCGCTACGCAGCCCACCCAGTCCCCCTCACGCCTCATGCACCCGCGGCGGTGCGATCGCGGCCTCCGGCGCCTTGCCCTTCATCACCATCGGTATCCCCGCCACCACGAAATAGGCATCGTCGCAGATCTCCGCCAGCCGCTGGTGCGCCGCGCCGGCGAGGTCGCGGAACATCCGCGACATGGCGTTGTCCGGCACGATCCCCAGCCCCACTTCGTTCGACACCAGGATCACCGTGCTGCCCGTCGTCTCCACCAGCGTTGCCAGCAACTCGTCCACGGCGCCCGCGACATTCTCGTCGGCGACGATCAGGTTGGTGATCCACAGCGTCAGGCAGTCGACGAGGATGACGTCATGCGCCTTGGCGGCATTGGCGATCGCCGCGCTCAGCTGGATCGGCTCCTCGATGGTGGCGAACACCTTGGCCCGGTGCTGCTGGTGGGTCAGCACGCGGTCGCGCATCTCCGCATCGAGCGCCTCGGCCGTGGCGAGATAGGCCGGATGGCTTCCCGCCCGCATCGCCAGCCGCTCGGCAAAGCCGGTCTTGCCGGACCGCGCGCCGCCGAGCACCAGAACATGCCCCATTCCCGCCTCCATATTCCCGCCTGAGGGGAGCACCGCCACCTGCCGGTAAGCCGCTTTCACCGGTATCTGACTTTTGTCCGCATGCGAGCCATGCGGCAAGCGGCCTTTCCAGTTGCGCTCGATTGCTTATTCTACTTTCGTCTAGAAGCCTTTGGCACTATGGTCCCCGCCGGACTCGGGGGGCTCCTGGGTCGACATGCCAACAATTTGTCGCGAGGAGCGCGCGTTCGGTGCCTAGGTTCTATCTTGGGGTGGATGGTGGTGGCACCAACTGCCGTATTCGCCTCGCCAACGAGAACCTCGAGACGCTGGCGGATGCCACGGGCGGGCGTTCGAACCTGCAGATCGAGGCCGGCGAGCCGGCCTATCGCTCCATTACTGAAGGCACCAGGGAAGTGTTCCACAAGGCCGGCATCGATTTTGCCGAGACCGCGAACACCCATGCCTGTTTCGGCATGGCCGGCGGACGGCTGCCGTCGGCGCGCACCGCCTTCGAGCAGCGGCCCTGGCCGTTCGCCAATGTCCGTGTCTACGACGATATCGATATCGCCCGCGCCGGCGCCCATGGCGGCGAGGATGGCGCGGTTATCATCGTCGGCACCGGTTCGGCCGCGCTCGCCATAGTCGATGGCCAGCGCCACCAGTGCGGTGGCTGGGGCTTCCAGATCGGCGACCAGATGTCGGGCGCGATCCTCGGACGCGAACTCGTCCGCCGCTCCGTCGAGGCCGCCGACGGCCTCGTTTCGGGCTCCCCGCTGACCGAGGCGGTGATCGCCAGACTCGGCGGCACCATCGACGCGGTGATGGATTGGTCCTTCCCGCAGGATCCGCGCGGGCCGGCGCCTGCCGGCAACGGCGCGCCGTCCACCCTGCTCGGCCGCGCCCCGGCCGAGTTCGGCGCGCTGATCCCGCTGTTTTTCGACTATTTCGAAAAGGGCGATCCGGTGGCGCGGGAGCTCATGGAGCTCGAACTGAGCTACATCGACAACTATGTACGCTGGTTCAAGGCGCGCGGGGTCACCCGCATGGCCGCTGTCGGCGGCTTCGGCACCCGGCTATACCCGCTGATGATCGAGCGTTATGGCGACTTCATCGTCCGTCCGGTCTCGGAGCCGTTGCACGGCGCCGTGATCCTCGCCAAGCAGAACTTCGCCTGAGTTTGAGTGTGCCATGAACTACCTCGACAGGAGCCTCAAGGTCGTGTCCAGCCGCATTATCCCGGTCCAGCCCTTCGATTACGTGGTGTTCGGCGCAACCGGCGACCTCACCAAGCGCAAGCTCATCCCGGCGCTCTACCATCGCTTCAAGGACGGCCAGTTCGACGAACACAGCCGCATCATCGGTGTCTCGCGATCCAAGCTCAGCGACGAGGATTTCCAGAAGCTCGCCCGCGAGTCGATCGAGGCCTTCGTCGAAAAGCCGTACCAGGACAAGAAGACCATCGAGCGCTTCGTCGGCATCTTCTCCTACGTCCCCAATGACGTCACCGACGAGGCCCACTGGGGCGATCTGAGCAAGAACCTGCGCGAGGACCCCAAGATCGTGCGCGCCTTCTATCTCGCCATCGCGCCCGACCTGTTCGGCCCGACCTGCGAGTACATATTGAAGAAGGGCTACTACCGTCGTGACGCCCGCGTGGTGATCGAAAAGCCGCTCGGCCACGATCTTGCCTCCTCGATGGCCATCAACGACGAGGTGTCCCGCATCTTCAAGGAGGATCAGGTCTACCGCATCGATCATTATCTCGGCAAAGAGACGGTGCAGAACCTGTTGGCGCTGCGCTTCGCCAACATCCTGTTCGAGCCGATCTGGAACTCCGCCCATATCGACCACGTGCAGATCACCGTTGCCGAGAGCGTCGGCGCCGGCACCCGCGGCTACTACGATGAATCGGGCGCCCTGCGCGACATGGTGCAGAACCACATCATCCAGCTGCTCTGCCTCGTCGCCATGGAGCCCCCAGCCTCCGACGACGCCGATGCGCTGCGCGACGAGAAGCTGAAGGTGCTGCGCTCGCTGAAGCCGATCACCGGCTCCGACGTCGCCCGCGTCACCGTGCGCGGCCAGTATCGCGGCGGCAGCGTCGACGGCACCGCCGTCGCCAGCTACCAGGACGAGCTGCCCGAGGAGAAGAAAGGCTCGCGCACCGAGACCTTCGTTGCCGTCAAGGCCGAGATCGAGAA
>NZ_JAQGJL010000122.1 GCF_028290645.1 Devosia sp. | reverse complement strand
CCGTCTCCAGTTGGCTTCGCGCGCCTGCCAGGCCGAAGAGGCGCGACCTTTCCGAGGGTTAGCCGCGGCACCCTTGGGAGAACAAATAACCAAGTAATATAAAGGAATTAGTGGCGGGGAGAGAGGGACACGAAACCCCGATGGAATCGGCCCGCTAACCCTCTGAAATGTCGAGGGAATTTCCGATACAATCTCGCTAAATGCCTGTTAGAGAATGACAATCTCAGCATCACGACCATTCCAGATTGGCTCGAGGACGCGCGCATGATGGCCGCTTGTGGCCCATAGCGGTCGTTGCCCGAGTGGCAGAAATCTGGAACAATTGTCGGAGCAGGTCCGGAATGCCAGATGCGAACTGACTTGGCCGCAACATTGATTGTAGCGCTAACGATCGGCGGGCACCCGGCTGCCGCGCTTGGTCAGGCGATACAGCCACCACCTCCCCCTCCCGATTTCGCGGAGCAGTCCGACTCGGTGCTGGTATCCATCTCGGACATTTTGAGCTTTCGTGCCCTGACCGAGTATCACGAGCCCGACTGGGTGACCCTCAACTTCGTTGCAAGTGGCCGGCTGCCACCAGTTCAAGAGCGCCTGCCGAGAGAGCCGCTGGTCTACACCGCGGCCAATATGCCCGACGGCATCGGAGTCTACGGCGATGTGCTCCGTCACATCACCGGCGGGCGGCCCGAGGGATGGAATTTCATGGCCGGCCAGTCGCAGGGATGGGGCGGCATCGAGTTCGGGATGATGGAGTGCCTCACCCGAACCGCGCCACTATTCCAAGTCAAGCCCGACGAGCTCGAGCCGCTGCCCAACCTCGCCAAGAGCTGGGAATGGTCGGCGGACGGCCATCAGCTGACCATGCACCTCATCGAGGGCGCAAAATGGTCGGACGGCGTGCCGTTCACCTCGGAAGACGTGATGTTCTACTGGGAGGATCACGTCCTCGATCCTCTGGCGACGCCGCTGCTTGGTACAATGCCGGACACTTTCGGGGTGGGCACCACTCTCGCCGCCCTCGACGACTACACCGTGCGCTGGACCTTCTCGTCGCCGTTCCCGACGCAATACCTCTACGAGATGGCCTTCGGCAACTTCTGCCCGGGGCCGGCGCATATCCTCAAACCCCAGCACCCTCGGTACAACCCGGACAACACGTACGAGGCATACAAGAACGCCTTCCCGCCGGAGTATATGAACATGCCGGTGATGGGGCCCTGGGTGCCCGTCGTCTATCGCCCCGACGAGATCGTCGTCATGCGGCGAAACCCCTATTTCTGGAAGGTCGACGAGGCGGGGAACCAATTGCCCTACCTTGACGAAGTCCATTACCTGCTCGGTAGCTGGGACGACATCGGCGTCCGAACGCTCGCCGGAGCCGCCGACTTCGGCGGCATGGACCAGGTGCATACTTTCGTCGAGGCCCTGAAGAGGGCCGCGGAGCCATCGGCGCCCTCCACCCTGATCTTCGGCCCGCGCACCGCCGCGTATATGCTACTCCTCAACATGTCGGCTAATGGCTGGGGCGAGCCCGATGCCCGCGCGCAGGCCGTTCGTGAGCTCAATCGAAATCTCGACTTCCGCATCGCAGTAACCAGTGCGCTCGACCGGCAGCGCATCGGAGAGGCCCTCGTGAAGGGCCCGTTCACCGCCGTCTATCCGGGCGGTCTGCTTTCAGGCACGCCCTACTATGATGCGGCGTCGACGTCGTACTATCCGCCGTCCGCCGAGATGGTGGCCAGTCACTTCGCCAAGGCGGACCTCGAAGATCGAGACGGCGACGGCTTCGTCAACTGGCCTCCGGGTACGCTCGATGGCGGTAACGTCCAGATCGTCTTCCTTGCCCCCAACGACAGCATGCTCGAAGTGGCGATCGTCGAGGCTGCTACAGAGCAACTCAACGCAGCCGGCTTGCAGGTGATCATCGACTTTCGTGGGGGCAACCAACGCTTGGCGCTCGAACAGGCCGGCAGCTTCGACTGGACGCTCAATCGCGCCGACACCGAGTTCATCGCCGTTGTGCAGGGCACCCCGCAACTCGCCCCGATTGGTCCGCGTGTCCATCGGGCGCACCGGGTCGGCACCGACGGCACGCTGGATCTTTTGCCTTTCGAAGCGGAGCTCGTAGAGATCGTCCAGGCTTTCATCGGCACCAGCGATCCTGCAAGCCGGGTTGAATTGATGCGGCGATACCAGCGCGTCTATACCGAAAACCTCTACGCGATCGGGCTGACGCAGTTCGCGGCCCCGGTCGTCGTCAACAAGCGCGTGGCAAATGTGCCCGTCGGGCTGCCGCAACTCATGTTCAACTTCGATGTGGATGCCGCGATGCGCGAGCGTCTCTATGTGCCGATAGACAAGCAATCGGACTACGAACTCTACCCCAAGACCCTTCCCGGTTCGCCCGGTTCCGACGGCCCCATTGACTAGATTGCCGGCAGGCCAGCCTTCAAGAGACCTTCTTCGAGGAACCGGAACCGCGCTCTTGGCGTCGCTTTCGGTCCGATCAGCCGTTCGACCGTCAGGTCCGGCCAGAGGGCAAGGGTCTTTCGCAGCCGAGCCTCGGCATCGGCCTGCCGCCCGAGGTGGGCGTAGGCCGCCACAACCTGGCAATGGGCGAAGTCGAGCTTGTCGGTCCTCTCGAGCACCCTCAGCCCCCAGTGCAGCGCCTCCTCGAACCGCCCCGCCGACAGATAGGCCTGCGAGAGCCCGCTCATCGGCCACACCACCTCCGGCGCCGTTCGGGCCATCGCAATGACTCGGGAGAACCGTGCAATCGACTCTTCCGTCCGGCCGGCATGCCAGAAGCAGAAGGCCGTGACGTTCGCAACGACGAGACTGTTGGGGTTCAGCGCTTCGGCGCGGAGGAGCAGCGGAAACCCTCCCGTCTCATCGCCATTGTGCATCAACCGGTTCGTGCCGGTCGTCATGAGGACGTTCGCGTCATTGCTGTCCGCTGCCAGCGCGCGCTCGGAGAGCTCGAGCAACTCGCGCCTGTCGTCGACACCCTGCGGCGCGACCCCGCCGTGTGTCAGCCGGCTCTCATGGGCCCCTGCGCAGAGGGCAAGCGCCGGTGCGAAACCGGGATCGAGCGCGATGGCCTGATCCAGAAGGTTGATCGCCTCGTCGAATGTATCGAGTGTCTTGCTCACCACGCCGCGCATCAGCGCCAGCGCCTTGAGGTAGAGATCGTAAGCGTCGAGATTTTCCGGGCGCTTGCGGCGGGCGCGTTCGATCTCCGCCTGCCGGATGTACGGTTCGAACATCATCACGACACCAGCAACGAGCCGGTCCTGGAAGTCGAAAATGTCCTCGAGCGTGCCGTCGAGCTTCTCCGACCAGAGATGGAGCCCGTTGGCACCATCGATGAGCTGCGCCGTGAGCCGGATCCGGTCGCCGGTCCGCCGCACGCTGCCCTCGATCACGTACCGCACCCCGAGGGTCCGCGCGATCTTCCGCACGTCGGTCCCACCGTTGCGGAACGCCTCGGCCGAGGTCCGCGCCGCGACCGCGAATGTCTTGAACCGCGACAGCGCCGTAAGCAGGTCCTCGACGAACCCGTCGGCAAAGCTCCCCACCTCGTCCATCGCGACGAACGGCAGCACCGCGATCGCCGGCATCCCCTTGCCTTCTCCGTTGCCCGCGGCCTCGCGCACCAGTTGATACCCGGCCCGGGCCGCCGTCGCGATCCACACCGAGCCATCGTCGCGCCGCCCAAGGACCTTACGCAGCCCCCCGATCTGCACCGCGAGGTTGCTTTCCTCGACGACAATGCCCGGCCACGCCCGCGCGATCAGGGCATCCTTCGGCACCACCGCGCCGTCGGCCTCGAGCAGCGCCTGCAGCAGCGCTGCCCCACGACCGCCCAGCTGCATTAGGGCGCCGTCGCGCCACAGCGTTCTGCTGCCGCGGTCGAACCGGAACGGTCCGAACTCAATCCACCCAGTATCGACGGCTTGGCGTGCCTGGTTGTGCAACGTGCGCGATCCTGCGCGGCTCACCGATGAACCACGCCTTCAGAATATTTCAGAAATTTTCCAAGGCAAGCCCCCGCCAGCTGGCCGAGGATCATGGCATGCGAGGGCGTGCACCTGGCGCCGGTGCGGCACCCGCCCATGCGGAGACGCAAGATGTATCGAGCTTCGATTGCGCTACTGGCCCTGCTGATAGGGTGGGGACTTGCCTCGTCCGGAGCGAGCGGGCGTGATCCCTGCCCCGGACTGCCGCTCTCCGAACGCCCCTGCGTCGCTCGATCGGAGCTGACGGTGAACGACACCCACGCAGTGCGCTACGCCGTATCAGCAACCGAAAGCGAAGGGGTCGCGCAGATCCTGCAGCTCGTTCAGCAGTCAGCCTTAGAAGAGCATTGGGCTTTCCTGCCTGAGGCAGGTCTCTGGATCGAGACCGGCCTTAACGAAAACGCCACGCTCCAGGTGTCCGAGGTCGAGGTCGATACCGACTACCTTGTCGCATTGGTCAGCCACTTCCCGCGCATTAATCTTTATCACTTTCACCCTGCGGGCCTGGGGGCAGACGGCACCATTCCGGTCGGCACGCCGTTGTCGGAGGTGGCCGCGAGCGATCGTGAAGCCGTGACCGGTGCCTTTCCCGGATCTGCCGACATGCTGGCGACTTTCGAGATTACCTGGATGCTGGAGGAGGCCGAGGCCGACGCTGAGGTGAGGCACTTCGTGATCAGCGAGTTTGGGATCGTGGAGTTCGGGCCAACGGAGGCCGGTCGACGCGAGTTAGGCGCCGCACGCCATCAGCCCCAGGCCTACAATCACTTCGATCTCGTCATGGTGGCGAGCGTGCGCCTGGGGTCCTACAACGTGGGCCGGCTCTTCGATGAGCACCGCGACTTTGCCGTCGGCGAGCTCATCGCGCAACTCTGCCAGCAGATCTCGAGCCCGGAATATCGTATGGGCTATTCGCCGATGATCGTACGGCCCTCTTGGATTCACGATGTTGCCGTGAGCAGCACCAGCTTCTGATCCCTTCGTGCCCCTCCCCGCCTTCGACGCCTCCGTACGTTGGGACAGCCCAAGGTCCGGTTCTGGCGGATTGTTTGAAAAAGGCCGGGTCGCGGCGAGATGCTTGCTGGTCGCTGAAATGAACTTGCCTGCGGGACCGCGGAAGGCATCGGGCGGGGCAAGTTTTGGCTCGAGATGGGGTCCGTCAGGAATCCGATTCCGCCAGGATCTCGCGAGGGCCGCCGAAGAGCCTCGCCGCATCCCTTTTTCAACGCAATCGGCGCTAAACGGGACCTTCAACTGACTACCGCCCAGCCTGTAGTCGGGCCGCGAACCGGTGGTGGAGTGAAGCGCCCTAATGCCAAGTGCGAAATAGCCCATTGGAGAATTGCCCAAATGCATCGCGAATTCGGGCTCCGAATTGGCCGTATCCAGTTGGCTTCGCGCTGCCCCCAAAGCGGTCGCACTGCCTGCGCGATGTACCCCGTTATCTCTACTGCTGGCTGTCCGTTGCGTGACGGCACTGAGGCGCGCGACCTGTCGACTACGACAATCTTCGGCAGGTCTCTGCGAGCCTCAACCTCGACATCGTAGCCCTGCACGGAAACTCTACGCCGCAGTGCTTCGAGCCACCGCGCACCGTGACCGGCAAAGGACAATCTCGGCGCCTACGGAAGTTTCGCTAGTTCGCGTGCTAGCGCCGAGATTTCATACTCCCCGTATTGGTCAGCCACAGATTCTCGTTCATGCCCGGTGATCGCATCGACCAAATCCCTGGCAAGGCCATGTCGCCTAGCGAGGGTCCTCAGTCGGTGGCGCCACGAGTGTGACGGCGAGATGCGCGGGTCATCAATTCCCAGATCCCGCACCCAGCGCCCAACAACCTTCGTTCCGTTGCCGCCACGGCTGCCAAACCGATCAGGTGTCAGCGATTTGAACAGCGGCCCCGATTTCACCGTATCCACGAATTTCAAGAATCCCTGTTGGATCAGTCTGCTGTGAATGGGCACGGTCCGTTCCGAGTGCACGTTCTTGATGCTTCCCGCCTCGGCTGTAATGCGAACGACCCAGTGCTTGCCCACCTGGAACACGTCTTCTCGCCGCAACTGGCAAAGCTCCGAGATTCGAGCCCCGGTGTAGGCCGACAGCCACGGCAGCCAGCGCAGGTGTGCCGCCTTCTCTAGCCGCGCCGCCGCCAAGATCTTGTCCGCCTCGTCGTCGGTGAAACCACGACGTCCCTGCCCGGGCTTTGCCTTTGCAGACACATCCACCTTCTCGGCGACGTTAGATGCCAACTTGTGGTTCTGAGCTGCCCAACGCAGCACAGCGTTGAGCGGTGCAAGCTTGCTGTTCCGCACCGTCCTCGGGCTGAGCCCTCGTTTGAGCAGTTCCTCCTTCCAACGGACGACGTCATCGGCGGTAAGCTGCGCCGCATCAGCATGCCCGACATGGCCGGCGAGTTCCTTGAAGACCCGCTCCCACATGTATCGGGTCTTCTCGACCGGCCGCTTTTCCAGCGCCCAGCCCTCTACCAGGCTGAGGAAGGTGACAGCGGGTGACGTCTTTGTCGGCGGGGTATGAACCGGCGGAGCATTCATCGAGCCTGCGGAGAACGGCGCAAACTGGCCCAACTTCCGCAGATCCAATGCGGCGGCCTGGAGCGCAGCCGCCACCGCTTTGCGCAACCGGTCGATGCCGATAGCGGTCAGACGGGTCCCTGATTTGCGAAGGATGTCATCAGAACGCTCAACGACGACCGCAAGCATGCTCTCCCGCTTGAGGCTTGGACTAGGTGCGGCCAACAGGAACTCCGAGAGCGAGCCGACCGGCGCATAAGATACCGGGGTGAATAGCTGATCGTAAAGATCGGGGTCCCAAACCGTCTGTTCGCTGGGATTGTCCGCAAAGGTCTGTCGGAGCCACTCATAACATGGGCGAGCCAACTCCATCGCCTCGAGCTCGGTGACGCCTTTCTCTGGCTGAGCGAGGTTGGCCCAACGGGTCTCGATCTCTAGCAAGGCTGCGGCATGCAACCGCTTAGCCTCATCTGGCTCCCTGGTCTTGAGGCTGAACTTTTCCTCTCGCTTGCCTACGACCGCGCGCAGGGCGTCAGGTACGCGTTTGCGAAACCAGTAGATTCCGGTGTCCGGATGCTTCCAGGGACGAGCCATCGTCAGAACCATGTGTGTACCACCCGTGTGTACCAATCGGGCGGCGCCAAGCCATTGATTACAAGGAAGGTTCTGATCGTCCAGCGTTTTTTAGTGGACTGGCGGAGAGGATGGGATTCGAACCCACGAGACCCTTTAGAGGTCTGCGCCCTTAGCAGGGGCGTGCCTTCGACCACTCGGCCACCTCTCCGTCGCGGGTGGGGATAGCGGCTGATGCACTGGGGGGCAAGCGGTTTTTCGGGCCGGGGGCTTCGCAGTATAGGACCTGCCGCGGGGAAGTGATGCAGAAGTGTCGCGGGATGCGGGTGACGAAATTCTTGCACAGAATTTGCCATTGATTTGGCGAACTGTTGCGCCATCATTTCCCCCAGGTTGCCGTCTCGGGCCGAGGGCTCGATTCGCGGCGGTTTGAGGCGTGGGCGACGGGCAGGAGCGGTCCATGGCTTGGTTCAGAAATTCATTGCGAGGGGCCGCGATTGCGGCGATCGCGGCGGTGCAGTTCGCCACGGTTTCCGCCGCGGCACCGCCTTCGCCAATCGAGGGGGTGTGGCTGACGACGGCGTTGACCGAGCTGACCATCGCGCCCTGCAGGGACGGATATTGCGGCTATATCTCCAAGATCGTGGTGCCGGAAAAGTACGGCGCCCAGATCGAAGCGGCTGATCCTGCTACGTTTGTCGACGTCAACAACAAGGATCCGCGGCTCAAGAACCGCCCGATCCAGGGACTGCAGATCCTGACGCTGCGGCCGACGCGGAACCCCCAGTATTATGAGGGCGAGATCTACAATCCCGAGGATGGGAACGTCTATGCGGGCTCGATCGAGGTGCTGCAGGCGAACCTGATCCGGCTCAAGGGATGCGTGCTCTACGTGCTCTGCCAGGAACAGGAATGGGCACGGGTGAGGCCCTGAAATCGCCCCACCCCTGCCCCGGGCTTGCCACGCGGATTAGCGCTGGTTGAACATGATCT
>NZ_JAQGJL010000270.1 GCF_028290645.1 Devosia sp. | reverse complement strand
GCCATGCGTCCTGCGCATGACTGCTAACTCGATGTGTTTACTCGTCTATTGCCTTTTCACCGGTGTGCTACGGTGTCGCATGCAATGCAATTGCGGCACGTAAGGCCCTGATGTGACAGTTTTTTGTCATTGCAGGCCACACTGAATCGGTGGCGCTACAGCCAGCCGCTTCGCTTGAAGAACAGGTAGGGGACAACCGCCGACGCTACCATGAGCCCCAGCGCAAATGGATAGCCGAAGGCCCAGTCCAGTTCCGGCATAATGTGAAAGTTCATGCCGTAGACCGAGGCGACGAGGGTGGGTGGCAGGAACACCACGGCGGCCACCGAGAAGATCTTGATGATCTGGTTCTGCTCAAGACTGATAAGCCCAAGCGTGGCGTCGAGCAGGAAGGTGATCTTGTCCGAAAGGAAAGCCGCGTGATCGCTGAGCGCGGTGGCGTCGCGCTGCAGCACCTTGAGCTCCTGGCGACGTTCCCGGGCAGTTTTCTGGTCTTCCGAGCCCGAGTTCTGGTGGAAGCTGACGAGACGGTTGATCGAGACCAGGCTTTCACGGGCGAGGGTAAGGACGTCGCCCTTCTTGCCGATGCGCTGGATGAGCGACTGCAGGTCGCGGGTCTTGCGGGTCGGCTTGGTTGCCTTGTTGCCGAACACCTCGCGCGAAATCTGGTCGATGCCGTCGCCGGTGTTCTCGAGGAGCTGCGCGAGGCGGTCGATGAACGATTCGAGCAGCCCGATCATCACGCGCTCGCCGCCGATGTCGCCGGGCGTGGGGCGGGACACGAGGCGTTCGTAGAGGCGGAACGGCTTGGGATCGGCGTAGCGCACCGTGACCAGCTGGTCGTTGCGCAGCACGAAGGTGATGGGCGTCTTCACCGGCTGATCGGTTTCGGCGTCGATCAGGGCGGTGATGGTCATGAACTCGGCGTCGTTCTCGCTGTAGAGGCGGGCCGAGGGCTCGATGTCCTGCATCTCGCGGCGTGTGGGGATGTCTATGCCGAGGCAGGATTCGACGAACTTGTCTTCCTCGGGCGTCGGGTCGGTCAGGCTGTACCAGACGGCACCGGCCAGTTGGGTACCCGAGGTGGGATCGAAATCGGTGGGGCTTAGGCGATCGCCTTGGCGGATATAGGCACGCAGCATGAGGGGCTCCAGTAGATGGCCGCACCGGCGCGCCGGCCCGGGAGCCTACAGCGCCGGCAAGATCGAAGATCGACTTCGACTTTCGGAGTTCATTTTTAGTCCTTGATGAAGTTCCGTTCGCAACCGTCCGGAACTATGCCGAAATGCGCCTTGGAGCGTGCGGCGTCAAGAAAAATGGGGCGACTCAGTTCGCGAAGGCGGAGACGAGGGCCGTCTGGAGATCGCCTGTGCTGGCGTAGGAGACATTGTCGATGCGCCAGACAGGGGCGCCGATGGAGGCATCGTCGACGAGCTTCAGTTCCAGGGAGTCGGTGAAGTTTGCGTCGGGGTAGTCGGGGAAGCCGTAGGCGATAGCCACGGAGGCCTTGTCTTCGTTCAGGGTGACACCCCCGACGTTGCACTCTGCTGCATAGTCCGGAGCATCTTGCCACGGAATGCCGTCGCCGAGCGGTGGCTTGTCGCCGGGCTCAGCCTTCTGGATGGCGTCGTTCTTCGCCTCGGCATCGGCGATCGCCGACTTCAGCTCGGCGGTGAGCAGCCCCTCGACCGGCGCCATGTCGTTGCCGAGCCGGGCGATGCAGAACACCCCGCCGACCTGTTCGGGGCTGATGGTGATCATCTGGGCGAACGAAGGGGACGACGAAAGCAGCGCCAGCGACAGAGCGGCGAGAGCGGCGAAGCGATGCATGATATGCCCCCTGGGATAATGGGACGCTTCTAGCGGGGGCGGGGTGAATTGCCGATGAACGGAGCGATGCGAGGGGCGGCGGACCGCCCCTCGATGATGGCGACTACGCCGCCATGCGGTTGCTGTTGCTCTCGGCGACCTGGGTCAGCTTCTTGTCGGTCGCGACCTCTTCCTTGAGCGTCGCGTCGAGCAGGTTGACCGCGTCGTTGAGGCCGAGCTGCTGAGCCCACGTCTTCAGCGTGCCGTAGCGTGCGATCTCGTAGTGTTCGACAGCCTGGGCGGCGGAGACGAGGCCGGCGTCGAGGGCCTGCGTGCCCTTGAACTCGTCCATGATGGACTTGCCTTCCTCGATAATCCCGAGAATGGCCTCGCAGGTCTTGCCGCGGGCCGGCTTGCCGATGATATCGAACACCTGCTCGAGGCGATCGACATGGCCTTCGGTTTCAGCGAGGTGCTGCTCGAAACCAGCCTTCAGCTCAGGCGTCTGTGCCGCCTTGGCCATTTTGGGCAGCGTCTTCACGATCTGCTTTTCGGCGTAATAGATGTCCTTGAGCGTATCGAGGAACAGGTCGTCGAGCGTTTTTTGTTCAGCCATCTTATCCTCCGGTGTTGGTTTTCGACGCGTGAGCGCCGTCGTGATCTCAACCTGATGAGGCGGCTTTGGTTCCGGGCTAGGTGCGGAGAAGCATCGAGGGGAGGTTCGTCGTGATCGTCTAGAACGACCACTCACGGGCCTTGCCGACGAGGAAGTCGCGGAAGACGCCGACGCGCTTGGAGTTCTTCAGCGCCGGGGGATAGACGAAGTAGGCCTCGTAGGCGGGCAGTTCGATGCCGGCGAGGACGCGGACGAGGTTGCTCTCGTTCTCGGTGACGTAGTCGGGCAGCATGGCGATGCCGATGCCGGCGCGGGCAGCCTGCATCATGCCGTAGATGGCGTTGACCTTCATGGCGGCCCGGCGCGGCGAGGAGTCGGGGCGGCCGAGGCGCTCGAGATAGTTGATGTCGCCGAGATAGGACGGGACCGGCTCGCCGAACGAGATGACACGGTGACTGTCGAGATCCTCGACGACCTGCGGCTCGCCGTATTCCTCGACGTAACCCGCCGAGGCGTAGAAGTGGTTATGCACGGTGAACAGCTTGCGCTGGATCATCTCGGACTGGTTGGGCCGATGCAACCGGATGGCGACGTCGGCCTCGCGCATGGCGAGATCGAGTTCGGCATCGTTGAGCTTAATCTCGATCTGGATTTCCGGATACAGGATCAGGAACTCGTGGATGCGCGAGGACAGCCAGGTCGAGCCGATACCCACCGTGGTGGTGACGAGGAGGGGCCCTGTAGGCACCTCCTGGCTCTCGGACATCTGCGTCTCGACCTGCTGCAGTTCCCAGTGCATGCGGTGCGCCGTGCGGAAGAGCTGCTCGCCCACCTCCGTGAGCACCAGCCCGCGGGCATGGCGGATGAACAGCTTGAGGCCGAGATCCTCCTCCAGCGCCGAAATCTGCCGCGATACGGCGGACTGGCTCATATTGAGCTTTTCGGCGGCGTGGGTGAAAGACCCGGATTCAGCGGCGGTATGGAAGATGCGGAGCTTGTCCCAATCCAGCATCTGCTATTCCGCCGCTTCGGCGAGCTGGATCGAAGCGAGATATTGCTCGGCATCGAGTGCCGCCATGCAGCCCATGCCGGCGGCGGTCACCGCCTGGCGGTAGACGTCATCGGTGACATCGCCCGCAGCAAAGACGCCGGGGATGTTCGTGGCCGTGCCGCCCGGCACGACTTCGAGGTAGCCGCCCGGCTTCATGTCGAGCTTGCCCGAGAAGATCGAGGTCGCGGGGGAATGGCCAATGGCGACAAAGACGCCGTCCACGGTCTTCTCAGTGACATGGCCGGTGACAGTATCGCGTATTTTCACGCCCCTGACCGAGCGGGGCATGTTGTCGCCGAACACTTCGTCGATCTCGGCGTTCCAGATCACCTCGATCTTGGGGTTCTTGAACAGGCGCTCCTGCAGGATGCGCTCGGCGCGGAACTCGCCGCGGCGATGGATGACGGTTACCTTGCTCGCGAAGTTGGTGAGGAACAGCGCCTCCTCCACGGCGGTATTGCCGCCGCCGACCACAACCACTTCCTTGCCGCGGTAGAAGAAGCCGTCGCAGGTGGCACAGGCGGAGACGCCAAAGCCCTGGAACTTCTCCTCGGACTCGAGGCCGAGCCAGCGCGCTTGGGCGCCGGTGGCAATGATCACCGAGTCGGCGGTGTAGCGCGTGCCGCCGTCGCCGATGAGGACGAAGGGACGTCGATCGAAATCGACCTCGACGATGATGTCATTGATCATCCTCGTGCCGACATGCTCGGCCTGGGCCTTCATCTGCTCCATGAGCCAGGGGCCCTGGATCACGTCGGCGAAGCCGGGATAGTTCTCGACATCGGTGGTTATGGTGAGCTGGCCGCCCGGCTGCAGGCCGGCGATCATCACCGGCTCGAGCATTGCGCGCGCCGCATAGATCGCCGCCGTATAGCCGGCAGGACCCGATCCAATGATGACGACTTTGGCGTGCACGCGACGCTCCCGATACGCTGAGACATAAGTCCAAGCAAAATAGGGGCTTTGCCCGTACCGTTTCAAGGCCGTACCGGCAGGGCTGAGACGATGCAGCGCAGGGACTCACCGAAAAGTCACGGCGCGATAACGCCAAACGCCGCAAAACCATTCCCGGTGCACCGAACAGGCGTGGCTTCGGCAAGGCGCGCCAGCCGTTCGCGGCGCCGCGAATCGCGGCGCCCGGCCTAGATGAACTTCACGTCGAGGATTTCGTAGCTCTTCGAGCCGCCCGGGGCAGCGACCTCGACGGAATCGCCGACGCCCTTGCCGATCATGGCGCGGGCCACCGGCGAGGAGATCGAGATGCGGCCCTTGCTCAGGTCCGCCTCGGCGTCGCCGACGATCTGGTAGGATTTCTCGGCTTCGGTTTCCTCATCGACGAGCTTCACCGTGGCGCCGAACATGATGGTGGCGCCGGAGAGCTTGCTGATGTCGATGATTTCGGCGAGCGCCAGCAACGCCTCGAGTTCCTTGATGCGGCCCTCGTTGAGGCTCTGCTGCTCCTTGGCCGCATGGTATTCGGCGTTTTCGGACAGGTCGCCATGGGCGCGCGCTTCCGAAATGGCGGCAATGATCGAAGGCCGGTCCTCGGCGGTACGGCGGCGATATTCCTCAGACAGGGCCGTGTGACCGCTTGGTGTCATCGGAATCTTGTCCATAGCCGTCTCCATTCAAAAAGAAAGG
>NZ_JAQGJL010000073.1 GCF_028290645.1 Devosia sp. | reverse complement strand
ACCCCCGCCGGAACGTGCCGGAAGGCCTCGACTACCTGCAGGTAAGCCTGGCGCTTGAAGGGGACGATCAGGTCGAGGAGGATTTCGAGCTTTTCCCAGCGCCATTTGTCGAACTCGGGCGAGTGCGCGCCGCCGCCGGGGTGGACGACGTCGATTTCGCTGTCCTTGCCGGTGAAGCGGAAGGCGAACCAGCGCTGGCGCTGGCCACGGTACCGGCCCTTCAGCGCGATGCCGAGCGCCTCGTCGGGCAGGTCGTAGTAGATCCAGTCGGGCGCCTCGGCGACCAGTTCGACCGAGTGGATCGAGGTTTCCTCGAACAGTTCCCGGAAGGCGGCATCGAGCGGCTTTTCGCCCTTGTCGATGCCGCCCTGCGGCATCTGCCAGGGCGACTGGGTCTCCGAGGTGTGCTCGGGGTCGCCTTCGGCGATGCGGCGGCCGATGAACACCAGGCCCTCGGCGTTGAACACGGCGGCGCCGGCGCAGTCGCGATAAGGCAGGTCTTCGCGGTTCGGCATCACTTCCCTCCCATGAGCGCGCTTGCCGGGACGATCTCGATGCCCTTTTCGGCAAGGCCGGCGGCCCATTCGCTAACCGCTTCCACCGAGACCGGCAAGGCCGAGACGATGCCGATGGCGGAGCCGTTGGCACGCGCCTGTTTTTCCAGCGCAGCGAGGGCGGCGAGGATGGGTCCGCGCGCCGGGTTGGCGTCGATCATCATGTCGACCCGGCCGAAAGGAACGCGGTTGGCGCCTGCCAGTTGCGGGGCGAGCGAGCGATTGGAGGAGCCGTCGTCGAGATAGCCGAGACCACGGGCGCCGAGTTCCTCCATCATCGGGCCGAAATCGGCGCCCGAGGCCGTGAAGCGGGCGCCCATGTTGTTGATGAGTCCGACATAGCCGCTGAAGCGGCCCATGACGCTGAAGAGCTTGCCGAGATTGTCGCGCGGCGCCTGGCCGGTGAGGAGGGTGTCGGGGCCGGGGTCATTCTCGGGATAGTCGAAGGGCTCGAGGGGCACTTCGAGGAAGATTTCGTGGCCCTCGGCGCGGGCGGCGCCGACGGTGCGATCGAGGGTCTTGCCGTACGGGGCGAAGGCCAGCGTCACGTCCTCGGGCAGCTTGTCGATGGCCTCGAGCGTGCCCTCGAGGTTGAGACCGAGGCCGGAGACGACGATGGCGACCAGCGGCTTGCCGCCGGCAGTGGCCGGGGTGTCGGAGGGGCGCGAATAGGCCGCGAACGGCGTCTCGCCGGTGGCCGACATGCGGGGGATGGGGCCGAACTCGGTTTCTTCGACGAGGTCCGGATCGATGGCGGTGGGATCGGCGAATGGCGGGTCCTGTTCCGCGGGGATGTCGGTCATCTCGGCGGGGAACATCTCGGGATCGGCGGTGATGGAGACCGGGCCCGGCGCCACGGTGCCGGCGACGCTGTTCGAGCCGGCGGCGCTGGCGATATCGACGGTGGCGCTGGGGCGGCCGCCCTCGGGGTCATCGACCAGCATGATGCGGGCGGTGGCGCCGAGCGCGATCAGGGCGAGGAGGCCGATGGCGATGCGGGTGACGGGGACGTGGCGACGGGGCGTGGCGGCGCCGGCATTCGCGGCCCTGGCCTTGCGGGCCTTGCGGCTGACGAGCGGGGCACTGAGGTCGGTCATCTTGTCGCGCCTTCATCCCCTCAGGGGGATACGAACGGGGCGGCGAAGCGGCCGCCCCGGGTCAGGCACATTGTGTGGCGAAGAAAGGGTAACGAAGCGTTAACCCTGATTGCGCTCCCCTCCCATTCGGGGAGGGGCTGGGGGTCGTAGGGTGGCTACGCTGGTGACTGCACCACCCCCTCCCTCGTTCCCTCCCCTCAAAGGGGGAGGGAGGCGCCGACTGCTTCAGCTCGCCGCCTTGGGCGGGTAGGCGGCGTTGGTTTCGACGCCGTCGATCAGCTTGATGGCGTATTGCAGCTGGTTGTCCTTGTCCTTTTCCGCGGGGACGTAGACGGAGGAGCCGACGGTGGCCTTCTCCTCGGTGCCGCCGCCGATCTGGCCGGGGAGCGCGGCTTCGCCGATGATCTCGTCGCGGCCCTTGAACTCGGCGGGGACATCCTGGGTGATGGTGATGTCGGGCTGGATGCCGGAGGCCTGGATCGAGCGGTTGTTGGGCGTGTAGTAGCGCGCCGTGGTCAGCCGCATGGCGCCGTCGGCGCCGAGCGGGATGATCGACTGCACCGAGCCCTTGCCGAACGAGCGGGTGCCGACGAGCGTCGCCCGCTTGTGGTCCTGCAGCGCGCCGGCGACGATCTCGGCGGCGGAGGCCGAGCCGCCGTTGATCAGCACGACCATCGGGACATCGGCGAGCTTCTCGTCGATGGCGTCGGGCTTGGCGTCGTAGCGCGAACTCTCGCTGTCGATGCGGCCGCGGGTCAGCACCACGGCGCCCTGATGAAGGAAGGCATCGGAGACGAACACCGCCTGGTCGACGAGGCCGCCCGGATTGTTGCGCAAATCGAGCACGATGCCCTTGGGGGCCTTGCCGTCATTGGCCTTGTACATGTCGTCGATGGCCTTCTGGATGCCGACGAAGGCCTGCTCGGAGAAGCGGGTGAGGCGGATGACGCCGACATCGCCTTCCATCGAGAAGCGGGCGGCGCGGGTGGCGATGATGTCGCGGGTCAACTCGAAGGTCAGCGGATCGGTGACGCCTTCGCGCACCACGGTGATCTTGATCTTGGTGCCGACCTGGCCGCGCATCTTCTCGACCGCCTGGTCGAGGGTCAGGCCCTGCACCTGGGTGCCGTCGAGCTCGACGATGAAATCGCCGGCGAGGATGCCGGCCTTGGCGGCGGGGGTCTCGTCGATTGGAGAGACCACCTTGATCACCCCGTCTTCCATCTGCACTTCGATGCCCAGGCCACCGAACTCGCCGGTGGTGTCTTCCTGGACGTCGGAATACTCGACCGGCTCCATGTAGCCCGAATGCGGGTCGAGCGAGGTGAGCATGCCCTGGAGCGCCGCGTGGATGAGCTTTCGCTCATCGGGCGCCTCGACATACTCGGCGCGGATGCGGTCGAACACCTCGCCGAACAGGTCGAGATCGGAATAGACCTCGCCGGAGGTGCGCGGTGCGGTTGCGGGCGGCGTCGCTTCAGGGGCCTTGGGCGTCTGGTCCTGCGCGATCAGCGGAGCACAGGCGAGGCCGAGCGTGAACACGGCAGCCATCGAAGCGACTATGCGGAGGGGCGTCAAGCGCATCAAATTCTATCCACTCTGGGTTGGAACCGAAGCCGGCGACCACCATCCCGTGGGGTCGACGGGCTCATTGTTCTTTCGCATTTCAATATAGAGGGTCGGGCGGGAGACGCCAGCACTGGTCGCGACGGTACGTCCAATTGTCTGTGATCCCATGGAGCCGACGGGTTCCCCCATCATCACGAACTGGCCGATCTGCACGTCAACCTTCGCCAGCCCGGCAAGCAGGATGGTGTAGTCCTGGCCGGCATTGAGGATGACGATTTGGCCATAATTGAGGTAGTCGCCCTGGAACATCACCCAGCCATCGGCCGGTGAGACCACCTGGGCGTCGGCACGGGTGACGACGGAGAGCCCGCGCGAGATGCCGCCGAAGCCGTCGCCGGCGCCATAATCGATCACCGTTACACCGCTCGAGGGCATGGCAAGGAAGCCCTTGGCCTGGGCGAATGGCACGGCGGGCTCGCTGCGGTTGGTGTTGGCGAGCGCAAGGCGCACGGTGTCCTTGTCGAGCGTCGGGGCGGGGCCGCCGGCATTGGCGGTAGCGGTCGCCTGGGCAGCCGTGGCGACGGCGGCGGCGCGCTTCTGCAGATCGTCGATCAGCTGCTTCAGCGAAGTGGCCTTGCTGGCGAGCGCCTGGGCCTCGGCCTCTTCTTCGGCGAGCGCGGTGGAGGCGCGGTTCTCGTTCTCCTTGCGCGCCGCGATCAGGGTGCCGATCCTCAGCTGCTCTTCCTCGAGGATTTCGAGATTGGCCTCGAGCTTGCCCTGCTGCTCGAGCGCATCGGCCTTGATCTGGCCGAGCTTGGTGAGGTCGGCCATCACGGCATCCGCCTTTTTCCTCAGCTCGGGGAGGATGGCGGCGATGAGGATGGCGGAGCGGGCGGAGCCGAGGGCGTCGGAAGGGTTGACGATCAGCGCGGGCGGCGGGTTCTGCGAGATGCGTTCGAGCGCCGCGAGGACGTTGGAGATGTTGTTGTCGGCGCCATCGAGCCGGCCGCGGACTTCGAGCTCCTGGACGATCAGGTCGCCGAGCTTGTCCTCCAGTGCGACGATGTCGGTTTCGGCGAGCTTGACGCGCTCGGCGGCGGCGATCAGGGCGGCGTTCTGCTTGGTGCGATCGCCCTGCATGTCGGCGATCTCCTTTTTCAGGGCGTCGGCGCGCTCCCTGGAAACGGAGATCGAGGCCTCGATGCTATCGAGCGCCTGCAGCTGTTCGGCCATGGCCGGATCGACGGCGGGGCCGGGCGGGACGGTCGAATCGACGGAGGGGCGGAGGTTGAGGTCGGTGGCGGGGGGAGCCGCTCCCGTGGCCGGCACTGCATCGGCAGGTGCAGGCGGGACCTCCGGCGTCGCGGCCTGCTGCGCAATCGCGGCGGTGGCGAGCGCCAGCGCCAGAACGGCGCCCGCGGCGGTTCCTCGTCTCGACCAGCCCTTTGCCGGCATCAAACTTCCCGGTTCACCCGAATCATGATCACGCGACCATAGCGCAGGCGGAGAAACACTGCGGGTTTGTCTTTTGCATGGCGTAGAGAGTAACATGCGTGGTCCGGAGCGTGCGGCCACCCCCACCCTTGATCCCTCCCCACAAGGGGGAGGGAGACGCAAGAACTGAGGCCGCGCAGCTATCTCGGACCGGCGGTTCACTCCCGGTGATACGGGTGGCCCGAGAGGATGGTGGTGGCGCGGTAAAGCTGCTCGGCCAGCATGATGCGGACGAGCTGGTGGGGCCAGGTGAGGGGGGAGAAACTGAGGGTCAGGTCGGCTGCGCGGAGGAAGGCGGGCTCGAGCCCGTCGGCGCCGCCGATGATGAAGCTGACCGCCTGGCGGCCGTCGTCGCGCCAGCGGGCGAGCTGGCCGGCGAAGGCGGCCGACTGCATGGTCTTGCCGTGCTCGTCGAGCGCGATGCGGATGCCTTCGGGGAGGGCGGAGCGGAGGGTCGCCGCTTCGTCGGCCTTGCGGATATCGGTGGTCGCGGCGCGGGATTCGGCGAATTCGATGACGTCGAAGCCGGTGAGCGCGAGGGGCTTCCCCGCGGCTTTGGCACGGTCGAGATAGCGCGCGACGAGCTCGCGTTCGGGGCCCTGCTTCATGCGGCCGATGGCGGCGATGGCGATGCGCAAGGCGGGGCAGCCGTCAGCTAAGCGTGATCAGGAAAAGTTGCGGACTTTTCCGGTTCGATCACGCGACCAATCACAGCGACTAGCGACCGTCGGCGGCGAAATCGACCGCCCACATCTTCTCGATGTTGTAGAACTCGCGCACTTCTGGCCGGAAGATGTGGACGATGACGTCGCCGGCATCGACCAGCACCCAATCGGCGTGCGGTAGTCCTTCGATCCGTGGCTTGCCGAAACCGGCTTCGCGCAGCGCCTTGACCAGCTGGTCGGCGACGGCGCCGACATGCCGGTTCGAGCGCCCCGACGTCACCACCATGTGGTCGGTCAGGGACGATTTGCCGGTGATATCGATAGCAACGGTCTGCTCGGCCTTGGCATCGTCAAGGCTCTTCAGCACCAGATCGATCATGTGGGGTTCCGGGGCTACGGCCACCGGGGCGGGTTCGGTTTTCTTCCTGGGCGACGCCATCAAATGGCCTCAGCCCATGCAAGACAAGCACGGGTCATGCGTGTTTCAGCTGTCCTTGGTTGTTGGGTCGAAAGGCTAGCAAATGCGTAGCTATCAATCCTGTCCCATCCTGAGTGGCGAATAACCACTACTCCCGCAATATGACGCTTCGTTTGGCGTTCTGCAAGGCAGCCTATTCTAATCAATTGGCAGAAGCTTTGCGGCGGGCCCGGATAGCACTCGAAGACTGGGGCGAGGTGATGCCGTGGAGGTAGACCCAGGCGGGCGGCTCGCTGTCGGCGAGATGCTCGGCGGCGTCCTCGGGCAGACGGTGTTTCTTCAGCGCAATGGCCGCCTTCGACACGGTGGCGTGGAAGGTCGAGCCGGGGCGGGAATAGACGGCGATGGGCATGAGGTTGGCGATATCCTGCCAGCGCTCCCAGCGGTCGAACTGGGCAAGGTTGTCGGCGCCCATGATCCAGACGAAACGGGTGTCGGGGCAGGCCTCGACCAGCCATTCGAGGGTATCGACGGAGTAGCTGAACTGGTGTGCGGCCTCGACGCCAGTGACGTGGATGCGCGGGTTGGCGGTCATGGCGCGGGCAGCCTGGACGCGGGTTTCCAGCGGGGCGAGCTCGGTGTGGTCCTTCAGCGGATTGCCGGGGGAGACGAGGAGCCAGACGGCATCGAGATCGAGGCGGCGGAGGCACTGCTCGGCGACGAGGCGGTGGCCATCATGGATGGGGTTGAAGCTGCCGCCGAAGATGCCGATGCGGAGGCCGGAGCCGCAAGGGGGGAGGGCGGTGATGTCGGGGGGGAGGGTGTTCATGTTGAAGCAGAGAGCCCCCTCCCGGCCTCCCCCACAAGGGGGGAGGTGAAGAGTCGAGTGCTTAGCGCGATCGGACCCAGGTCACCAGCGGGCACCTCCCCCCTTGTGGGGGAGGTTGGGAGGGGGGTGTCTTTCTCCCTCAAGGCCGCGTCTGCCCGTTGCCTTCGACGAGGTATTTGAAGCTCGTGAGCTGCTCGACGCCGACCGGGCCGCGGGCGTGGAACTTGCCGGTGGCGATGCCGATCTCGCCGCCGAAGCCGAACTCGCCGCCGTCGGCGAACTGGGTGGAGGCATTGTGGAGCAGGATCGCCGAGTCGATCTCGTTGAAGAAGCGCATCACCGCGGCCGGGTCTTCGCTGATGATCGCCTCGGTGTGGTGCGAGGAATACTTGCCGATATGGGCGATGGCTTCGCCGACATCGGCGACGATCTTCACCGAGAGGATCGCGTCCTCGTATTCGGTGTGCCAGTCGGCCTCAGTGGCGGGGATGGCTTCGGGGATCATGGCGGCGACGGTGGCATCGCCGCGGATCTCGCAGCCCCTCTGGATAAGCGCCGCGATCACCGGCTTCAGGTGCGTGTCGACGACCGCGCGATGCACCAGCAGCGTCTCGGTGGCGCCGCAGACGCCGGTGCGGCGCATCTTGGCGTTGAGGGTGACGTCGACGGCCATGCCGAGCTCGGCCGAGGCATCGATGAAGGTGTGGCAGATGCCTTCGAGATGGGCGAAGACCGGGACGCGGGCTTCGGACTGGACGCGGGCGACGAGGGTCTTGCCGCCGCGGGGGACGATGACGTCGATATTGCCGGCGAGCCCGCGCAGCATCTCGCCCACCGCCGCGCGGTCGGTGGTGGGGACGATCTGGATGGCGTCGGCGGGGAGGCCCGCGGCTTTGAGGCCCTCGACGAGGCAGGCGTGGATGGCGCGGGTCGAGTTGACGCTGTCGGAGCCGCCTCGGAGGATAACGGCATTGCCGGCCTTGAGCGTCAGCGCGCCGGCATCGGAAGTGACGTTGGGGCGGCTTTCGAAGATGACGCCGATGACGCCGAGCGGGGTCGAGATGCGGGAGATGGTGAGGCCGTTGGGGCGGGTCCACTCTGCCATGACCTTGCCGACCGGCTCGGGCAGGTCGGCGATGGTGCGGAGGCCCTCGATCATGCCGTCGATCCGCTTGTCGCTGAGCTGCAGCCGGTCGAGAAAGGCGTTCGAGATGCCCTTGCCCTCGGCGGCGCGCATGTCGAGGGCATTGGCGGAGAGGATGTCGTCACGGCGGGTGTCGATGGCTTCGGCGGCGGCATGGAGGGCCTTGACCTTGCTCTCGGGCGTGGCGAAGGCGAGGACGCCGGCGGCGGCGCGGGCGCGCCGGCCGATATCGAGCATGATGCCGCTGAGGTCGGTGCCCAAGGCTTCGGCTGCGCTCATCAGACTTTGGCCTCCAGGCCCATCAGCACCACCATGTTATCACGGTGGATGAGTTCGGAGCGGGTCCCGAGGCCGAGCAGTTCCTCGACGCGGGACGAGTTCTTGCCCTTTACCAGATCGGCCTCCTCGCGGCCGAGCCCGGCAAGGCCGCGGGCGATTTCGCGGCCGTCGGGATCGAAGATGGCGACGGCGTCGCCGCGGCCGAACTCGCCGGTGACGCGGGTGACGCCGATGGGGAGGAGGCTCTTGCCGCTGAGCAGCGCGCGGGCGGCGCCGGCATCGACATGGATGGTGCCGAGCAGTTCGAGGTGGCCCATGATCCAGCGTTTCCGCGCCTGGGCGCGGCTCTCGGCGGGGGCGAAGAGCGTGTGGCGCGCGCCTTCGGTAAGGGCCTTGAGCGGATGGTTCTCGGTGCCCCTGGCGATGATCATGGCGGTGCCGGCCTGGGTCGCGATCTTCCCGGCCTCAACCTTCGTGGTCATGCCGCCGCGGCTCAGGTGGCTGGCGGCGCCGCCGGCCATGGCGTCGATCTCCGCCGTGATGGCGGGCACGAAAGCCAGGTGCTTGGCGGTCGGGTCCTTGCTGGGCGGGGCGGTGTAGAGGCCGTCGACATCGGAGAGGAGGATGAGGCAGTCGGCCTCGATCATGGTCGCGACGCGGGCCGAGAGGCGGTCGTTGTCACCGTAGCGGATTTCGGCGGTGGCGACGGAATCGTTCTCGTTGATGATCGGGATGGCGCCGAGGTCCAGGAGGGTCGAGATGGTGGTGCGGGCGTTGAGGAAGTAGCGGCGTTCCTCGGTGATGTTGGGGGTAAGGAGAATCTGGCCGGTGACGATGCCGTGCTCGGCGAGGGCCGCGGCCCAGGCCTGGCTCAGGGCGATCTGGCCGGCGCTGGCGGCGGCCTGGCTCTGATCGAGCGGCAGGATGCGGGCGTCGAGCTGCAGCAGCTTTCGGCCGAGGGCGATGGCGCCGGAGGAGACGATGACCAGCGAGACGCCGTCGGCTTTTAGCGCCGCGAGGTCGGCAGCGAGCGAGGCGAGCCATTCGGCGCGGAGTTTGCCGGTCGTGCCGTCGACGAGGAGGGCGGAGCCGATCTTGATGGTCAGGCGCCGGTACGGCGCGAGCGCGTTGGCCATCAGGGCACCCAGGTGGGCTCCGCCTTGCGGCGTTCGATTTCGGCTTTTTCGGCCTTCTCGGCGTCCATGTAGGCGAGGACGCGATAGAGGACCTGGTCGACGCCCTGGCCGGTGACGCCGGAGGTGGTCAGCACTTCGGCCTTGCTGACCTTCTTCAGGACCTTGGTCTTTTCCTTGATGGCATCGGCATCGAGCGCGTCGATCTTGTTGAGGACGAGGATCTCGGGCTTGTCCGCCAGCTCCTCGGCATAGGCTTCGAGCTCGTGCCGGATGGTGGTGTAGGCGAGCTTCACGTCATCCTGAGTGCCGTCGATCAGGTGGATCAGCACGGCGCAGCGCTCGACGTGGCCGAGGAAGCGGTCGCCGATGCCGGCGCCTTCATGGGCGCCCTCGATCAGGCCTGGAATATCGGCGAGGACGAAATCGCGCTCGCCGATCGAGACGACGCCCAGATTGGGGTGGAGCGTGGTGAAGGGATAGTCCGCGATCTTGGGCTTCGCGGCCGAGACCGCGGCGAGGAAGGTCGACTTGCCGGCGTTGGGTAGGCCGACGAGGCCGGCATCGGCGATCAGCTTCAGGCGCAGCCAGATCCACTTTTCGGTGCCTTCGAGGCCGGGATTGGCGCGGCGCGGTGCCTGGTTGGCCGAGGTCTTGAAATGGGCGTTGCCGAAGCCGCCATTGCCGCCCGAGAGCAGCACGACTTCCTGGCCGACCTCGGTGAAGTCGATGATCAGCGTCTCGTTGTCTTCCTCATAGACCTGCGTGCCGACCGGAACCTTGAGGATGGTGTCCTCGCCCTTGGCGCCATGGCGATCCTTGCCCATGCCGTGGGTGCCGGTGGCGGCCTTGAAGTGCTGCTGGAAGCGATAGTCGATGAGGGTGTTGAGCCCATCGACGCACTTGATGATGACGTCGCCGCCGCGCCCGCCGTTGCCGCCGTTGGGCCCGCCGAACTCGACGAATTTCTCGCGCAGGAACGACACCGCGCCGGCACCGCCATTGCCGGAGCGTACGAAGACCTTCGCCTGGTCGAGAAATTTCATGTCGTTCCTTGCTGGCGGCGCTCGCCGACGGTGCCGCGATGCGCCGCCCAGGCTGCTCGTGTCAGTTCGGTGTCGATATGGCGCACCTCCTCACCGCGCGCAAGGCAAAGGCGCGTGGAGGTGCCGATCTCGATGAATCCAACCTTTTTCTGGATGGCGAGCGAGGCCTTGTTGAAGTGGAACACGCCGGAGCCGAGGGTGGGCACTGCGGTGGTGGTGAAATACCAGTCGAGCGCGCCGCGCACCGCCTCGCTCATCAGCCCGCGGTTCCAGAACGGCTGGGCCAGCCAGTAGCCGATGACGGTGCCCTCGATGTCGCGATGGAAGCCGACATTGCCGATCACGCCCTCGCCGTCGAGATCGATCATGAAGCCGGTTTCGCCGGCCGGGGTATCGGGGCGCCAGGTGCGCAGCCAGGCCTTGGCGTCGGCGAGCCGGTAGGGGTAGGGGACACGGCTCAGGTTGCCGGCGACGGCGAAGTTATCGAGGAAGCGGGCGATGCGGGCGGCATCGTCCATCAGCGGCTGGCGCAGGGTGAGGCGGGGGGTGCGGAGCGTCACGTCCATAGGGGTGTTCCAATGCGCGGGAGAATATCGCGAGGCCGGTGCGCGCTGACCCCCACCCCTGTCCCCTCCCCCTGTAGGAGGGGGAGGGAGACGCCTGTTGCTTTGCCGGAGCGAGGTCTCGACGCGCTGGCGCTGGGGAGGGTCAGCTCCATTTCGGCTGCTCCAGCATGTAGAACACAGCGTCCTTGCCCACGACGTTGCCGACGGTGTCGGGGGCTTCGTGGGTCTTGATGAACCCGGCCTTTTCGAGGACGCGTTGCGAGCGGAGGTTGGTTTTCAGCGCGCGCGACTTGATGTTCGGGAACAGGTGCGTGGCGAATGCCGCCTCGAGGATGCCTTTGACCGCCTCGCTCATCAACCCCTTGCCCCAGTAGGGCTCGCCCAGCCAATAGCCGAGCTCGGGCGGGCTATCGGGGCGGAAGGTCAGGCCGACGACGCCGACGAACTGGTCCTTGAGCGTGATCGCGTAGGGCCGCTCGTCGGGGCGCTGGGCGTAGATCTCGACGAAGGCGATGCCGTCGGCGCGGGTGTAGGGGTGGGGGAGGCGCGCCAGCACCTCGTAGATCGCCTTGTTGTCGGCGAGCTTCACCAGATCGGGTACGTCGCCGCGAATCGGGGCGCGCAGCACCAGCCGCGGCGTCTCGATGCGATGGGGCAGGGCATCGCGCTGGCGGCGGGCGGCGAGCTTCGCCGTCGCCTCGGCTAGCGCCTTGGCCTGCGCGGCGGGGCCCATCAGATGGGGCCGGCGCCTCGGGAGGGCATCCTCGTCGTCGTTGAGCTTCTTCATCACGCAATCCTCCGCATCGGATCGGCCGAGGCCCGCCGGTCCTCGGTCCAGACGATCACCTCGCCATCGCGCAGCGCGCGGTAGCGGAGACCGCGGCTCGACAGGTGCCGCACCGCGCGCTCCGCCGAGGCACTTTCGGGGTGGGCCGAGCGATAATGCGGGACGATCGCATGGTCGATCAGCCCGAGCCCGTCCCACACCGTGTCGCGATGATAGCTGTCCGGCGCCTCGTCGGGATCGTCCATCAGATGGATGCCTTCGAGGCTCGGCGCTGCCACCACCGCTCCGGCGGAGAAGCCGCCATAGACGATCTGGTCATTGTCGAGCATTTCGACAATGAGGTCATCGAAACCGGACTGCTTCATGGCGCGGCGAAGCACGAATGCGTTGCCGCCGGTGACCCAGACCAGGTCGAACTGGCTCAGCCGGGCGCGGAGGCCTTCGGGATCGCCGAAATGGTTGCGAAGATCGAGCGGCGCGCCCGCTATGCCGAGCGAGGCGAGTTCGACCAGCGGGTCGTAGGCCTCCGTGCGGTAAAGCTCCCGTGCCGCGGGCGAAATGTTGTCACGGGCGTTCTCGATGATGGCGGCGCGCTTGCGGTCGCCGAGGAGCGCGAGCAGCGAACCGGCGCGGTCGCCGATCCGGTAGGAGCTCAGGTACAGTCTCATTTTCAGCCGCCCTCACGACGAAAAAGAAAAAAGGGGAACCGGATTCCGGCTCCCCTTGGATCTTGTCGCGCGGCGGACTGCCTAGTCGCCTTGCCGGGGAGCTGGTCTCCGGCAGGGGTTCTTAGACCTCACCGGGTTATTCTGCGGCTTGTGCTGCCGGAAGTACCGACACGTAGACTTTGGATTTGGCGCGGGTCTTGAACGCCACGGTGCCGGGGATGAGGGCGTAGATGGTATGGTCGATGCCCATGCCGACACCGGTGCCCGGATGCCATTTGGTGCCGCGCTGGCGGATGATGATGTTGCCGCCGATCACAGCTTCGCCACCGAACTTCTTGACGCCGAGACGTCGGCCAGCCGTATCGCGACCGTTGCGGGAGGAACCGCCTGCCTTCTTATGTGCCATCGGTTACTCTCCTTATTCCTGGTCTGCTTTGGGAGCGGCCTTCCTGGCCGCCGGCTTCTTTGCAGTTGCGGGCTTGTCCGCGGTGTCGGCGGCGGCCTTCTTGGGCGCTGCCTTTTTGGCAGGAGCCTTGGTCTCGGCAGCGGCCGGAGCCTCGGCCTTGACATTGGCCGGTGCTGACTTGGTCGCGGCCCTGGCCCTCGCGGCCTCGGTCACGCTGGCCGTGCCGGCAGCGGCGGCAGCACGCTTTTCGGCGCGGGCCCTGGCGATCTCGTCGACCTGGGTGGTCGGCTTGGCGCCGCCCGCGAGGATCTCGGTGATACGAACGGTCGACAGGCGCTGGCGATGGCCGTTCCGGCGATCGTAATGCTGGCGGCGCTCCTTCTTCAGGATGATGACGGTGCGCTCTTTCTCGGTGGCGATGAACTGGCCTGCGACCAGGGCACCGGCGACGAGCGGTGCGCCAACGGTGACCGCATCGCCGTCGCCGACCATCAGGACCTGGTCGAAGGTGACCACGTCGCCGGGCTGGGCGTCGAGCTTTTCGATCTTCACCACGTCATTGGCGGCAACCTTGTATTGCTTGCCGCCGGTCTTGATCACTGCAAACGTCATAGCTTTGCCGGGATATCCCGGACCTCTTCGTTATCGCGCCCTGTGGCGCCGCAGGCGATGCCTGATCCTGCGGACTTCGGGATGGGCTGCCGACCCTAAGTCAGCGGCGGCCTCGGACAGCGGTTGAAACAACCAAAAATGCGCGCCGCAGAAACGGCACGCAATTCGAGCGGCCTTATCGTGGGAAACCGATGCGGAGTCAAGCTTGGATGGGGGCGCAATCGGCTAGTTGGGCCACACCGCGATGAGCCGGGCCCGGATCTCGGCAGCGCTGGCCGCTTCGGCCCCGATGACGCGCGGCTTGTGCTCTTTCTGCCAGCGGCTCAGTGACCAGTCGGCGCCGGCATCGGGCACGGCGATCGCCGGCAGATAGGCATCGGCCTCGAACAGCCCTTCTTCAACCATCACCGCGATCGGGGCACGGCGATACTCCTCGCCTTCGAAGGCATCAAGCAGGTCGCGCTCGAAGGGGGAGAGGTCGGTGAGCAGCAGGCCCTCGGCCGCGGCGCCGGGAACGCGGATCAGGGCGGGATAGACGCGATGGGCGTAGGGCACGGCGCGAAACCCCGGCGCCCGTGCCGCGTGCACCTTCCCCGGCCCCAGCGCCCTGCCGAGCACGGCGGCGAGGAGATGGGGGTCGCGCAGGGTGCCATAGACAAAGAGCGGAAGAGTCATGGATGGCGGAGCCGAAGAGTGTTGCAGCGTCCCCCATGCTATGCCATAAGCCCGCCCGTCTCGACCAGCCGCGGCAACGCGTGTTCGACCTCGCGGAGAGGTGGCAGAGTGGTCGATTGCACCGCACTCGAAATGCGGCATGGGGGCAACTCCATCGGGGGTTCAAATCCCTCCCTCTCCGCCACTCTCTATTCCTAAGACGTTGTGTTTGTTGTGATAATGTGATCGCGCCGCAGGCGCGCCCCACATTTCGCCCCTCGTGGCCGGCGGGATGTGGTTGGACGAATCTGGACACGGTCATGTGTGCGGTGGCGGATGGGCGCTGGACGCTCTCGGATGCCGCCAGACTTCCGGTTTGGGTCGGCATGACGCCCCCAGTGCGATCGGTAAAGGGTTGTGGCAGGCGCTGTGCCTGCTTCAAACCCAGGACATATCTATGCGCACTCAACTCGCAAACGTCGCCGAAATCCTCGGCTCCCTTTACAAAGCAAACGAGCAAGATGCGGATCAGGGACGACGTAGCGTATCCCAACTGCTTTTCTTCGTTGACGAGCAATTTGGCCCGGAGTTCTGCATGCTGGTCACGATTTGCGTCCTCAAGTTCGGGCACCTCACCACCGCTAAGTTGAAGCACGGCAAACTAACCGTTCGCTCGACGGCGGCGTTCGACGAAAAATTCGGGTTCCCCTTCAACGTTAAGATGGGCAGAGACGAAACGAGATGGCTATTCGACTATTTCGACACCCCGGATTCGTGGCCGTGGGAAGCTAGCGGACACCAGAGCTAGGTCGTTGCTAGCCAACTGATGCAGCACGGAACGAGTGACCACCGGAACGTGCACGGCGGCACTCCGAAAGTGCCAGTCCTCCTTTGTGGCCTTCAACAAGGCGGCTGTCGCCGCAGGTGTGACAACCGCAAATCTCAAAATCGGGACCATCGGCCTGGTGGGTGACAGCTCTCGGTACCTCCAAAAGTCGATCGTTGGCTTGCCAGTTGGTGAACAGCCGACGCCGACCCCAGCTGCCCGCCGTCTTCATGTTCGCAAATGAGTGTAATCCCCGTTTCTTGTCGTCATCTCGGAGCGGGGCTAGGACGGCTCTGGGCGCCAATGGACTCGCGTTGTTCGATCGCCAGATGCCCCGACGTCGGTCGGTAAAGGGTTGTAGCAGGCGCCGTGCTTGCTTCAATTCAGGACATCGATATGACCACTATGATCGTTAGCCCGGCTGAGATCTTCAAGCGGTTGGCTGAGGCCTATGCCACGTTGGAGCCCTTGTACCGATAAGCTACGACGCAAAGACTGCTGTGCCGATTATCGTCGAGGACATTTGCGGCGGCCGAACGGTCGAGTCGTTCCGGCATGGGCCGAATCCACTCAGTAAGGAGCGTGACCGGTTGGACGGTCACTTTTGCTCGGCGCACTTTATCGGCTTCTTGCGAACAGTCCGTAGCATGATGAAGTAGCAGCGCGTTTTTCACGTCACGCCAACTCGCGCCACGGAGTTGCTATATAACTTCGACTTTGAAGATGAGAGCTTCGCGCAACCGTTCATGCGCCTCAAGCAGAGGAGGGGCGGGTGCCACTATCTCATATCCACGTCCGCCTATGAGGCGCGGTTTGGTGTCAGGCTGCGGCTGACGCTCGGTGCGACGAACGATGCCACGGACTGGACGCTTAGTCCCAACGGCTGGAATGACTTGAGCCGCAAGTCGTCTCGCCCGGTTCGCTAGAGCGTGGCGGCATGAACGACTGCCCCTAGGGCGGCGAAACTAGCTCCTGATCGCTCGTGGCCCAGAGCCCGTGCGACCAGGACTAGTCAGGGGGAGGCGGCGGCGTCGCCCGTCAGGCTGGCAATGGTCGGTGCGATGTGAGCTGTCAGGGAACCCTGATCCACTTCGCTGAAGTCACGGTGGCATACCGGGCAGAAATCCCCTTCGACGTGCGGGGGCGATGCCGGCAAGCGCATTGGCCTGCGTCCTTGCGTCTTTGTCGCGGGCCGAAATTTGCGCAGCCGAATAGTTTCGACCTCCGCAACAAGGCGGTCGCAGTCTGGTGCCATTCGGGGTGCCCTGTAGGTTAACCGAGTGTAAACGCGAGCATTGCGACGTTCACGGGGGCGTGCTTCATTGTCCGCTGGGATGGGGGTTCCAATGAAATTTTGTTTGTTGGCTGCAGTGAGTGCCGCCGTGCTTCTTTCCGCCTGCTCATATGCAGCTAAGCCGATCGCAGTTGGCTCCTACAATGTATACTCGTCGTATGAAGGCAAGCTGGCGGGTAAGTACCTCTTGTTCGTTGACGCAACGCCATTGGATCGACCGATAAAGCCTTCGGACTTCAACTGCTCGGCTCACAACTATCCCCTCCAACTGTCGGGGTCGTTTTCGGAATCGGTGCGCCAGACGCTTTCTAACGTCGTCGCGGAAATGAGATCGTGCCTGCACCTGTCGATCGCACCGAACTCGCAAAACGGGGCGCACGCGGCATGATAGTTGTCCGCGGAGAGTCCGTTGACGGGCGTCTCAGGGTCGTTCCGGGCTTTTGGAGTGCCGGAATCGAGACCGATGTCGACATTGTCGCGTCGATTACGGTGGACGGCCGAAAAGGGCGTCTCCTGGGGAGTACGGTTTCAGGTGCGGGCCACTCACAGGGCGATGCGGGCTTTGCCTGTGGCGGTGGAGGAGCGGCGCTGGCAGATGCTGCCGGCAAATCTGTTGAGCAGACACTGACGCGCCTCGGCGAGGCGCTAGTGAATTCTGAGCGAGTGAGGGAATGATGGTCGCCGCCACCGCACTGGTGGCTGCGTTGGCCGGCCTAGTAAGCGCGCCGGATCCGACTATCTACCAGCCACGCGACACCGCTCAGTCATGGTCGTGCCAGCCGCGAAAGACCTGCGGGAAGATCGGTTCTTGCGAAGAGGCAGAGTATTACCTCTACAACTGCTCGTGGGGCGGGAAGCTCGACGGGGATGGTGACGGGGCGCCGTGCGAGACGCTTTGTGGGAGCAACAATTGAATTCGACTGCACCGATCATATTGGACGGCAACCTTTGGACCCTAGTGCAATTTGGTGTCGCCGCCGGGCGCTGAACCTGGCGGCCTCAGCGCGGCCGGGAGCCCGCCTCACCCTACCGCCGCCAAAATCAATCTCGGCTGGGCGCAGGCAACGATATCTCGGCTAATGGCCGCATGAGATCGCTTCCGGCCACTGGCTGTGCGCATAACGTACCCTTCGCTCGGATCGCCTACGCGTAGGCCACGCCCGTCGCCTTGACCATGGGGCGGCGGCCGCGACGGAAGATCTGGACCATCAGCCCTCCAGCGCATGAAGCGTCGTCAGAAGCTCACCATGGCTCCGGTCAGGACGGCCACGCCATCGCGGTAGCTGAAGGCTGGGTCGTCGTACTGGTACAGTCGAGCGCCCAGATAGAGCTGGGTCTGCAGGTAGTCGATGTTCTGCACGAGCTGGGCGCCGACCGACCTGCTCTGGTCCCCCGCGGTGTAGATATCCGCGCCAAGATAGGCGTCGACCGAGAGGGCGGTCTTGCCGAAGTCGAACCAGCTCTGCTGGTAGCCCAGCTTGACATAGCCGTAGTGCGGGTCGGTCGTCGGGGCGTGCTCGACCGCCCCCGCCACCGTCACGCTCAGTCCCGTCGGCACATGCAGGGCCGAGAAGGAACCGTCGATGAGGGCCCAGCCGGCTTCCGGCACTGACGCAGCCAGCGATCCCGAAAGCTGGAAGTCGCCTACGGTATTGTTGTAAATCGCCGCAATGTCATAGCCGAGCACGCCGGTCGCGGTTGGCACAATCACCGTCCCGACCGATGCGGAGAAATACAGGCCGTTGACGGCCGGCGTGTCGTAGCGGATGCGCAGCCTGCGCCCCAGGCCGTTGAAGTTATTGAACACGTCGAGGATCTTCACGGTTGAAAGCGTACCGTCGGCGTACCGGAGGTAGAGACCCCCTGCCATGTTCTCAACCGCCGACAGGGCGACGACCGACGTGCCGGAAATGTCGTACTGGGCGCTTGGCATCGACGCCATGTTGCCGTGGCCGATCCACACCGTGCCCTTGTCGCCCTTGATGTAGACTTCCGCCTTGCGAAGCAGGAAATCCGTCGGAAAGAGCGTGTCGGGGACGAGTTGGTTCACGGTGTTGGTGTAGAGAGGGGTCCACTGAGCCTCGAGGTTGGCTGTGATAGTATAACCACCGTTCATGGTCCCCACCAGATAGAAGCCCGCGAGCGTTGGGAAATTGGCGTTGTCGACGGGAAAGAAATCGTAAGTCTGGTAGCCGTCGTCGTAGATCAGCAGCCCCTTGTCGATCTCCCCATAGAACTCGAGATAGTTGGTCGCATCGCCGAGCCGCAGTACGGGGATCAAGGTAGGTGGTGCGGTAGCCTGCACCCCTGGGACAGGAGGTGCCTTCTGCCCCAGCGCCAGCGGCGTCGTTCCCCCCCAGGCCAGCAAAAGGATCGACGCCAACCACACATGCCTTGACGACATAGCCCGTCTCCCCGGTTACGCCCAACCCCCTCAAATTCCTCGTGTCCTTGCGCACGCAGCCGGGCGCTAGAGAGTATCTGAATTGGGTCCGGGGCGCCTGATATGTTCTTGATCGGAAGCTATTCCTTGCGACGATTGAGTACAACCCGCCGCAGATCGTGCGTACCGCCCCTGGTTTCCTTGCCAGTGGACGTGACCGAAATGCATCTGTTTCAGAGATGCCGAAATCTGAAACATCCGGCATCGTTCGCGGCGGTCGGCCCGGGGCGCCGGTGGGCGATAGGTCTACTCGGGGATGCCGTCCTGTCTCTCGCCGGGCTCCGGCAATCATCATGAGCAGCTCGCGAGGGGTACAGTACCTTGGACGCGGGCTATCGGCTTATTCGGTTTGCGCCAAATACCCTTGTCGCTCGGTCCCATCCGGCAATTGCCAGCGAGCGGCATCTCTGGTGGGGCGGCATCCGGATACAAGGCAGGCTCCCGGTGTCAAGTTCTCTACATCGGGGATCAGCACGTTGATTTAGCCTTCAGGGGGAGATGGGAAAGCGTTAACGTTCACGTTGGCTTGGGGAACGCTTGGGGAACTCTTGAGGAGGTCCTTACGATGGAGCTCTCGGGCTATGTGTTCTCGGCGCTGCGGGGGGGTGATTTCACGCTCTACCGCGGCTCGGGCGACGGCCTCGACCCGATCCTGCTGGTCGCGCCCATCGGGGACCCCACGCGCGAGTCTCTCAAGCAGCTCGAACATGAACATGAGCTCAAGGCCGAACTGGATGCCGAGTGGGCTGTCCGGCCACTAGCCTTGTCTCGCCTCGACGGCCGCATGGCGTTGGTGCTCGAGGACCCCGGCGGGCAGCCACTCGATCAACTGCTCGGCCAGCCGATGGAGGTGACGCAGTTCCTGCGCATCGCGATCCCGCTCGCGGCCGCAATCGGCCGGATGCATGGGCGCGGGCTGATCCACAAGAACCTCAAGCCGGCCAATATCCTGGTGGACCTCGAAAGCGGTGGTGTCTGGCTCACCGGCTTCGGCATCGCCTCGCGCCTGCCGCGCGAGCATCAGGCCGCCACCCCGCCGGAGGTGATCGCCGGAACCCTCGCGTACATGGCGCCCGAGCAGACTGGCCGGATGAACCGCTCGATCGATGCCCGCAGCGATCTCTACTCTCTCGGGATCACGTTTTACGAGATCCTCACCGGAACGCTGCCGTTCACCGCGGCCGACCCGATGGAGTGGGTGCACTGCCACATCGCCCGGCAGCCGACGCCACCCGACGAGCGGGTCGCCGGCATCCCGGGGCCGCTTGCGGCGATCGTGATGAAGCTGCTGGCCAAGACCGCCGAGGAGCGCTACCAGACCGCGGCCGGCCTTGCGGTCGATCTGCGGCAGTGCCTGGCCGAGTGGGAGACGGCTCACCGCATCGAGCCATTTCCGCTGGGTGCGCACGACGCCTCCGACCGGCTGCTGATCCCGGAAAAGCTGTACGGGCGGCAGCGCGAAATCGATGCGCTATTCGCTTCTTTCGACCGTGTAGTGGCCGAGGGCGCTCCCGAACTGGTGCTCGTCTCCGGCTATGCCGGTATCGGCAAGACCTCGGTGGTGAACGAACTGCAGAAAGCGCTCGTTCCGCCTCGCGGCCTGTTCGCCTCCGGCAAGTTCGACCAGTACAAGCGCGACATCCCGTATGCCACCCTGGCCCAGGCCCTGCGAACCCTGGTCCGCCAGATCCTCGTCAAGAGCGAGGCCGAGCTGGACCAGTGGCGTCGTGCCCTCAAGGAGGCGGTCGAGCCGAACGGCCAACTGATGGTGGAGCTGGTTCCCGAACTGGAACTGGTCATCGGCGCCCAGCCGCCCGTTCCGGAGCTGCCGCCGCGCGATGCGCAGAATCGCTTCCAGTCGGTGTTCCGGGGCTTGCTCGGCGTATTCGCGCGCAAGGAGCACCCGCTGGCGCTGTTCCTCGACGATTTGCAATGGCTCGATACCGCGACCCTCGAGCTTCTCGAACATCTGCTCACGCACTCGGACGTGCGGCACCTGCTGCTGGTGGGCGCCTACCGGGACAACGAGGTCAGTCCGTCTCACCCGCTGACGCGGACGCTGGAGGCGATCCGCAATGGCGGAGCGCGGGTCGAGGAGATGGTGCTGGCGCCTCTTGGATTCGACGATGTCGGCCACCTCGTCGCCGATGCCGTGCATGCTGAGCCGGAGCGTGTGCGGCCCTTGGCGCAACTCATTCAGGAAAAGACGGGCGGCAATCCGTTCTTCGCCATCCAGTTCCTGACGGCGCTCGCCGAAGAGGGGCTCCTCGTGTTCGATTCTGTCGCGCCAGCCTGGCAATGGGATATGAATCGCATCGGCGCCAAGAGCTTCACCGACAACGTCGTGGACCTCATGGCCGCAAAACTACAGCGGTTTACTCCCCCGACCCAGGAGGCCCTGAAGAAGCTCGCATGCCTGGGCAATGTCGCCGACGTCACCACCTTGGCCCTGGTCAACGGGGAAACGGAGGAGGCGATCCACGCGGCACTGTGGGAGGCCGTCCGCGCTGGGCTTGTCTTCCACCACGAGGGTGCCTTCAGATTCCTCCATGACCGCATCCAGCAGGCGGCCTATTCGCTGATCCCCGAACCGCAGCGCGTCGAGGCCCACTTGCGCATCGGCCGCGTACTGCTGGCGAGCATGACCGACGACCAAGTCGCCGAGCATCTGTTCGATGTTGCGAACCAGCTCAATCGTGGGGCCGCGGGGCTGGTGGACCGGGACGAGAAGACGCAGGTGGCGACGATCGACC
>NZ_JAQGJL010000072.1 GCF_028290645.1 Devosia sp. | reverse complement strand
GAGCACGCGGCGGGCAACTTCCGGCAGCCCGGTTAGCTCGCTTGCCCCGCCGGTGAGGACGAATCGGCGACCGCAGATATCCATCATGCCGGTCGCCTGCATGCGGTCCTTGATCGCGGTAAGGACTTCCTCCACACGCGGCCGGATGATGCGGGTGATGTGCGAGCGGGGAATCTGGCCCGGGGCTTCGTCGCGCGTGGCGCCGACCGGAGTGATCGGAATCATGTCGCGCTCGTCGGCCTGGCCGGGCAGCACCGAGCCGTACATGGTCTTCAGCCGCTCGGCATCGGCGATGCCTACCGAGAGCTGGCGCGCGATGTCGAGCGTCAGGTGATGGCCGCCGATGGCGATGGCGTCGGCATAGACCAGCTGGCCTTCGGCGAAGACCGAAACGGTGGTGGTGGCGCCCCCGAAGTCGATGCAGGCGACGCCGAGCGAGCTTTCGTCGTCGACGAGGGTAGCGAGGCCGGAGGCATAGGGCGTTGCCATCAGCGCTTCGATCTGCAGGTGGCAGCGATGCAGCACCAGCTCGACATTGCGCATGGCGAGGGTTTCGGCCGAGATCACCGCGACATCGATCGACAGCTTTTCGCCGACCATGTTCTTGGGATCCTTGATGCCCTTCTGGCCATCGAGCGAGTAGCCGATGGGGAGCGCGTGGATGATCGAGCGCTCCGGACGGACGGAACGGTCGTTGACGGCGCGCAGCACGCGCTGGATGTCGGCGCGTTCCACTTCCTGGCCGCCGAGGTTGACGCCGGCGGAGAAGGTCTCCGAACCGAGACGCCCGGCGGTAACGTTGACGATTACCGACTGGACGGTGAGGCCCGCGGCGCGCTCGGCGATGCCGACGACAGTGCGGACGGCCTGCTCGGCCTTGTCGAGATCGGTGATGACACCGCTCTTGATGCCCGAGGACGGGCCATAGCCGAAGCCGATGACTTCGACATTGTGGGTGCGGCCGCGCAGCGACTTGCCCTCGGCGCGCGGCACGAGACGGGCGATGACGCAGCAGATCTTGGTCGAGCCGATATCGAGCACGGTCACCAGCGAGGTGCGACCCGGCTGTACTGGCTTCAGACGCGCGGTCAGGGCTTCGGTCATCATGGTCTTACTGGGTCCCGGCTTCGGCTTTGCGTTCGGTCGGGGTCTCGTATTCGGACGAGCCCTTGGCCTCGTGCTTGGATTTCTTCTTGTCCTGCGCGAGCTCGGCGGCCGCGAGTTCACCCGGCTTGAGGGTGACGAGGCCGGGGACGCGCAGGTCGATCAGCGTCACGTCGCGATCGAGCAGTGCATAGTCGCGCTGGTAGGTCTCGAGCCGGTCCAGCGCCTGCGCCACGCCGCTCTCGGGCAGTTGGACGCGGAGGCCGTTGCGATAGATGAGATCCCAGCGGCGGTCGCCGATGCGGCTCAGCGCGGCGAGCTGCTCCTTGAGCTTCTCGTGACGGGCAAGCACGCGCACCATGGTGACGGCATCGTCGGCCGCCCCCTCGCCGATCACCAGCGGCAGGTCGGTGTAGGAACTGATGTCGGTGCCGATCTTTTTTCCGGAGTCGTCGATGAGCCAGGTGGTATCGCCGACACGCCAGCGCGCCACCGGCACCTTCTCGACGATCGAGACAATGACCTTGTTCGGATACACCTTGCGCACTGTCGCGGATTCCACCGCGCGCAGCCACTGGAGCCGTCCCTGCGCCTTCTGGGCGTCGAAGGTAAGGGTCGAGTTGCCGGCGCCGACCGTCAGCAGGGTGATGATATCCTTGTCGTCGGTGAGGGTCTGGCCGCTGATCTCGATGGCGTCGATGCCGAAACCGACTTCGGCGAATTCGCCCTGCACCAACCGGTAGACCGTTAGCCCGGCCGATCCGATCGCGTCGCGCGCTTCGAACGCGCCGACGATGAACAGCAGCGCAAGGATGGCGCCCGCGGCGCGCACGATCAGGTGCTTGTGCAGCACCCAGACGTGGTTGGCCTTGACCAGCGCACGCCGGCCGGAGCGGGATATCGGAACGGGGAGGTAGCGCGGATCGACAGGCTGGGCGTTGGCGAAACTCTTTGCCCCTACCTGTTGCAACTCGCATCCTCCACCATCCAGGCAACCAGTTCCTCGAACGAATGGCCCGCATGGAGGGCCTGTTCGGGAACCAGCGACGTTTCGGTCATGCCTGGCTGGGTGTTGATCTCGAGGCAGACGAGTTCGCCGTCTGGCCCTGCTTGGTCGTTGTAGCGGAAATCCGTCCGCGATACGCCCCGGCACCCAAGCGCAGCATGCGCCTTGAGGCTCATCTTCTGCACTTTGTCGTAAATTTTCGGTTGAATTTCAGCCGGAACGACGTGGCGGGAGCCACCTTGGGCGTACTTTGCCTCATAATTATAGAAACTGAGGTCGGTGACGATCTCGGTTACGCCCAGCGCAACGTCGCCCATCACCGCGCAGGTAAGTTCACGACCCGGGATATAACGCTCGACCATCACGTCCTCGCCCATCGTCCAGTCCTCGCGCAGCAGTTCCTGCGGCGGGTGGCTCTGGTCGGCCTTGACGATGAACACACCGAAGCTTGAGCCGTCGGCGATGGGCTTGACCACATAGGGCGGCGCCATGACGTGGGCGCGGGCGACTTCGGCGCGGTTGGCGACCACATGGTCGGTGACCGGAATGCCAGCCGCCTTGAACATGATCTTGGCCTGGTGCTTGTCCATGGCGAGTGCCGAGGCGAGGACGCCGGAATGGGTGTAGGGGATGCGCAGGAACTCGAGCACGCCCTGGATGGTACCGTCCTCGCCGTAGCGGCCGTGGAGCGCGTTGAAGGCGACGTCGGGCTTGAGATCGCGCAGGCGCTCGGCGATGTCGTAGCCGACATCGACCTCGGTGACCTGGTAGCCGCCATTGCGTAGGGCCACGGCGCAGCCGGTGCCGGAGGAGATCGAGACAGGGCGCTCGTTGGAGATGCCGCCCATGAGGACGGCGACGTGCTTGGTCATGGAGTGATCTCTTTAGCGCCGGTGGCTGGGGACCCCCACCCCTGTCCCCTCCCCGCAAGGGGGAGGGAGACGATGGAGCCGAGAGCATTGGCGGTGAGGCTGTGAAGATCGATCGTGAGGGCCTCCCTCCCCGTTTTTAGGGGGAGGGAACAGGGGTGGGGGTCGGCTCGCACCGGAGGTGCGGCGTTCACTCTACACCGCTCCCGTGAACGGTTCGCCGTCCATGAACTCGCGCACTTCGCGGCCGGGCGCGAAGTGGCCCATACGGCGGATTTCCCATTTGAGCTCGATGCCGTGCTTGGCCCGCACCCTCTGGCGCACCATCTCGCCCAGCGTCTCGACGTCGAACGCGTCGGCTTCGCCCAAGTTGAGCAGGAAGTTGGCGTGCAGTTCGCTCATCTGCGCGCCGCCGAAGGTGAGGCCCCTGCCCCCGGCTTCGTCGATCAGCCGCCAGCTCGAATGGCCTTCGGGGTTCTTGAAGGTCGAGCCGCCGGTCTTGGCGCGGGTCGGCTGCGAGCTTTCGCGCTTCTCGGTGATCTCGCGCATCCGGTTGAGAATGTCATCCTTGTCGCCCGGGAACCCCTGGTAGACGGCCGAGGTAAACACGGCGCCGCGCGGGCCTTTGGACTTGCGGTAGTGATAGCCCATGTCGGCATTGGTGAGGGTGACGATCTCGCCCTCGCGGGTGACGGCGCGCAGTTCGACCATGCGCTCGCGCGTCTCGGTGCCGTAGCAGCCGGCGTTCATGTAGAGCGCCCCGCCGATACCGCCGGGAATGCCGCGATAGAAGGTAAGACCATCAATGCCGGCTTCGGCCGCGGCGGTTGCGACCTTGACGTCCGGCAGCGCCGTGCCGACACGAAGCCGGTGGTTTTCGAGGATCTCGATATTGCCAAAACCCTTGGCGCCGAGGCGGATGACCACGCCGTCGAGCCCGCCGTCGCGGATCAAGAGGTTCGAGCCCAGCCCGATGACGGTGAGCCTGATGTCCCGGGGAAGGTTCTTGAGGAACAGCGCCAGGTCCGCCTCGTCGGCTGGCTGGTAGACCAGCTGCGCTGGGCCACCAACGCGGAACCACGTGACCTCACTCAGCGGCTGATTGGCTGCATAGCGGCCACGGATATCGGCCAGCCAGGGAAACTGGGGGATGAGATCGGGCCAGCCGCTCACGCCTCGACCTCCTTGCCGATCAGCGCCCCGAGTTCGGTGGGCAGTGAGGCCGCCCATTGCGTGATGTTGCCGGCGCCGAGGCAGACGACATAGTCGCCCTCGGCGGCGCGCGAGGCGATCAGCGGCGCCAGCGCCTCCGGCCGGTCGATGACGCGCGCGTCGCGATGGCCGCGGGCGCGGATGCGCTGCACCAGTTCCTCGTGCGTCACGCCCTCGATCGGGCTCTCGCCGGCGGCGTAGATCGGCGCGACGATAACGGTATCGGCATCGTTGAAGCAGGTGGCGAACTCGTTGAAGAGGTCGTGGACGCGCGAATAGCGGTGTGGCTGGACCACGGCGATGACATCGCGGCGGGTCGACTGGCGTGCCGCCTTCAGCACGGCGGAAATCTCTACCGGATGGTGGCCGTAATCGTCGATGATGGTGATGCCCCCGACCGTGCCGGTGCGGGTGAAACGGCGCCTAACGCCGGAAAAGCCCTTGAGTCCCTTGCGTATGGCCTCGGCCGGCACCTTGAGCTGGTCGGCGACGGCGATTGCGGCGGTGGCGTTCAGTGCGTTGTGCTCGCCCGGCATGGGCAGCTCGAGGCCCTCGATGCGGAGATGCGTCAGGCGGATGCGGTCGCGGATCTCGACGGCGAAATGGCTGACGCCATCCCTGATCTCGAGATCGACGAGGCGGACGTCGGCCTGCGGATTGGTGCCGTAAGTAATGACGCGGCGGTCGCGGATTTCGCCGACCAGTGCCTGGACTTCGGGATGATCGCGGCACATCACGGCAAAGCCGTAGAACGGCACGTTCTCGACGAAGTTGTGGAACGCCTTCTTGACCCCGGCAAAATCGCCATAGTGATCGAGATGCTCGGGATCGATGTTGGTGACCACGGCGACGTCGGCCGGCAGCTTGACAAAGGTGCCGTCGCTTTCATCGGCCTCGACCACCATCCAGTCGCCTTTGCCGAGGCGGGCATTGGTGCCGTAGGCGTTGATGATACCGCCATTGATCACCGTCGGGTCCAT
>NZ_JAQGJL010000069.1 GCF_028290645.1 Devosia sp. | reverse complement strand
TGCGCGTGGTGTCGACGCCGCCCGCGGGCGGCAACCATTTCAGCACCACGGCGAAGAAATAGATGAGGATGATGGCGAGCAGGTAGAACGGGATCGAGGTGAGGATCATCAGCATCGGCACGAGCGACCGGATCCCGCGTCCGGCCCTCGGCCAGGCGAGCCGCGCCCCGAGGATCGAGCCCACCAGGAAGGCAATCAGCGTCGCGACCGTCAGCAGCGCCACCGACCAGGGCAGCGCGTTGCCGATCATGGTCGACACTTTCTCGGGGAAGTTGGCGAACGATACGCCGAGATCGAGCGTCAGCAGGTCGCGCCAGTAGTTGATGTATTGCTGCCAGATCGGCGCATCGAGGCCGTAGCGGGCCCGATAGGCGGCCGACACCGCCTGGATATCGACATTCTGCGCGCCGCCGCTGGTCTGCAGCCGCGCCAGCGCCGTCTGCACCGGATCGCCGGGCAGGAGCCGCGGGATGATGAAGTTGACGCTCACCGCCACGAAGACGATCAGCAGCAGCTGGCCGAACCGCGTCGCGAGGTAGCGCAGGAGTTCCTTGCTCATCGGCAAACCAATCCTGCCGACTGCCCGTGAGCTCGGCACACCCCGTGTGTCATCGCTGCGAAAGCAGGGACCCAGGCCTCCGTTGGCGCCAGCTGATAGTTGGATCCCCGCTTTGGCAGGGATGGCATCGGTGGGTGTTGCACGGGTCCGTCTCCAATTGGCATCGAACGGTCACGGGGTGCGGGCGGCGGAGAACTGCCGCCGCCCGCTACGGTCGGGAGGACCGTTTTACTGAGCGCCGGTCGGCTTCAGGTTGTGGATGACGACGTTGAACGCCTCCCACGGGGTATACGGCGCCACGTACGGGTCGGCGGCCGACGGCCAGCCGGTCCAGTACGTGTTGTTGAAGGTGACCACGTGATATTCCTCGAGCAGGTCGATCTGCGGCAGGTCACGCAGGGCGATGTCGAGGGCGGCGACGGCGTTCTTCATGTAGTCGGAGTTCGGATCGGTGCTGGCCGGTACCGCGTCCATGGCGTCGATCAGCTTGTCGTATTCCGGGTTCATATAGCGCGACGCAGCAACGGCGTTCGGGATGTTCTCGCCGAGCGGGCGAGCGAACTTGCTGTGGTAGTGCTGCAGCGTCTCGAGCGGCTCCGAAAGGCTGCCGCAGTGCACGAAGATCATCGTGTCGAAGTTGCCGCTCTGGATGTCGGGCAGCCAGGTGTCATCCACCGGAGCCTGCACGGCATCGAAGCCCGCGTTCTTGAGCTGCTGGGTCAAGGGAGCAAGCGTCGGCTGGATGAAGGCCGGGGTGCGCACAGTAACCGTGAGCGGCTTGCCGTCCTTGGCCCAGAGGCCGTTGGCGTCCTTGGCGTAGCCGGCCTTGGTCATGTACTCCTCGACCTTGGCCGGATCCGGGTTGTCGAGGTTGTACTTGTCGAGCACGGCCTTGAGCGGGCTGCCCTCGCCGAGCCAGGTGCCGGCCATGTAGTTGGAGAAGGCGAAGGTCACCGGCTTCTGGCCGCCTTCGTAGCCGATGTCGTTGATGGCGGCGCGGTCGATGGCGTAGTTCATCGCGTAGCGGACGTTCACGTCGTTCCACGGTTCCCGCATCTGGTTGAACACCAGCGAGTAGTCGCAGCCGTCCGGAGCGCCCCAGTTCGGGCCTTCGGCGTTCCACGAGGCGAGCTTGTCGTTCTGGGCGCGCGCCGCCTCGAACGTGCCGATCAGCAGCTGGCGGCCGCCGTCGACCTGGTTGGCGATATGCAGCTGGCCCATCGCGTCGTCGCTGGAGACGGGGACGAGGGTGATGCGCTTGGGCGCCGGCAGGTCCTGGAAGCCGACCTTGGCGCCCCACCAGTCGTCGCGGCGATCGAAGATCTCCTGCTGGTTGGTGGTCGAGACCAGCTTGTAGGCGCCGGTGCCGACCGGCCAGCCCTTGGCGAGGTCGAAATTGGTGAAGGTCGCGATATCCTGGCCTTCCCAGATGTGCTTGGGCAGGATCGGGTAGTGGTTCTCGTGTCCGAGCGCGAGGAAGTCGCGGACGAAGCGCGGCGCAGGCTTGGTGAAGTTGATGGTGACGTTCAGCGGGTCATCGACCGTGACGTCCTTGATCCACTCCTTGTAGGCGGCCGAGCCACCGACTTCGGGCGGGGCATCGCGGATGGCTTCGAGCGTGAACTTCACGTCGTCGGCAGTGAACTTCTGGCCGTCCGACCATTCGACCCCGTCGCGCAGCTTGATCTTGGCGCTGAGGAAGTCGGGAGCATATTCGAAGCTCTCGGCCTGCCACGGGATCAGCTTGCCGTCGTTGAGGTTGGTGTAGAACAGCGCCTCGTTGACGGTGAACTGCATCACGTCGCGCTGGTGCGTGATCGAGGTCAGGTACGGGTGCCAGTTCTCGGTGTTGGCGAACTGGGCCGGCTGGTCGCCCCATGGCGTCAGCACCAGCGTTTCGTTGCGCGGCACGTCGGCCACCTGCGCGAAGGCGGTGGATGCCAGCAGCGGCACTGCCAGCAGCGCCATGGCGCTGCCGAACAGATGCTTTCTCAAAGATGCACGTATCATTCGGATCCTCCTCATCTGGTCGTTGATCGACCGTTGACAGAACTCAGAGAGCCATCCCCTCGATGGCCTCTTTCGACAGGCCGTGGCCGAAGCCGGGCTCGTCGCTGACCACCACGTAGCCGTCCTTGGGCACGGCCATGCCGGGGTAGTTGTTGGTTTCCTTGAGCGGCACGCCCGGCGCGCCGCCGACGAAGAACTCGCCCCACCGGGAATTGGGCGAGGAGTAATTGAAGTGCTGCCCGTAGGGCGTGTTCATGCCCGCGTGGCAGATCACCTCGAGGCCCGCTGCATCGGCGATGGCGGTGATCTTCTGCACCGCGGTGAAGCCGCCGACCCAGTGGATGTCGGGCTGGAAGATGTCGACGACGCGATCCTTGGCCGCCTCGAAGAAGGTGTAGGGCGTGTACCAGTGCTCGCCGGTCGACAGCGTCTGCCACGGCAGGCGCTCACGCAGCGCCTTGTGCGAGGTGTGATCCTCGGGGATCAGGCAGTCTTCCATCCACTTCAAATTGAACGGCTTCAGCCGGTGCGCCAGGCGCACCGCGAACTCGACGTCGAAGGCCATCCAGCAGTCGAGCATCAGCTCGACATGCGGCCCGATCAGCTCGCGCGCCTTGCCGACGAACTCCTCGTTCTTGTCAAGCGCCTCGAGACCGTCGGCGGTGCCGTAGGGGCAGGCGAGCTTGGTGGCCTTGAAGCCCAGTTCCATGTGCCAGTCGGTGTCGTTGCCGGTGGCGTAGACGAACTGCTTGTCGCGGGCGGCGCCCCCGGCGAGCTCGTAGACCGGCAGGTTCAGCACCTTGCCCTTCAGGTCCCACAGCGCCAGGTCGATGCCGCTGATGGCATAGGAGGCGAGGCCCGACGGAGAGTAGGGCGACGTGATGCGCATCATCATGTCGTAGAGCTTTTCGGTGGCCAGCGCGTTCTCGCCCACCAGCAGCGGGCCGATATGGTCGTTGATCAGGCTGATCGAGGGCTGGCCGTAGCCGGTGGTGCCGAAGCCCCACGAACCATCATCGGCAGTGACCAGCACGCCGACCGCCGGGAAGGCGGCATTCCACGACGCGCGCAGCGCCTTGTAGCGCGGATAGCGCGACATCGGGTTGGCGACCTCGGCATCCTTGGTCCAGGGCGGACGGCGCGCCGTGCCCTTCTGCTTGGCCTCTTCGTAGGTGCCGCCGGCAATCGGATTGGTGATGGCAAAGGCTTCGATGGACTTGATCTTCACGTAACAGACTCCTCGGTCGTCATATGTCGTGCCGGCGCCACGTCGGGAGCCGGAATTCAGTTGGAAATGCGGTAGAACTTTCTCGAATTGTCGCGGAACAATCCCGCTTTTTCAGTCTCCGACGCGCCCTCGGTGATCCTCGCGAACGCCTTCCACAGCGTCGGAAAATCGCTGGTCAGCTTGTCGACGGGGAAGTTCGAGGCGAACATCGCCCGATCCGTGCCGAAGATTTCGATGGTCTCAAGCACCAGCGGCCGGAAGCTCTCCACCGTCCAGGCCTTGTCCAGCATGCCGAGCCCGCTGATCTTCACCGCGATGTTCGGCTCTGCCGCAAGTGCCCGCATCCCGGCCTTCCAGGCCTTCCAGCCGGCCAGATCGCGATCCGCCCACATGCCGGCGTGGTTGAGGATGATCTGCGTATCGGACGCCGCGGCGGCGAGCTCCGCCGCCTTCTCCATCTGGTGCGGATAGAGCTGCAGGTCGAACGACAGGCCGCGGCGGCCGAGTTCCTTGAGACCGTCGATCCAGGTCGGCTCGTACATCAGGTCGCGCGTGATGTAGTTGAGCCTGGGGTCCGCATGCCGGTTCACCACCTGCCGGATGCCGCGGAAGATCGGGAACTGCGCGTGGCGGTCGAGCAGGGCGGGGAAATCGGGCGCCGCAAGGTCGCCATGGGCGACGAGCACGATCGGCACGGGGCTGCGATCGGCCACCGCCTGCAGGGTCTCGCTTTCCTTCACCGGATCGGTGGGGAAGGCCTCGACATGCACCGCGCCGACCACCTCGACCTCGTCACCGCCCTCCTCGAGATATTCCTCGAGTAGGTAGCTGCGCGAGATCGCGGCATTGGCGCCGCCTTTGCCCGGCTTTTCGAAATGCGGGTAGATGCGGGTCCAGAGGTCCCACAGGTGGATGTGCGGATCGACGACTTGCAGCATCGTTCGTCCTCAATCCAGCCGGAACATTTCTTCGACCGGCTCGGCGATCGGCCGGTTGTCGGGATGGGTCTCCATGTGCGGCGCCATCCACTCCCACCAGCGCTGGATCACCGGATCGACACCCTCGGTCTGCGACGGCGCGTCGTCGGGCTTTTCGAGATAGGCGAACAGCAAGAGGCCGTGGCGGTAGATAGAGTAGTTGTAGACGCCCTGGCTTTTCAGCAGCGCCACCATCTCGGGCCAGATCTCGTCGTGCTTGCGCTTGTATTCGGCCTCTTGGCCGGGCTTCAGCTTCATCACCCAGGCGGAACGCATGTCTTAGTCCTCAATGTGTGGTTACGGTTGCGAGCGCCCGCTCGCCGGCCTGCTGCGGCGGCCATTGCCCGGTGTAGCCGAGCCGTCTGCTGACGGTGCTCGCCGCGTCGCTCAACAGATCGACCAGCGGCTGGACGGCCGCTCCCGGCGCCTTGGGGGAGGGGCCGGAGATGCTGAGGGCACCGACCGGCCGGCCGAGCCGATCGACGATGGGTACCCCCACGCAGAACACGCCAACCACCACTTCCTGGTTGTCGATGGCGTAGCCGCGCTTGCGGGTGCGGGCGAGTTCGGCCCTCAGTTCCGCAGGGTCGGTAATGGTGTAGCGGGTGAGGGAGGCCATGGGCTGGGCCAGCACCCGCTGCTGATCGGCTTCGCCGAGGATGGCGAGGATCGCCTTGGCGCTGCCGCCGCAATGGAGGGGGCCGCGCGAGCCGATGCGCCAGTCGAGCTGCATGCCCTCGTTGCCGCGCACCTTGTCGATGCAGACACAGCCTTCGCCGCTCAGCGCGTTGACGTTCACGGTCTCGCGGGTCCTTTCGGCGATCGCCTCGCAGAACGGCCGCGCGAGCCGCGGAAACGCGACGCCGTCGAGCTGCAGGTCGGTGATGGCGAGCAGCCGGTAGGAGAGCTGCCAGGCGCCCTCGGCGTTGCGCTCGACCACGTTCTCGTCGCTGAGGTCGATCAGCAGCCGGTGCACCGAGCCGACGGGCAGGCTCAACTGCTGCGCCACGCCGCGCGCGCTCAGCGCGCCCTTGCGGGCCAGCAGGTCGAGAACCTGGATGGTGCGCTTGATGCTGGACATCGTGGCGCTACGCGCCCCAACCGAGGCTGGTGCGGGGCGTCGAGCCGATGCCGAAATCTCTGGTGGTCAAAACGCGCACAACGCCGGAAAGTCGAGATGCCAAGCGTCGGCGGAGCGCGTGCCGAAGCCGCAACCATACCCGAAACGCACGGTTTCCCGCACTTCCGTCCTCCCCATCCTCTACGGCTGCTCCCTGTTTTGTGTTCCACAGGTGGAATGCAGCGTTCCAAGAGTGAGCGCTTCCACCGCCGGCGAGTCAACCGGGTGGCGGCTACGACTTTAGGTCGGGGTTCGTGGAACGATGTCGGGGGCGGGCTGGGGCACCGGGCTGCAGGGATGCCTGACGGGGTCATTTCCCGTCCGGTCCAGTCTCGCGCAGAAATCGTCCCGTCACCCAACCCTCGATTTCTGCTCCTTCCACACCGCGGACCTGGCACCACCGGGTCTGCCCGGACCCTTCGCACCCCAAGTTGCGCAGCAGGGTTTCGTTTGGAATGTGAGCCACAACCGAGCCTCTGGTCGAGGGCTCGGACCGCACGTTGAGCATGGCGCCGGCCTTCAGCCCGGTCACCGCCAGGAACTCCGGCACGCCGGCGTTCCCATCCCCCGCGTCGGACAGCGACAGGGTGAGTTCGAACTTGCTTGTGTCGTTGCGGTCCGCTGCAGCGCCCGTCTGGTAGACGCGCACGACATAGGTGCCGTCGGCGGGGAGGGCGGCCGACAAGCTGTTGCCTTGCGCCGACCCGACATACATCGCCTCCTCCGCGCCCTGCTGCAGCACGTCGAAATACACCGTCTCCGGCGTCAGCGAGGCGTCGAGCACCTGCTCGGCCTTGCCCGAGAAGGTGTAGTCGATGGAACCGTGCCCCCTGATCTTGCCCTCGGCAATCGTCGGCGCGGCGCCATAGTCGAGGGCGACCATGATCACCGTGACGTTGTCCGCTGCGTAAACGCCGGGCGCGGCTGCGAGAACGCCGAGGCTCAACAGAGTCGCCCCAACGGCAACGATGAAGCTGGAGCGCGGCGACATGGTCAAACCTCTCGAAGGCGGGACTGGACGACGGACATCTCTCCCCACCATTGCACGCTGCAACGAGAACATGGCGCGACGACGCCGATGCGGTGAAGTCATCTGCCGGTCACAGGCACCTTCCGGCACACCGACAGCCGCTTGCGCCGGCCGCCGCTGACGGGAAAGCCGGGGCCACCCGTCAAAGAAAAGCGACCACGCCTGCCGTGCGGTGGGCGGCAGCAGCGTGGTCGCGTCGCCAAGGGGCAGTTTGGGGGGAACGCCACACAGGCACGCCGAAAATAGGTCGCCACGTCGTGCCCGCATTGACAATTGGCAATCGTCGGAGAGCACCCGGTGCTTATCCACAACGAAACGCTGAGCCGGTGAACTGCGCGGTGGTGCCAAATTTCGCCCGACTTGCCTCAGTTTTTCAGCCGCTGCGCCGCAGCGTCGGCATCGGCGCGGCTTGGACCGGCTTTCTTGATGATCGCGCGGGCCTGGTCGAGCGTGATGCCGTGCTTGTCGGCGAAATAGCTGGCCTCGTACGGCTGGTCGCCGGCAACGCGTGAACGGTCCTGCTGTCCCTGGTTGGTCTTGTGGTCTGCCATTTCGGGCTCTCCCTTGCGTTGACGGGAATCAACGCACCGGCGCGGCCGAGGTTTCCCGCGCGCACCTCACGTTGCGGGGGGCGAAGAGGGAGGCCGCCACCGTCCCGCGCCGGTCACCGGTCGATTGATGGAACGAGGAAGGGCGCGGGAGGTTGGAACGGAAAGGAGATGCGCCATGGCTCACGTTCGCAACGCTACCGAGACGCCCGGCACTCAGTTCCGTCCGACGTCGGCCGAGGAGATCATCGTGCGCATGCACGAAATCCTCGGCAGCTACCTTGCCCCCGACACCGGCCAGACCCCGGCCGCGACGCTGCAGCAGATCATCGATGTGCTGGACGGTCCCGAGGCCATCGAGATCTACGAGAATGTTACGGCGCGGCGGGAAGGCGGGTATCGTGCCGGTGAGCAGCCGCACTAGAAGCTCGCACCTTCACGGCTACCCGTTCGCTGTTGCCCGTAAGATCGGGCGGCCCGGAGGCCGCCCGATGTCTGAAGGGGTGCCTCGCGGCGGCTCCTGGCGCCGCAGCGGCTTCCATCACGGCGATGCAACGGACTGGCAGAAGTTCAACAACATTGCCGGGTTGGTGCTACCCGTCGGCGTGGCCGAAGCAGCTGGCGTGCATGCCGCCTTGACGTTTTCCTGCTGTGCCGCCGGCAGGGAATTGAAGAAGGCCATGTTTTCCTCGGGCGTAGTGCCGGCCGCAGGGACGCCGGCTTCCGACACCGCATTGCAGAACGACACCACGGTTGGAGGCGTGTTAGCGTCCGGCGCGATGATGACCGGCACGCAGGCCGTGATTACGTTCGCCTGATCTTCAGGCGTCATGGCCGCCACGAAGGCCTGATTTTCCGCTGGTGTTGTCCCGGCCTGCGACAAATCGATGGGCGGGGTCGTTGCGGTTGTCTGAGCCATTGCCGGCGCGACGCCCAGGCAAAGGCCAAAGAATAGCGCCGTGCTAAGGGTGCGGTTCCACATGTTCCTTCTCCGGAGCTGAATGCTCCGTCAGACGGAAGATCAGCAAGCAGCCTTCCGCATTGATTTTCGTCATAATTGCTGTTGGTGTTTTCTCTCCCCGTCCGGATCGGCCGCCCGAGCGCAGGACGCAAAAGGCCGAGCAATGCCCCGCCCTTGCGATCCAGGCGCGGCAGAGTTGCGACATCCGGGCAACTTTCAGCCGCCTCTGAACGCGCCGCGAACAAGGGGTGCGCTTTGAGCCGGGGTGTGATACAAAGAGCGTTGGAGCGCCGTCGGCGTTCCCGCCGGTCGCCCAAGGTGGGCCGGATCTCAAGTTAGGATAATGTTTGCAGGTTCTAGTTCGCGACAACAATGTCGACCAAGCTCTCCGGGTCCTCAAGAAGCGCCTTCAGCGCGAGGGCGTGTTCCGGGAAATGAAGCTTCGCAGCTACTACGAGAAGCCGTCCGAGAAGCGGGTCCGCGAGGCCGCTGAGGCTGTTCGTCGTGGCCGCAAGGCGGCGCGAAAGATCGCGATCCGCGAGGGACTGATCGCAGCCCCCGCGCGAAAAGGCCCCCCGCCGAGCCCCCGCGCCCCGTCCGTCGTTCGCGGCGGCTGAAGGCCTACATACCAGACGTCGTAAGAACCCGCCCACAGGCGGGTTTTTTCATGCGTTCGGAAGCCATGCGACGGAAGGTCCGCGACCAAGGTTTCGGTTGAGCCGGTCGGCCGGATATGGCTCTGTGGCGATCCCCCCTCCGCATTGTCCGGTTATGACCCCAGACTCCCCGCACGTCCTTCGGCTCCCGTCCTTCCTGCATTTCCTGTCGTCGCGTGCGCTCTCGTCCGTGGCGTTCCAGGGATCGGCGGTTGCCATCGGCTGGCTGATCTACGATCGCACCCGCAACCCGTTCGACCTGGGCCTTGTCGGGCTGTTCCAGTTCCTGCCGATGCTGATCCTGACATTCGTTGCCGGGCAGATGGCCGACCAGTTCGACCGGCGCCGGATCGGGCTGGTGTGCCAGGTGGTCGAAGCCGCGGTGATGGGCTTCATCGCCCTCGGCGTGTGGCAGGGCTGGCTCCCCACCTGGGGGATTTTCGTCGCCGTGGCGGTCCTCGGGGCGGCGCAGGCCTTCGAACGTCCGACCATGGCGGCGCTGCTGCCCGGCATCGTTCCCGCGGCCCAGTTGCAGAGCGCGGTCGCCACCTCGACCTCGGTGATGCAGACGGCGCTGATCATCGGTCCCGCAATTGGCGGGGTGCTTTACGGCCTGGGTCCGGTCGCGCCGTTCCTCGTATCGGGCCTGCTGTTCCTTGTGGCGAGCTACAACGTGCTGGCGATCGAGCGGCCCGCGACGCTTCCCGCGCGAACCCCGATCACCTTCGAGTCGGTGTTTGCCGGGGTGGCGTTCATCAAGAGCAAGCCGGTCATGCTGGGGACCATCTCGCTCGATCTGTTCGCCGTGCTGCTGGGCGGGGCTACCGCGCTGCTGCCGGTCTATGCCCGCGATATCCTCAACGCCGGACCGTGGGGACTGGGATTTCTGCGGATGGCGCCGGCGGTGGGGGCGGTGGCGATGTCGCTGGTTCTCGCGCGCTACCCGCTGCAGCATCGCGTCGGCATGAAGATGCTCTGGGCGGTCGGCATCTTCGGGGCCGCCACCATCGTCTTTGCCTATTCCACCAACATCGCGCTTTCGGTGCTCATGCTGGTGATCCTCGGGGCCTCGGACACGGTCAGCGTGGTGGTTCGCAGCTCGCTCGTACAGCTACTGACGCCGGATCACATGCGCGGCCGGGTCAATGCGGTGAACTCGCTGTTCATCGGCACTTCGAACCAGCTGGGGGAGTTCGAATCGGGCATCGTCGCCGGCCTCATCGGTCCTGTTGCCGCCGTGGCGTTCGGAGGAATAGGGACCATAGCCATCGTGCTCATCTGGGCCCGGCTGTTTCCCGCCCTGCGCAGGGTCGACAAACTCACGGGATAGCGTTGCCGCAACGCCTCCTCGTGCCGGGCCTCCCATCGATTTCAGCGCGAAGGCTCCTTCTCGTAGCCCAGCACTTGAAGCAGGGCGGCCCGCATCTGTTCACGGGTGTAGGGCTTGTCGAGAATCACATGGCCGGAGACGACATCCGCCCGCGCCCCGTAGCCGGTGGCGAAGACGACCGGCACACCCCGGGCAATGAGATGGTCCGCGACAACCGAACTGGGCATTCCGCCGATATTGACGTCGAGCAGGGCGGCATCCACCTGCTCGGTCGCAAGCAGCGCCATTGCCGCATCGATCCGGTAAGCCGGCCCGACGACCACCACGCCAAGGTCCTCCAGCGTTTCCGCGGCTTCCATGGCAAGCAGGAACTCGTCTTCGAGAACCAGTACGCGCTTTCCCGCCACAGTGCTCATCGGGTCTCGAGGCTCGCGGGCTTGCGCGCTACCACGGTGCAGACCAGGCCTTCGGGCAGGTAGTTCATCTCGACCTCCGCATTGAACTCGGCGCCCAGGGCCTTCTCGATCATGGTCGAACCGAAGCCGCGGCGGGTGGGCTTCTGTATCGGCTCGCGACAGGTCTCCTGCCATCGCATCGTCAGCCACTGCCCGGGCTCATCCGTGGTCTGCCAGGTAAAATCGATTGTTCCATCGGTGGATCGCAGCGCCCCGTGCTTCACCGCGTTGGTATAGAGCTCGTGGAGCGCCATCGCCGTGGTCACCGCCTGCTTGGGTTCGAGCTGGACCCTGGGACCGGCGATCCGAATTCGGACATCGGCGTCACCGTTCACCGACTGCCGGACGACCTCTTCCAGCGAGGCGCTCTGCCAGCTTTCGGCCGCAAGGAGATTGTGGGTCTGTGCCAGAGCCGACAGCCGTCCCTCGAACGATTTGACCTTTGCGTCGATCGAAGCATCGCCCTTGAACGACTGGCGCGCCACCGACTGGACGACTGCAAGCGTGTTCTTCACCCGGTGGTTCAGCTCGTTGATCAGCAATTGCTTGTGCTGGTCGGCCTCTTCACGCTCCGTGACGTCGACGTTCACGCCGATCATGCCGTCGAAGCGGCCATCATCGGCATAGTTGGGTCGCGCCACGGTTTCGAGGATCCGATAGACGCCGTCGTGCCGGCAGTAGCGTCCCTTGACGCGGGCGCTGCTGCGGGTTCGGATCGCCTCCGCCATCGCCGCCCCAATGGCCTGCTGATCGTCGGGGTGGATCGTCGAGGCCCAGTCGAAGCCCTCCAGTTCGGTCACGCCCCAGAACGTTCTCAGCATCTGGTTGAGGTGAAGGCAGTGGCCGGCGCTGTCGGATATCCAGATCATTATCGGAGCGTCTTCCGACATCCGGCGGAAGCGATCCTCGCTTTCGCGCAGCCGCCGCTCGGTCGCCGTGCGCGCCGAGTCCGCCCGGTAGCGCTCGAGACTGAAGCCGACCTGGCGTGCAATCGCGACGGCGAGCTCGCGCTCGTGCGAGGTGAACTCGTGCACCTCGGGGAAATAGGTCATGAACTTTCCGACCACCTCACCCTTCGCCATGAGGGGAACGAAGCCGAGGCCGGTGATGCCTTCATTGGACAGCGTCTGCTTCAGCCAATCAGGCTCCGCGGTCGTTGCGATGTCGGAGACGAAGATCGGCGCCACGTCTCTCTCGCCCGGCTTCCAGGGCGTGTGCCCGTCCACCTTTTGCCGATAGGCATCCGAAAGCTTCCGCCAGGCGACGAACCGCATGACTCCGAGATCATCGAAGAGCAGGATCGAGGCGCGTTCGCATCCGAGCAACTCGGTGATGGCGTCAAGTGCGGCGCCGAATACATCATCGAGACTATCGACGCGATAAAGCCGATCCGTCAGTCGAAGCAGCGCAGCGGTATCACCCGTTTCGGCCCGCGACGGTATTTCCATCACCAAGTCCATCAGCCCAAGACCCCCTAGCCCGAGGCCGTAAACGCCGCTGCGTGCTTAGGGTTCCATGCAACTCGAACTATCTCGTTGTCGCCACCGAGGCGCCGAGGGTAGCATCCGGATACCCTGGGGCTTGGTGGTCCAGTGGAAGCGCGCTGGATCGCTGCGGTGATCCGAACAACCGGCTGCAGCGCAGCCAGAGGGACAAGCTTTGCCCAATCGATCTCAAATGTCGCCCAAAGCAATGATGGATGTGGTGGCGTCTGGACTGCTGTCCTTCCCGGTCACGCATTTCAATGCCGACCTGACGTTCGACGAGGCGGGGTATCGCAGCCATATCGGCTGGATGTGCGACCACAAGCCAGCCGGGTTGTTCGCGGCGGGCGGCACGGGCGAGTTCTTCTCGCTGGCGCCGGCCGAATGCGCCCGGGTGGTGCGGGCGGCGGTCGAGGAGATCAACCGCTCGATGCCGCTGGTCGCCGGCTGCGGCTACGGCACGATGATGGCGATCGAATATGCCGGGGCGATGGAAGAGGCCGGGGCCGACGGGCTGCTGCTCCTGCCGCCCTATCTCGTGCAGGCCGACCAGGAGGGGCTCTTCGAACACATCAAGGCGGTGTGCAAATCCACCAGCCTCGGCGTGATCGTCTATAACCGCGACAACGCCATTGTCGACGACGCGACGCTGGCGCGGCTCTGCGACGAGTGCCCGAACCTCGTAGGGTTCAAGGACGGGGTCGGCGACATCGAGCTGATGACGCGCATCCGGGTGCGGTTGGGCGACCGGCTGCATTATGTCGGCGGGCTGCCGACGGCGGAGACGTTCGCGCTGCCGTACCAGGAGATGGGTGTCACCACCTATTCGTCGGCAGTGTTCAACTTCATCCCGGAATTCTCGATGCAGTTCTATGCAGCGGTGCGCTCGCGCGACCTCCAATGGGTGGAGCGGGCGCTGGCCGGGTTCGTCCTCCCCTATATCGGCATCCGCAACCGCCGGCGCGGCTATGCCGTGAGCATCGTCAAGGCGGGGATGCGGGTGACGGGGCGTCCGGCAGGGCCGGTGCGGCCGCCCTTCACCGACCTCACGGTCGAAGAAGACGAAAAGCTCAAGGCGCTGATCGACGGGCTGAAGAACCTCGGGGCACCGGCGGCGAAATGACCGCGGGCGCCTTCAATCACAAAGACAATCCAGGGCTATCGGGAGGACGACTTGTATCTGGGAACTCAAAACGCGGCGCGTGACGACGATCACTACCGCCAGTTTGCACAGCTGGGCGTACGCCACATCTGCGCCGACCCCGACGGCAATCCGCATGACTGGACGCTCGATACGCTGAAGGCGCATCGCGAGCGCGTGGAGTCGCTCGGGCTGATCCTCGACATGGTGCAGCTGCCGATGAACTCGAAGGTCATCGAGAAGCAGGACAGCCAGGACATCCTTTCCAAGGGTCCCAACCGGGACCGCCAGATCGACTCGATCTGCCGGCTGATCGAGAATGTCGGCGCGGCCGGGATTCCGTCGGTCAAATACAACCTCAACATCATCGGCATCCCGCGCTCGGAACCGGAGACCGGCCGCGGTGGCTCGAGGAACTCGAGCTTCCGCTGGGACAAGATGGATCAGAACGCCGCGCCGACGCTGGCCGGCGTCGTCTCCGAGGACGAGAACTGGGAGCGCATCGACTACTTCCTCGAGCGCGTCGTGCCGGTGGCGGAATCGGCCAAGGTCCGGCTCGCCTGCCATCCGCACGATCCCCATACGCCGCCGGGCTATCGCGGCGTGACGCGGGTGCTGGGCACCGTCGAGGGGTTGAAGAAGTTCGTCCAGATGCGCGAGAGCCCGTATCACGGGCTCAATTTCTGCCAGGGCACGGTCGGCGAGATGCTCGACAACCCGCGCGATGAGATCGGCGACATCATCCGCTGGTTCGGGACGCGCGGGAAACTGTTCAACGTCCACTTCCGCAATATCCGGGGCGGCAAGCTCTCGTTCATGGAGACCTTCCCGGACGAGGGCGACATGGACATGGTCGAGTCGGTCAGGATCTATGCCGAGGTCGGCTACAAATACATGCTGATGCCAGACCATGTGCCGCACATCAGCGGCCCCGACCCGGACGGCGTCGCCTTCGCCTTCTGCTTCGGCTACATCGCGGCGCTGCTGCAGCAGGCGCAGAAGGACTTTCCGGGCGTCATCGAGCGCTGAGCCAACGGGCAGGAACGCGGCTTGACCTGTGGCCGGCCCAGCAACATCCAGCACCGGACCGGCGCCCCGTCTGGTGCCGGATTGCCGCGGAGACGGTGTTTTGCTACCGAACTGAGAACCGCTGGAGGCGAGGTTCCGCATGCTGCCCTGGAAGCTTTCGGCCGGTGAGGCGCTTTCGTTGATCAGGGCGGGGAAGCTTTCATCGGTCGAGCTGATCGAATCCTGCCTCGAGCGATGCGCGGAGCGCGAACCGGCGACCCGCGCATTCGTCCGGCTCGCCGATCGGGACCGCTGGCAGGCCGATGCAACAGCCGCTTCCGACCGGCCGCTCGCAGGATTGCCCATTGCCGTCAAGGACGTGATCGATACTGCCGACCTCGTCACCGAGTACGGCTCTCCGATCTGGGCCGGTTACCGGCCGGTCGCGGATGCCGCCGTGGTCAGCCTTTCGCGGGCCGCCGGTGCCGTTGTCTTCGGCAAGACGGTGACGACGGCGTTTGCGACGATGACACCGGGCCCGACGACCAATCCCCACAATCATGCTCATACCCCGGGAGGCTCGTCGTCGGGTTCGGCAGCCGCGGTCGCCTATGGTGCGGTGCCGCTGGCGCTCGGGACGCAGACCGCGGGCAGCCTGATCCGGCCGGCGGCGTTCTGCGGTGTCGTCGCCTACAAGCCGACCTTCGGGACCATCCATCGCGCCGGCATGAAGGTGATGAGCGAGAGCCTCGACACCATCGGCGTGTTCGCGCGCGAAGTCGGCGACTGCGCGTTGTTCATCAGTGCGATAAGCGGCCGTGATCTGGGCGATCCGGCGCGGAAGCTGGATCGGGCGCCACGCCTCGGGGTCACCCTTGGCCCTGCGGCGGAGCTGGCAACGCCGGCGATGAGGCAGCGGCTGGACGAAGTCATTGCCGCCGCCGCCCGGGCGGGCGCCGAGATCGTCGAGATCGCGCTGCCGCAGGAGACGGACGAGGCATTCGGGCGGCATGTCGACGTCATGTACGGCGAGAGCCTACAGGCCCTCGCGTGGGAGCGCCGCGAGCACGGCGACCGGCTGGCGGAGGCGCTCTGCCGGATGCTCGACAATGCAGCTGAGCGTGGTCCGGAGGCGGTCAGGCTCGGCCGCAGGGCATTTGCCGCGGCCCGCGCGGCGATGACGGCGGTATTCGACGGGATTGACGCCATTCTCACCCCCAGCGCGCCCGGCGAAGCGCCGCTGGGTCTCGCCTTCACGGGCGATCCGAGCTTCAACCAGCTCTGGACCGCGCTCCATGGCCCCTGTGTCAGCATCCCCGCCGGCACGGGCCCGCTCGGCCTGCCGCTTGGCGTCCAGGTGGTAGGACCGGTCGACCGTGACCGGGACACGCTCGCCATCGCAGCGTGGCTCGCGGCAGCCATCAGCTAGTCACACTGCAGCAATGGCAGGTTGCCGCCCGTCGCCCATGTGCGTTGGGTCGCGGGGCAGGGGCCCCGCCCCTCCCGCGTTCCTGGCACCGGCTACGCCATGGGGACCAAGGTCGATACGTAAAATTGCGAAGTAGTGATAAGGGTTTAAGCAAGGGCCGAAGTGTGACCATCCGTGAGCGCAATCGGGAACTAAGGTCTTGGACTCGTATCGATTCCAGGATCAGAGCGGCCACGGACTTGGCCGTGCTTAACCCCGTCGTGAACAGAACGTCCTCGCGCAAACAAGCCATAAGAATGCTGGGTTGCCTCGACCTGAGATGACCCGGAAGGCCGAGGAACCGACTCCGACAATGCCCAAGCTCTATCTTCCCATGCCGGCGCTCCGCCGGCGGCCTTCCCGCGTTTGCGTCCCGCGGGGGAGGCGCCAGTGACCCGCAAAACTGTCAAACGTCGAGCCAAGCGTCCCGCCGACGACGGAGCGGCGAGGTTCGACGTGCTCATCGCGGGCGACATGACTCGCCTCGGCGATTGGAGTTTTCGGATCGCGCTAGAAATTCGCAACCATGCCGGCAGCGGTGCGCGGGTCGGGATGATCCAGGCCGCGAGGCCGATGGAGGGTCAGCGGGTCGCACCGGAGATACAGACCTGCGTCCGGCGGGGCCTGGCACTCGTGGTGGATCCGGCGGCTCATCCGGCAACCGACCTGCTGGTCATCCATGCACCGTCCGAACTGGACTGGGAGGCAAGGCCGCTCGCCGGCATAGTATCGGAGCGGACCATCCTCGTGTGTCATCACACCGAAGATTTCTCCGTACCTGAGATCAAGCAGCGGCTGCGAGGCAGTGGGGAACTGGTCTGGGCGCCAACCAACCCGTGGCTGCGACAGGCCGCGCCGGCGGCGCTGACGCTCTCGCCGGACGACTGGCAGCCGCCGGTCAAGTCCACCGACATCCCGGCCCCGAAGCTCCGGCGGCAACGGAGCCGGCTCGGCTGGGTCGTTTCACACCATTCGGCTCCCCCACCCGAGGCCGTGCCGGCAGATGTCGACCTGGTGTGCCTCGACCTGGATGGTTCCCGGGCATCGCCGGCCATGCATGCACCCTGCCCATCTCTCGATCGGCTCAGCAGGCTCGACTGCCTCGCCTACTTTCCCGAGCCCGGCGCGACGGCGCTGCCCGATGCGCTCATCCTGTCGGCCTTGGATGCCGGGGCGACGGTCGCTCTCCCCCGCTGGCTGAAGCCCCACTACGGTGTGGGTCCCGTCTACTGCGAGCCCGGGCAGGTGCTGACCCGCGCCAGACGAAAACGCACCACTCGTGCCATTGCCAGCGAACTCGGCAAGCCGGCGGCGGACGTGTCCGGCGCAGCCGGTGCTGATCACACCCGGCCGCAGCAAGGCTCCCGGCCCCGCCCGGTCATGTTCCTCGCCTCCAACGGCGTCGGCATCGGCCATGTCAGCCGATTGCTGGCGATCGCGCGCCGGATGGATCCGCGACAACCCGTGATGTTCGTGACCCAGGCCCAGGCCGTGAGCGCCATCGAGCGGCTCGGCTATCTGGCGGAATATATCCCTTCGGCGAGCTATGTCGGTGGCGACCTCGAGGCCTGGGACAGCTGGTTTCAATTCGAACTCGAGAGCCTGATCGACGCCTACGATCCGGCACTCGTCGTCTATGACGGCAACAACCCGTCGCCCGGCCTGGTGCGCGCCGTCGCCTCGCGTGCCGACTGCCGGCTGGCCTGGGTGCGGCGGGGCCTTTGGGGGAACCTGACCAGTCCGTTCATTGATAACGCGCGCTGGTTCGATCTCATCGTCGAACCGGGCGAACTGGAGGGGCAGCCCGACGAGGGCATGACGGCGCAGCGCCGGGATGAAGCCGTGCCGGTGCCGCCGATCCGCTTGCTTGACGATACGGAACTGCTGTCACGCGGGGAGGCTGCCAAGGCGGTCGGTCTCGATCCGGCGCGGCCCTCCGCCCTGATCCAGCTTGGCGCCGGATACAACCGCGACATCGTCTCGCTCATCGACCATCTGGTGGAAGTGCTGCAGCAGGTTCCGCAACTGCAGGTGAGCGTCGCCGAGTGGGTCAACGGCGCCCAGTCGCTGACCCACTGGCCGGACGTCAAGTACCTGCGGGGGTATCCCCTCAGCCAGTATTTCAACGCCTTCGATTTCTCGATCGCTGCGGCCGGCTACAACACCTTCCATGAGACGATGAGCTTCGGTCTGCCGACGATCTTCATCCCCAACCGGCATCCCTCGATGGACGACCAGGCAGGCCGTGCCCTGCATGCCCAGAACCTTCACGCCGCGTTCGAGCTCGACGAGGCGGATCTGGCCGACCTGCCGGAGCTCGTGACCTTGCTGATGGACCCCAAGGCACGAGCCTTTCTTGCCGACAACAGTCGGCGCCTGTGTGGCCCAAACGGCGCAGCGCAAGCGGCGCACGCCCTCACCGAAATGCTGGAGGCCGTCCGGTGAGCGCGCGCAGCACAGTTCGCGCAAGACGCGTCGAGCCCCCGGTATCGGAACTTCCGCAAGCCGAGGCAGTCCCCGCGACGACGCATCTCTCCGAGGTGCGCAAGCTGCGCGAGGCGATCGAGCGGCACTACCGGACGAACCGGACCCTGACGGGTCTCGTCCACAAGCTCGCCGGCCCCAAGGGGGAGGCCGCCCATGTGGAGCTGCGCCCGCGGCTTGCGGGCGCGACGCAGTCGCAGCACCCGGAGCGCCGGCCGGAACCGGCCACCGATGCCTGGTGGCCGGCAGCGCCGGTGATGCCGTCCGCCCCATTGGCTGCGCATGCCGGTCACGACTGCTTCAGTCTCGCCGACACGATCGGCGATACCGTCGGGGTATCGGTGATGGGGCTGAGGGGAGTTGACCTCGACCGGGTGGTCGGCGGGGTGGCGGCCGAGCAGCGCAAGAGCAAGGACTTCAAGCCGGTATTCCTCACCGACCAGCCGGACTTCCTGCCCTTCGTGTCGCGCGGGTACTCGTTCGAGTACCTTTCAACCTTCCGGGACTACCTCGCCCCCAGGGCCGAAGAGGGGCGGGAGACGCGACGCGGCGTGCTCACCACCAAATGGGGGCTGTCGCGGATCGTCAATCACGACGATGCCCGGGCCGCGAACCGCGCCTATCCGCCGCTTGCCGCGCTGCTGAACCACAACACCGACATGTCGCGGGCGTGCCATCACGACCGGTTCGGCTGGATCATCGAGACATTGAGGATCGCTCTTTCGGGCGAGCGGTTCGACGCCGCGGAAGGATTGGCGAACTACCTGCTGACGTTCTTCGACAGGCTCGAGGGCGCTCACCAGATTCCGGCCGCCCGGGTCATCTGCCGCAAGTTCATCGCCTTCGGAGAGCTCGAAAAGCTGCGCGCGTTTCTGTTCAAGAACATCGCACAGGTCAAGAAGGACGACAGCCTGTTCACCTGGTTCTCGACCTATTGCACCGGGAACACCGAGTTCCTCGCCGAATTCGCGCTGCTGCCGAGTCGCAAGATCAACGTCTATTACCTCAGCAAGCGCATGGCCGTGGCCGGGGACCAGGTCGTCCCGAACCTCCTCGCGGCAGGAGATGGCGCGACGGCCAACGGCAACCTCCTGCTCGCCAACTATTTTGCCATTCGGCGTGACGCAGCGCTCTACAAGATGTTCGTCAACCGGGCCCTCGGCAAGCATGGGGACTCGCTGCTTTCCAAGGTCAGCTTCGACCAGGGGAACCTGCTGGAGCGCCTGAGCTTCGAGAACCGCCCGCCGGCCCGCGACCAGCATGAGCTGGTCTCGGTGATCATGTCCTCCTACGAAGCGGCGGAGACCATCGGCTATGCGGCCCGTTCCATCCTCAAGCAGAGCTACGGAAACATCGAGCTCCTGATCTGCGACGACTGCAGTTCGGACGGAACGAGCCGGGAGCTCGAGAAGCTGCGCAGCGATCCGCGGGTCAGGCTGTTCCAATCCAAGGCCCAGCAAGGCACCTACGGCATCCGCAACAGCCTCATCGCCGAGGCACGCGGCAGCTACGTGACCTTCCACGACTCCGACGACTTCGCCTTCCCGGACCGCATCGAACGCCAGCTGCGCTTTCTCAGGGAGCACGGTGCTGCCGCGGTCGTCGGCCAATGGTTCCGGGTGACCGGCGAGGGGGAGTTCGTATTTTCGTCCGATCATGCCGTAGCACGCCTTGCGGTGGTCAGCCTGTTTGCGCACAGGGGCGTGTTCGAGCGCTTCGGACCATACCGCACGGCCAGGGTCGCCGCCGACACCGAATTCTACGAGAGGCTCCGGATGAGCCTTGGCGTCGAAGCGGTAAGGCTAATGACGACGCCGCTAATTCTGGGTCTGGCCTCGGCAAATTCGTTAACGCGGTCGCCCGGCATCGAGGCCACCGAGGACGGCTTCCGTGCCCCGGCACGCCGGGCCTATGCGGCAGCCGCGGCGAAGCGCCGCCACATGGGCGGCAACCACGCCGGGACGGCGCCGATCGACGAGATCCTCGCCGCCAACGGCATCCTGATGAGCCATGCGGGAGTGGAAGAACTGGAGACGCGGCGATGAAGTGCATCGGACAGGTCGCGACCTATCCCGGCCGCAGTGCCAACCTTCCGGTCATGCTGGAAAGTGTGGTCGCGCAGTTCGACGAGATCCACGTCGCACTCAACCAGTACAGCAAGCGCCAGCAACGCGCCCTGCCGCAATATCCGAACGTGCACTACCTGATCCCCGATGACGATCTCAAGGACACCGGCAAGTTCGTGCGGCAGGCGGCGGCCGACGAGTATGTCTTCCTCATGGACGACGACCTGGTTTTTCCGGCCGACTATGTGGCCACGCTGATCGCCTGCCATGAAGACCTGCCGACGCAGCGGATCGCGGTGGGCCTCCACGGCGTGATCTATTCGGATTTGTTCGAGGGGGCAGCGACATCGAGGTTCGTCGCCAAGTTCGACAAGGCGCTGCAGCGGCAATTGCTGGTCAACCAGCTCGGGACCGGCTGCCTCATGCTTAGGGGCGACCTGATGCCTCCATTCGACGTCATGAAGAGTGCGCAACGCTTCGTCGACGTGCGGTTTGCCCGGTACTGCCACGAGAACGGCATCGGCATGCTGTGCACGGCCCGGCCGGATGGGTGGATCAAGGACCAGGAGCCCGAGGAGTCGATCTTCGAAACCTATACCCGCGCCCACCATCGCGAGCAGCTCGACGAAATCCTGGCGTTCGCGGGCTTCGGCAAGCTCAACGCCAGGCTGGCTCTCGCGGTCGAACGCGCATGACGCAGAACCACACCGTTACGCTCGAAGCGGCCGGCAAGCACCTGACGCTGAGCTTTCCCAGCGAGGAAGACCACATCGCCCGCGTGATCCGCCGCACCGGAACGTTCTACGAGGCCGAACTCCTGAGCGACCTGCGTTCCCGCCTGTTCTTTCCGGCGTGCGCGGTGGATGTGGGTGCCCATGTGGGCAATCATTCGGTCTATTTCGCGCATGTTCTGGGCATCCGGACGATCGCGTTCGAGCCCAATCCGGTCAATTGCGTGCACCTCGAGGCCAATGTCCGGGACAACGGACTGGAAGGGTTGTGCCGTGTGCGCAACGCTGCCGTGGGGGCCGCAAACGGCCATGTTCGCACCGTCTCGAGTACCGAAGGCAACAGCGGCATGGCGACTGTGGAAACCGATCCGGCGGGAGCGGTGGTGATGGTGACCCTCGATGATGAGATCCTCGAGGAGGCGGCGATCGACGTCATCAAGATCGACGTCGAGGGCTGGGAACTCGAGGTGCTGCGCGGCGCCGAGCGGAGCCTGAGGCGTCACCGGCCGTTGCTCTACATCGAGATCATGGAACCGAAATTTGCCGAGGTGGAGACGCATCTGCGCGAGCGGGGCTATCTCTGCTGGAAGCGGTTCAACTTCACGCCGACCTTTCTGTTCATGCCCGTTGAGCGCTTCACCGCGGGCTGACCCAAAGCAAGAAGCGGTTGCTGATTTGCCTCCAATCTTAGCTGCTCTATTCACCCTATGCTCGCACCTCTTGCTTATCAGAGGGGGTCATCAAATAGGAGACATGACATGAAGAGACGCGAATTGATGACGATCGTGTCGCTTGCAGCGGGCCTATCCCTCGGCCTGTCTGCAGCGCCTGCGCTCGCCGGCAAGATCTCTGCCGTCCAGCACGCTGAGCCCCAGGGGTTCATAAAGTCCGGTAACCCCCATGCTGCCGGGGGCCTTGACAACCCCGGCAAGGGCAACCCGTTCAACATCTACTGACGAACCGAAATGGCCGGCCCCAGGGTCGGCCGTTTCACCATTCGGCTTCCGGTCCAATACCGGGGCTCCGGTGCGACGAAGCGAGCCAATGTCCGGCTCCACGATTGAGGTACCCGGTGTCAACCCGGTGATGTAACCGTCCCGGGCACTGGTCCGAAGGCGCGGGCGGCGCTTGCTGGTGCCTCGATCAGCCCTTGATGCCCGCCGACAGCATGATCGCCTCGGTCACCTTGCGCTGGAAGATCAGATAGACGATCGCCACCGGCAGGCCGGCCAGGATGGCGCTGCCGAGGTCGCGGGCGTACTTGACGCCGAACGCATCGGTCACTTGGGTGATGCCGACCGTCACATTCATCATCTTCTCGTCGGTGACGGCGAGGAACGGCCACAGGAACTGGTTCCAGGCGCCGATGAAGGTGATGATCGCGAGCGCAGTGGTGATGCCCCAGTTCATCGGCAGGTAGAGGCGGAAGAACATCTGGAACTCGTTGGCGTTGTCGATCTTGGCCGCCTCGCGCAGCTCCTTGGGCACCGAGTCGAAGAACTGCTTGTAGATGATCACGGTCACCGGCCCGTAGACCAGCTGCGGCAGGATCACGCCGAGCCAGCTGTTGAACAGCTTGAACTGGCTGATCAGGACGAAGTGATTCACGATCAGGGCGGGGATGGGGATCATGAAGCTCGCGAGGATTACCCACCACAGGATGCGGCGGCCCGGGAACTTCAGCTGGCTGATGGCATAGCCTGCTAGCGCCGACATCAGCACGACGCACACCGTCACCGAGCCGGCGGTCACCAGCGAGTTGATGTACCAGGTGCCGATCTTGGTGTTGAACAGCACGTGGGTATAGGCATCGAGGGTGAAGCGTTGCGGCCACAGCGCGATGCCGGGCTGGACGATGTCGTTCTCGACCTTCAGCGTCGTGACCAGGGCCCAGTACAGCGGGAAGGCCCAGAAGATCGCACCGAGGAAGGTGACGATGGTGGCAATCAGCCCCGCGATATCCAGCGCCTTGATGATCCTGCGCTTGCGCGGGCTCATGCCGACGACTTCGCCGGCGGCCGGGGTGGTGGCGACTGAGCTCATTTTTCACCTCGGGCGCGAAGCATCTGGAACTGCAGCACGGAGAAGATGACAATCACCGCGAACAGGACGACCGCCACCGTGGCGCCATAGCCGCCATTGTTCTTCTGGAAGGCGCTGCGATAGATCAGCTGCACCAGGCCCATCGTTGCATCGGAGCGGCCGCCGTTCCCGAACAGATAGATCTGGTCGAAAATCTTGAACTGCGCGATCAACTGGATGGTTAGCACAAGCACCGTTACCGGCCAGATCAGCGGCCAGGTGATGCGGGTGAACTGGCGCCACCGCGATGTACCGTCGAGCGCAGCCGCCTCGTAAATCTCGGGCGAAATGTTCCTCAGCCCGGCAATGAACAACAGAATGTTGAAGCCGATGGTCCACCAGATGGTGATGAAGGCCACCGCCGGCATGAACAGGGGCAGGGTGCGGAACACCGGCACGTTTTCGCCGACGAACAGTGCGATCAGCGGCTGCAGGATGCCGAACTGGCTGTCGAACATCCAGCCCCACACACGGAACACCACCGACACCGGCAGGATGTAGGGGATGAAGAAGCAGGCGAGGATCACCGACTGCGTCCAGCCCTTCAGCCGGTTGATCCCGACTGCAATGGCGAGAGCCAGCATGGTCGAGGGCACCACGGTCAGGACCACGAAATAGACCGTGTTCCAGAACGCCACGCCGAACAGGCGGTCCTTGAACAGCTTCTCGTAGTTGTCGAAACCGATGAAGGTGCCCGCCCCGATGAGCGGGGCCTTCTGGAAGCTGAGCCAGATCATCTGCAGCGTCGGGTAGATGAACATCACGGCATAGACGACGACAAAGGGCAGAACGAAGATCAGCGCCGCCAGCACTTCGGTGCGGTTGAAGCGTTTCTTGCGTGCCGGCGCTGGCACGTCGGTGGCGGTATCGGCTGCTGACATTGGTTCGGACCTCCCCTTCCAGTCCCATGTCGGCCGGCGCCCGAAGGCGCCGGCCGCAGGTTTGGAGTTTACTCCACCTGCGCCTGCAGGTCGTCGCGCATCTGCTCCATGGCGGACTGCGCATCGATCTCGCCGTTGACGGCGGGCATCAGGTAGTTGCCGGCGGCGTCGTAGACCGGCGAAGCCACGCCGGCGAGGACCGACGAGGGGTCGAACACTGCGGTGTCGGCCAGGACCGAGTAGGTCGCGTTCGGCTGCTTGGTCTTGAACTCCTCGCTGTTGCGGACTGGCGCGTAGGCCGGGATATGGCCGGCGTCGGCCCAGGCGAGCGAGTTCTTGTTCATCCAGGCGATGACCTGCATGACCGCGGCCCGCTTCTCGGGCGAGACTTCCTTGCCGACACGGTTCGGGATCGCGAAGGCGTGGGAGTCGGCCCAGGTGGCGGGATGGTCGAAGAAGGTCGGGAGGGCGATCGCACCCCAGTCGAACAGCTCACCCTTGGCCGCGAGGTCCGTCATTGTCGGGATTTCCCACACGCCATTGATGTGCATGGCCGCCTTGCCGCCGGTGAACAGCGCGATCGAGGCAGGGTATTCGGTCGAGGCCGGAGCGAGACCGTCCTTCACCCAGTCGGCCACCACGTTGACGGCCTTCACGGCCTTGTCGAGGTTGTCGCCGTCGAGGAACTTGCCGTTTTCGTCAAGGAACTTGCCGTCCTGCTGGCCGAGCAGCGAGTAGAAGATGCGCCACTGGCTGTCGCCGGCGGCCGAGTGGATCGACACGCCGTATTCGGCGCCGCCGTCCTTGAGCTTCTGCAGCGCGGCCTTGAAGTTGTCGACGCCGTCGAGCCCGATGGGCAGGCCGTTATCGCCGAGCAGGCCGGCGGCCTTCAGCATGTCCTTGTTGTAGTACAGAACGATCGAGTGGATATCGAACGGGATGGCGTACTGCTTGCCGTCGACCTGGGCGGCCTTCCAGTTTGAATCCGCATAGTCGGCGCTCGACAGGCCGGCGGCGGCGATCTCGTCAGGGGTGATTTCGCTGAGCGCACCCGAGGACACGCCGAGCGGCAGGCGCGACAGGTGATAGGTCATCACGTCGGGACCTTCGCCGATGGCGGCCGAGGTCTGGACCTTCGTATAGAACGGCGTGCCCCATTCGAGGGTGGTCGCCTGAATCTCGATCTTCCCGGCGTTCTCGGCGTTGAACTTCTCGATCAGCGCCTTCATCCGGACGCCGTCGCCGCCGCCTAGGAAGTCCCACCACGTGACGACTTCCTGGGCTTGCGCGAGGCCTGGCAACAGCAGAGCTGTCGACAGCAGCGCCATTTTCAAAAACGACTTCATAACTTCGTTCCTCCCATCTGGTTAGCTCTATGCGCATGCTTCAGGTGTGGACGGTTGCGAACCGTTCCTGTCCCGCACGCCATACGCATTGAGCAGTGGGCGGCCATACGGGACATTATTGCTGACCTATCCTTGATATGGATCAGGAATTCTGATGCATAAGGGCGTGGCTTCTCCTCCTGCCGGTATGCTCCTTAGCCGGCCGCGCTGTAGGCGACGTCGCGCGCGTCGAACAGATGCGCCGAACCGCCGTCGAAGCTGAGCTTCACCTGGTCGCCGACATTCAGCCGCGACATCCCCTCGTCCTCGGCGATCACCACCGAATTGTCGGCCAACCGCACGTAGGCGAGGGTTCTTTCACCCAGCCGCTCGATCACATCGGACTTGCCCGATACCGTTCCATCGGAGTCCACACGGACCGACTCGGGGCGGATGCCGAGAGTCAGCTGGCCGTCATTGGGCAAGTGGGCGGTGGCGATATTAGTCTGGATCTCGGAGTTGTCCGGCAGCTTCACCAGCGCCATCCCGTCGCGGTCGGAGATCTGCTGCACCGGCAGGAAATTCATTGCGGGGGAGCCCACGAACGCCGCGACGAAGCGCGAGGCCGGCCGCGTGTAGATGTCCATCGGCGTGCCGATCTGCTCGATCTTGCGATTGTTCATCACCACGATGCGGTCAGCCAGCGTCATGGCCTCGATCTGGTCGTGGGTCACGAAGACCATGGTGGTCTTCATGCGCTGGTGCAGCTGGGCGAATTCGATACGGGTGCGGGCGCGCAGGCCGGCGTCGAGGTTCGACAGCGGCTCGTCGAACAGAAAAGCCTTGGGATCGCGGACGATGGCGCGGCCGATGGCGACGCGCTGGCGCTGGCCGCCGGAGAGCTGGCCAGGCTTCCTGTCGATCAGATGCTCGAGCTCGAGGGTCTTGGCCGCGGCGGCGACGCGCTTGGCGATCTCCTCCCTAGGCATGCGGATATTCTGCAGGCCGAACGACATGTTGTCGCGCACCGACATGTGCGGATAGAGCGCGTAGTTCTGGAACACCATGGCGACGCCGCGCTCGGACGGCGGCAGCTCGTCGACCCGCCGGTTCCCGATGTGGATTTCGCCGCCATCGATGTCCTCGAGGCCGGCGATCATGCGCAGAAGCGTGGACTTGCCGCAGCCCGAGGGACCCAGAAAGACCATGAACTCGCCCGACTCGATGGTCATCGACACGTTCTCGATGACGCGCACCGTGCCGAACTGCTTGCTGACGTTTACGAGCCTGATGTCGGCCAAGTCGTGCTCCTCCCGGGTCGTCTCCCGCCCGCGCGTCCCTTGAGGATCTCGCGAACCGGCGCTGATGCTATTTCGACTGACAATATTGTCAATCCTGTATCAAACGAACCACATAATTTCATATGTAGTTTCAGTGAGTTAGGCGGAACTGCATCCGCCTTGGCCCCATTTGCGACCTTCTTATCCAGAAAAGCTGATGCACTCTTGGTCAGTCGACCTCCAGGTTTGCCGTTGTCGTCACGAGGCCATCGAACAGTGCAGCGGCCACCGGGTCGATGCCCGGTGCGTCATTGGTCAGGCGGAATGTGGTGGCGACGAGGCCGCCCTTGCCAACGCGGCGGCGGGCGATCGTGGCGGCCGGCTTGTTGATCCAGCCGATCACCACACCGGCGTCGACCAGCCCGTCATATTCCCATGAGCGGAAGCCGGTCAGCACGTGATGGGGGACCACGCGATCGAAGGAGACATCGAGCAGCGGGCCGCCGGGCAGGGTCGCGAATGCTCCCGAGCGCTTGATCCAGGAGAAGTTGGCAATCCAGTCGCCGCGCCACAGCGTGCCATCGCGCAGCACCAGCCCGATATTGGGAAGCTGCGACTCGGCGCCGAGGTGGCGGGCGCGTTCCGTGCCCGCCCGCATGGTCGGCGGCTCGGTACCCGGAGGGTCGAGCCGCAGGTTGCGATGCGTCGGAGCCGAGCCGTCGGCGAGCACGAGATAGCGCGCACCATGGCGCATCGCCTCGATATCGGCCTCGCCAAGCCCGTGCGAGAGGATCAGGTCGGCCGAAGCGGCCTCGGAAACGGTGTAGCCGAGACCCCCGGCGAAGGCTGCGAGCTGGGGGTCTGCCGCCGCGATCCTCGCCGGGCCCGCGCTCCGCCTGGCGTAGACCGAGACCAGGATCTGGTTCCTCGCCAGCAACTTGCCGCCCGCTTCGAGCGTCAATGCGATGGTCGCGACCCGCGTCTCGCCGGAGAGCGTGATCGGAGTGGTGCCGAGATCGGCCACGGCAAGCGCCCCGGTCGCCGGAACGTCGAGCTTGCCACTGGCGCCATCCACCGACCACGTGAGGGTGGCGCCCGCTGGTACCGCCTTGCCGCCGGTCGCGACCTTCAGGTGGAGCGGCGCTGCCTCGCCCGAATAGACCGCGTGGCGCGCGATCTGCGGCACGATCACGGTGTCGGAATTTACCTCGGCGAAGCGGTCGTGGAAGATGCGCGGGTTGCGGTTGATATCGAGCAGGCCGTTGGCCTCCCAGTGCACATCGGTCATCTCGGTGATGACGTAGCCCTGGATCGGCGCGTGGGCGCGCATCGACTCGATCTCGTACTTGAGATTGGCGAACTGGTACCACTGCACCTCGTCGATGAAGGCGTCAAAGCTGCCGAACACCTTGTCAAGGTGATAGGTCGCGAAGCGATTCTGGATACCGTGCGGGTAGGCTGCGCCATCGCCCCAGTTGCCGCCGGTCTCGGCCCACCAGGGTTCCTCGCCCGCCGGGGTCTTGACGTGGTCGGGGTGGGGCAGGCCCCAGACGCCGAACTCGGAGACCACCAGCGGCTCGTCGCCGCGCCGCTCGCCGTCGCCATGGGGCGTCCAGGTCCAGTCGGCGGCGCCGGCGAATTCCTCGGTCAGCCTCTCCCATTCGTCCCGGCGCTCCGGCACCGACTTGTAGTAGTGGTAGTCGTTGATGTCGGTCTTGACGTGGAAGTTGGGGATGCAGGCCGAGTTGTCGACGACGAGGCGGCGCGGGTCCTTGGCTTTCAGCCAGTCATAGGTGTCCTTGAGCCACTGGCGGTGGTCGGCATTCTCGACCAGCCGGGTGCCCCAGTCCTCGTTGATGATGGTCCAGGCGATGATCGAGGGATGGTTGCCGTCGCGCTCGATGATGCCGCTCATGGTGTCGCGCATGCGCTGCGCCGCGGCGGCGGTGAAGTACTGCACGTTCGGAATTTCGGTCCAGATCAGCACGCCAAGGCGGTCGGCGACCTCGTAGTAGCGCGGGTCCGGCACCTTGATGTGGACGCGTAGCAGGTTGAGGCCGAGATGCTTGGCCTTCTTGAGCTGGTCCTCGAGGAATTCGACCGAGGGCGGGGTGCAGATGCCTTGCGGGTAATAGTCCTGATCGAGCGCGCCGCGCAGGTAGAGCGGCTGGCCATTGAGGAAGAACTTGCCGTCCCGGGTCTCGATCTTGCGAAAGCCGAAGCGCTGGGTGGTGATGTCGACCACGGCGCCACCGGCAACCAGTTCGAGCTTCAGCGAATGCAGGTTCGGCGCCTCGGGCGACCAGAGCGCCGGTGCAGCGACCTGCAACTTCAGCGTCGTGCCGGTGGTTTCCGCCGAGACTCCCCCGATGCTGGCACGCACCGTGGCGCCCGCGGCTGCCGGCGAGAGGGTGAGGTCGAGAGTGACTTCGCCGGTGTCGGGATCGGCGCTGATCGCAACCTGCGAGACGTGCCGTTCGTCACGGGCGAGCAGCTTTACGGACTGCCAAATGCCGCCTAGGGGTCCGTACCAGCTCTGCTTGCCATGCGGGATCTCGCCGAACGGGTAGTCCGGATAGGCCTCGGCGTCGCCGCTCGGCAGCGTTACGTGCACCTCCATCTCGCTTTCGGCGGGGGTGTCGGCGGGAATGACGAACTCGAACGGCAGGTAGCCGCCCTCATGGGTGCCCAACACACGGCCGTTCAGGCGCACCTCGGAAAAGTAGTTCACCGCGCCGAACCGCACCGCGATCTCGCGGCCCCGCCACTCGGCTGGAATAGACACCTGGCGGGCGTAGATGGCCTTGCCGGTCGAATGGCGCAGATCGGCGAACTCGGCCTGCCACGGGCCGGGGACAAAAGCTTCCCGCCAGTTCCCCTGGCCTTCGAGACGAAAGCGCCACGTGCCATCGAGCGAAATCTCCGCGCGAGCGCTTGCGCCTGCCTTGGCGGCCGGGGCCTCACCGATCATCCAGTCCTCCCGTATAGCTAATATTTATTAGCAGTTTCGCTATGGCTAGCGATTTTTCCGGGGGATGGCAAGCGTTCGGGGCGCTAATGAGTTTAGCAATCGAGTTGCACACGGGAGGCGCAGGCTGATAATGCTGCGCCTTGAATGCATTGGAGGAACCCGTGGCGAAGCGGCCGACCATGATCGAGATCGGGGAGCGTGCGGGCGTCTCGCAGGCGACCGTATCGCTGGTTCTGAACCGGGTTCCGAACGCCCGCGTGGCGGAGGCGACGCGGGTCCGCGTGCTCGAGGTCGCCGAAGCCATGGGCTATCGCAAGGGCCCGCAGCACCACGTTCCCGAGAACAGGACCCGGGTCATCGGCCTGCTGATCGACGAGGTCACCACCACGCCCTTCGCGACCCCCTTCATCGAGGGCGCACGCGAGGAGGCGGCGCTGCAGGATGTGGTCGTCGCGACTTTCTCCACCAGGGGCGATCCCAAGCTCGAGAGCCTCGCGCTCGACATGCTGCTGAGCAACCAGATCATCGGCGTGGTCTATGCGAGCCTCGTGACCCGGCCGGTCGAAGTGCCGGAGCGGCTGCGCGAGGTGCCGACGGTGCTGCTCAACTGCTACGACAAGAACCGCTACTATCCGTCGGTGGTCCCGGCTGACGTAACCGGCGGCTACGCGGCCACCGAGGCCCTGCTCAAGGCCGGCCACCGTCGCATCGCCCATCTCGCGGGCGAGAACTGGATCGAGGCGGCCGACGATCGCGAGCGCGGCTACCGGCAGGCTCTCGCGTCATGGGACGTGCCCGTCGACGAGAGCCTCATCATGCGCGGCGGCTGGACGGTGAGCGGGGGGCGCGAGCTCACCGCCAAGCTGCTCGACATGCCCATCCCCCCGACCGCCATCTTCGCCTTCAACGACCGCATGGCGATGGGGGCCTGCGATGCGCTGCGGGCCCACGGCCTCAGCATCCCCGACGACATCTCGATCGTCGGCTTCGACGACGAGGACATCAGCGCGCACATGCAGCCGCCGCTCTCGACCATCCTGCTGCCGCACGACGAGATGGCCCGCTGGGCCGTTGGCACGCTGCTCGACGAGCAGTTGCCCGCCGTCTCGCCCCGCCGGGTGAAGATAGAGTGCCCGCTGATCAGCCGCGCCTCTATCGGGCCGGTGCCGGCTCGGGTTGCGGCCGAGTAGCCGCGCGCTTCCGCAGCGTCTCCCACAGATACCAGCCGGCCGTCAGCGCCGCGACGATCGCGAGGGTCACCAACCCGGCCGCAAGCGTCGTACGCACGGGCTTGCCCATCAGGTACCGGGTGAGGAAGAAGCCGAGGTTCGAGAGCACGAGGAAACTCAGCACGTGGCGGCCCGGGGTCAGCCAGACTGCCGGAAGCCGGACCCGGGCGGCCAGGAAGCGGCAGACCGCGAGATAGGCGAGCAGGATCGCCGCCGGCCCGACGATCCACAATATGGTCGGCGGAAAGCGCTGCTGGAACTGGCCGGTCTCGATCGTCACCCAGTAGAGGCCGGCAGTGATCGCAGTTGCCGGTACGAAGTGCCAGGCCCGCACCGGATGGCTGCCGTACCAGATGCCCACCAGGAACCACGGCAGGTAGGCGAGAAGCGGGAAGTTTGCGAACCCGGTATGGCCTACCAGCGTCGGCAGCAGCGGGAAGATCGCGCCGGTTGTGTAGAATGTGGTGGCGAGGCAAAGCAGCGTGGCGGCAACCAGCAGCCAAGGGTTGCGCCCGACCGTCAGGAGGGCAGGGCGCGCCACCAGCGTCACCACCGACAGGACGAAGAACGTCGCGAGGAATTCGCTCCAGCCGAACAGCCGGCGCATGGTGAGGACATCGAGCATCAGCTCGGCATTGAGCGGCTTGCGATCGACCAGCAGCGCGAAGCCGAACGAGGAGGCGTAGACCGCGAGCAGCAACAGCAGCGACGGCCTGACCCGCGCCACCACGCTGCGCGTCCGCCCCTCCGGCTTGGGCAGCCCGAGCCCGATGCCGAAGGTGAAGAGAAACCCCGAAAAGCTCACGAGATTGGCGTACTCGGCGAACATCGCGGCTTCGGGCTTGGCCCGGAAGGTGATGAGCTGGACCACATGGGCGCCGATCATGCCCACGACCAGCACTGTCTTCATCAGGTCGAGATCGGCAGCGCGGCTAGTTGGGGAGGGCATCGAGTTCGGGCCAGCCATCTGAGGTCCAATGCAGGGGTGAGAGCTGGAGTTTAGAGACGCCCAGGTCGTCGCCGTCATAGTAGTGATAGGCGAGCATTTCGCCCTTCGAGGTGACGATTGCTTCCTGCCCCCCGGGGCCGATGAAACGGCCGGTGGAGCCGAGCAGCAGCGAGCCGCCGCCTTCGAGCATCGGCTTGCCGTCGCGATCGAGGTATGGCCCGGTCACCGCATCGGCGCGGCCGACCCGCATGTTGTAGGTGCTGGCGATGCCCTTGCAGCACTGGTCGAACGACACGAACAGGTAGAACTTGCCCGCGTGCTC
>NZ_JAQGJL010000049.1 GCF_028290645.1 Devosia sp. | reverse complement strand
CTGGGCACGGTCCGCGACAAGGGTATGCCGCACACCTTCGAGGGGGCGGCGTTCGCGGAGTTCCTCGCCGGGGTGAAGGCGGCGACGGCACCGATCAGCGGGCCGGGCTATTTGCGCGAAATCGAGGACGTGGTGGTCGATGCGTTCATCGTGCCGGCGGGAGTGCGGGCGCTGGTGGTGGAGGGCAACTACCTGCTGCTCGCCAACGCACCGTGGTGGCAGGTGCGGCCGCTGCTCGACCTCGCGGTGTTCATCGACGTGCCCCGCGACACCGTGAAGGCGCGGCTGCTGAGGCGGCACTCCGAGCACGGGCTGTTCAGCGAGCAGCGCAACCGCGAGCATATCGAGCGGGTGGACCTCGCCAACTACGACCTGGTGAAGCGCTCGCGCGGTCGGGCGGACATTGCGATCGATCTGATCACCGAGCGGTAGCGTGAGGGCTCGCGGCTTTGGCCACCCCCACCCTCAATCCCTCCCCACAAGGGGGAGGGAGGCGCAAGAACTGAAGCATCAGTCGTCTCCCTCCCCCTTGTGGGGAGGGATCAAGGGTGGGGGTGGCCACACGCTCAGTGCCTACAGCGAAGCCTTCCCCGCCGCCCACTCCACCGTCGTCTTCCCGCTCAACTCCGAAACCGACCTCAGCCCCTTCGACCGCACCGCCGCCACCAGCCCCCGCTTGATCCGGTCGAGCAAATCCAGCCCGCCGAACACCAGCGCCGAGTAAAGCTGGATCGCATCCGCCCCCGCCTCGAACTTCGCCACGGCGCTCTCGGGCGAATGAACCCCCCCTACCCCGATGATCGGCAACCTGCCGACGCGCTGGCGGACCTGCGCCAGTTTCTGCGTCGAGAGGTTGAACAGCGGCTTCCCCGACAGGCCGCCGGTCTCGGTGGCATTCTCCATGCCCAGCACCGGATCGCGCGAGATCGTGGTGTTGGAGACGATCAGCCCGTCGAGATCGGTAGCGAGCACCACCCTCGCGATATCGTCCAGCTGGCGCTCGTCGAGATCGGGGGCGAGCTTCAATAGCACCGGGACCCGGACGCTGGCCTTGGAGCGGGCCTTCAGCACGGCGGCCAGAAGCCGGGTCAAGGCTTCGTCGGCCTGGAGGTTCCGGAGGCCGGGCGTATTGGGCGAGGAAACGTTGATGGTCAGGTAGTCCGCTACCTCGGCAAAGCGGGCAACGCCCTTGACGTAGTCGGCGACGAAATCCTCGGAATCCTTGTTGGCCCCGATATTGACCCCGAGGATGGCGCCGACATGCGCGCCCTTGAGCCGCGCAAAGACCTCGTCATGGCCCTCGTTGTTGAAGCCCATGCGGTTGACCACACCCTCGGCCGGCGCGACGCGGAACAGGCGCGGCCTGGGGTTGCCCTCCTGCGGGCGCGGCGTGACTGTGCCCACCTCCACCATGCCGAAGCCCATCCGGGCCAGGGGCTTGGGCACCTCGGCATTCTTGTCGAAGCCCGCGGCCATGCCGATGGGGTTGGTGAGGTCGAGACCGCAGAGCGTGGTGCGGAGTTCGGGCGGATCAACACCGTCCTGCTCGGGCGCGAGGCCGAGGCGGAGCGCGGCGATGGTGGCGCCGTGGGCGATCTCGGGGTCCATCTTCAGCAGCGCATCGCGGGTGAGGCCCGAGACGAGCGGCATGCGGAGCAGCGGGGAAAGACGCGAGAGGATCATTCGACCCACTCCGGCAGCGTAGCGATGCCGTCGGCGGGGACATCGAGCGGCGTCATGTTGCTGACGGTGGACATCGGGAGCGGGCCGAAAAGATGCGGGAACAGGTCGCCGCCCCGCGAGGCCTCCCATTTGAGGGCCTCGCCGAGGGGCGCTGCCGGAACCTGGAACAGCACCTGGCCGGCAAGGCCGGCGAAGTAGAGCCGGATGGTTTCGCCCAGCTGCGAGGCGCTGGAGAAATGGATGAAGCCGTCCTTCAAATCGATCGGCTGGCCGGTGAAATTGCCGGCGGCAAGCGAGGCGTCGTAGATCTCGCGGCTCGCGACCTTGTAGATGTAAGCGGGGGTGCGCATCGGGGTGACCATGCCAGCCTTTTGGGCGAGCAGCGTCGCGATGGCAAGCTCATCGGAAGAAAAACCAGGCAATGCCCGCGGCGACCAGCCCCACCGCGCTCGCCGCGCCGACATAGAGCCCGATGGCCCGCCCGCCGGTGGTGGCGGCGATCACAGTCTTGGAGACGGTGTTGACGCCCACCGCGATGGCGATCGCGAGGGTCGCGACGGCCAGGCCGATGCCGCCCCCCTGCCGCGCCATCGACACCGTGACGGCATCGACATCGGCAATACCGGAGACGGCCGCGACGGCGAGCACGGCGCCGGGTCCGAGCAGCCGGCGGGCGAATTCGGCGGCGATGCTGACAATGGCGATGAACGCGGCAAGCTTCAGCGCCGTGCCGAGCTCCAGGGGATTGCGGATCTCGAGCCTGGGTGAGCGCTCTTCGCGATTGCCGGTGAGGAGCAGCACGGCGGCCGACGCGGCGAGCACGACGGCCAGCGCGCCGATGGGCGCGGCGAGCGGCAGGATCAGCGCCGGATTGAGCAGCGCCGCGACGACGCCGACGCGCAGTGCCATGACGAGGCCGGCAATGAGGATGCCGGCCGAGAGCAGCCGGGCGGATTCCGGATGCTCCTTGCCCAGCCGGGCCAGCGACAGCGTTGCCGCGGTGGAGGAGGCGAGACCGCCGGCGGCAGCGGCCATCAGCACGCCGAGCCGGTCGCCGAAGATGCGCACCGCGACATAGCCGCCAAAGGAAATGGCGGCGATCAGGATGGCGAACAGCCAGATCTCGAACAGGTTGAGCACGCCCCACGGGTCGACCGGCTTCTGCGGCAGCAACGGCAGCAGCAGGAATGTCATGGCGAGAAGGACGAGGACGGCGCGAATCTCCTCCCATTTCAGCGAGGCGACCCACCGGTGCAACTGCTCGCGCAGCGCCAGCAGCAGCGTCATGGCCACGGCGGCGCCGATGGCGACGGTCAACTCGCCGAGCACAGCATAGGCGCCGAGCGCGAAGGTGAGCGCGCCCGCGACCACCGAGGTGACGCTGAAATTGTTCTCGGCCGTTGCCTCGAGCCAGTAGAAGGCAGCGAACACCCCCAGGTAACCCAGAAAGATCGCAGCGAGCACGATAGGGTCGCTGACGGTGGAGAGCGCTGCGGCGATGCCGCCGAGGAGCCCGGAGAGCGCAAAGGTACGAAACCCTGCGGTACGCTGCCCGCCCTCCTCGTCGCGGGTCTTCCAGCCGCGCTCGAGCCCGACGAGCAGGCCAATGGCCAATGCTACCGCCAGGCGGGTGAACAGCTCGCTCACGTTCATGCCTCACCTCATGGGCGCATATTGCCTTTACAACCTGGGCCCTACTCCCTACGATAGGACTTGTTTCCTTATGGGACAAGTTTCCTTCTGATCGGCCAGACTCGTGCTGTCACATAACGATATCTGGAACGCGATCGATGCGATCGCTGAGCGGCACGGCTTGTCGGCATCCGCGCTGGCGCGGCTTGCCGGGCTGGATGCGACGGCGTTCAACAAATCGAAGCGTGTCAGCAAGGACGGGCGCGAGCGCTGGCCCTCGACGGAGAGCGTCGCCAAGGTGCTGGAAGCGACCGGCGAGAGTTTTGACGGGTTCCTCTCTGGCGGCGGGGCCTTCGTGCAGATGCAGGCGACCAACGCGCTGCGCTCGTTCGTGCCCCTGCTCGGGCTGGCGCAGGCGGGTTCGGGCGGCTTCTTCGACAGCGCCGGATTTCCCGCCGGACAAGGCTGGGACGAGGTGCAACTGCCCTCGGCGGGCGACGAAGGCAATTACGCGCTCGAAGTCACCGGGGATTCGATGCTGCCGCTCTACCGCGACGGCGACATCATTGTCGTCTCCCCCACCGCGCAGGTCCGCCGCGGCGACCGCGTGGTGGCGCGCACCAGAGGCGGCGAGGTGCTGGTCAAAGTGCTGCATCGCCAGACCGCCAACCTCGTCGAGCTCCACTCGCTCAACCCCGCGCATCCGCCGCGGGTGATCGAGATGAAGGACGTCGAGTGGATCGGGCGGATCGTCTGGGCCAGCCAGTAGACCCTCTTTGCCTTCTCCCCTTGCGAAGAAGGTGGCGCGCAGCGCCGGATGAGGGGGCCGCGCAACGAAGTGCAGCGCGACCGGAGCGAAGCGACGGGCGACGAGTGCGCGGAGACAGACCCCTCATCCGCCCGTCGGTCACCTTCTCCCACAAGGGGAGAAGGTGACGACTAACAAATCGCCCCAAATCCCCGTTCAGCCGCCATTCATCTCCCGTTCATCTCAGGGGTAAAGCAAGGGCAGCAATGCAGCCCTATCTGGCCCCTCCGCCACGGCGCTCCCGCCGGCGGACCCCCGAAAACCCCAGCATTTCCAGCCGTTTCGCCCCCTTATCCCCGCCACCTGCGGGCATGCGATAATAACCCCCACGAACAAGTCACGAGGCGGGAAACATGCGACAATCAAATCAAGTAAAACGAACTGAACGAATGCAGCTCGATCCGTTCAGTCAGGCCGCCCTGAGCAGCTTCCCCGCCAGCGCGTCGGCGATCAGCTTCCGCGTCTCCGCCACGCCGTAGAGCGCGATGAAGGAGCCGAAGCGCGGGCCCTGGTCGGCGCCGAGCAGCACCTGGTAGATGGCGCCGAACCAGTCCCGCAGCGGCTCGAACTGGTGGGCCTTGCCGACTTCGTAGACGAGGTTCTGCAGGTCCTCGGCGTTGCGCGTGCCCTCGAAGGGCGCGAGCTGGTCGGCGAGGTCCTGCAGCGCGGCGCGCTCCTTTTCGGTGGCGGCGCGGAAGCTCTTGGTCGGCTTCACCATGTCGTTGAAATAGGCCACGGCATAGCCGGCGAGCTTGTCGAGATCGGGCTGGTTTTCTGGTGTGGCGCCAGGCACATAGCGCGAAATGAAGCCCCACAGCACGGCCTTGTCGTGGGCGTTCGAGGCCGAGGTGATGTTCAGCAGCAGGCTGAAGGTGATCGGCATCGTCGCCGCCGGCGGGTGGCCGAAATGCACGTGGAAGGCCGGGTTCTCGAGCCGCTGCGCCACGTCCTGCGTCTGGTAGGCCTCGACGAACTGGTAGTATTCGTCGACCGCCCGCGGAATGACGTCGAAATACAGGCGCTTGGCCACCCGCGGCTTCTGGAACATGTACAGCCCCAGGCTATCAGTCGAGGCGTAGGTCAGCCACTCGTCAATCGTCAGTCCATTGCCCTTTGATTTGCTGATCTTCTGGCCGTTCTCATCAAGGAACAGCTCAAACGTGTAGTGCTCCGGCGCCACGCCGCCCAATATTTCGCAGATCCGGTCGTAGATCGGTGCATTGGTCTGGTGGTCCTTGCCGAACATCTCGAAATCGACGCCCAGCGCCGCCCAGCGCATGCCGAAATCGGGCTTCCACTGCAGCTTCACATGCCCGCCGGTGACCGGCACGGTGGTCTCCGAGCCATCCTCGTCGTTGAAGGTGACCGTACCGTTGAGGGCATCGACATGCTTCATCGGCACATAGAGCACACGCCCTGAAATCGGCGAGATGGGGAGGAACGGCGAGTAAGTCTCTTGCCGCTCCGACCCCAGCGTCGGCAGCATCACCGCCATGATGTCGTCATAGCGCTCGGCGGCGCGCAGCAGCACCTCGTCGAACCTGCCGGACTTGTAGTATTCGGTGGCGCTGGCGAACTCGTAATTGAACCCGAACGTATCGAGGAAGCGCCGCAGCATGGCGTTGTTATGGTCGCCAAAGCTCTTGAACTCGTTGGTCCATGGGTCGGGGACCGAGGTCAGCGGCATCTGCAGATAGGGCTCGAGGAAGGCCTTCGACGGCACGTTGTCCGGGATCTTCCGCATCCCGTCCATGTCGTCGGAAAAGCAGAGCAGCCGGGTCGGGATCTGGTCGCGGGTGAGCAGCCGGAAGGCGGTTCGGACCATGGTGGTGCGCGCCACTTCGCCGAAGGTGCCGATATGCGGCAGGCCCGAGGGGCCATAGCCGGTCTCGAACAGCACTTCGGTGAGGCCGCGCTTTTCCACACGGGCCACCAGTTTCCGCGCTTCCTCGAACGGCCAGGCGCGCGCCGTCTGGGCGGCGTCGAAGAAGGCGGGATCGAGGGGCGGCAGGGGCGCGGGCACGGCAGGCCTCAGGTACAGATCGGGGAGGACGCTCAATTGCACCAGTGTCGCCGCCGCGTCAACAATCGCGGGCACCAGGTGCCGACAATCGTGGGCGCTTGCCAATAGTAGTTGCCGTCCCTAGTTATGCGGGACTTTGCTCCCCGGGGAACCCGATGGCCATATCCGTCCAGGACGCTCTCATCCACATCATGGTGGTCACCGCCTCATCCGATGAGGGCATTTCCGACCGCGAGCTGCTGGTGATCGGCAACCTCGTCGCCCGTTCCCCGGTGTTCGACGGCTTCGACCCGGCGCGCCTCGAGCAGGTGGCAAACGACGCGGTGGACCGGACCAATGCGCTCGGACTCGACGGCGTGCTCGACGAAGCCGTGGCAGCGGTGCCGAAGCGGCTGCACGATACGGCGTATGCGCTGGCGGTCGAGGTGGCGGTGGTCGACGTGCAACTGCCGCAGGAGGAACTGCGCCTGCTCGAGATGGTGCGCGACCGGCTGGAGGTCGACCGGCTGGTGACGGCAGCGATCGAAGCCAGCGCCCGGGCGCGGATGCGGGGACAGTAGCCCGCGGCCCCTCCGGGAATGACCCGTTGCGTCGACCGAGCGAGTGCCCGTCAGTAAAAGCTGACCGGGAACCACCTCAGGTACAGCTCGTCATAGACGCCCGAGCGCTTCAATCGCGCGAGGCCGTAGTCGATGGCCTGGCGGACCGCGTCGTTGCCGGCGGGAACCGCGATGGCGAGGCCGTCGCCGAACAGGTCGGGGCGGAAATAGGGCTTTCCCGCGAAATCGCAGCAGCCGACATTGGCATTGAGCCAGAACGAGGCGCGCATTGCATCGCCGAAATAGGCAT
>NZ_JAQGJL010000045.1 GCF_028290645.1 Devosia sp. | reverse complement strand
GCGGCTTCCCCGCGCTACCTGGGGCGACCGTCATGGTTTCCGCCTGGGGTGATACGACTACCACCCCACCCGGTCTCCGCTGCACCAACCACTCGTCATGACCTCGCTTCAGGTGCAGCGGATGGGGAGAGAATACGACGGGTGGAGAGCGCGGGGATAAGTCGGGGAAGAATTTTTCACCTGGGGCAGCGCGGCTGTAGCCACCCCCACCCTTGATCCCTCCCCACAAGGGGGAGGGAGAGACTAAGGCAGCGTGGCCATGGGAGCCGAAGGTTGGGTGCTGGTCCTACTTCTTCTTGCCGTGGCCGGGGTTGCCCTGTTCCTCGGAGCCTTCGGAACCCTCGCCGCCGTTCCCTACGCCGTTGTTGTCCTTCCCGTTGCCCTGATCGTCCGGAGGCGGCGGAGGCGGCGGAGGTGGAGGCGGCGGCGGCAAGTCGGTGGCGGCGATGGCGCGGGTTGATCCTGTTTCCACCCTGTCCAGCGCAGCGGCGCATTGGGAGGGCTTGGAGACGTGGAAGTCTCGCCGCAACCGGGACTGCGAGGACACGTACGGAAACGCCGTTCCGGCAACCTTGCGGCGGTCGGCCTCGCGGTCGACGAGGTCGGCCTCGCGCCGCGACAGCAGTTGCGCCACGCCGCATCGCTCGGTGAGCGTGACGCATTCTCCCGATGTCGGACAGAGGATCACGCCGCCCTCGAAGAGCACCACGGTGGTCCTGCCGGTGGCGCGCTCGACGGTGAAGTCGAACTCGGTGCCGCGGATGCCGATGGTGCCCGTCGGCGTTGCGATCCGATAGGCGTTCTTCTCGCCCTTGCCGGTGATGAACCGGAACGTCCCGGCCAGCGCGTTGACGGCGAATTTCTCGGGCGTGCCGTCATTTCGCATCAGGTAGCGCTCGATGACCAGGGTCGAGCCGCGACCGATCACGAGGTGCGTCTCGTCCGAGAAAACGACCTGCACTTCCCCGTTTTGCCCGGTGACGATGGTTTCGCCCTCACGCAACTCGCTGCCACGCAAGAGCGTAATGCGGTTGCTTCCGAGCCCTCCCGTCGCCTCGGGACGAACTTCGGCGACCTGACCCAGTTTATCCTGAGCGCCAGCTCCGCCGGCAACGAGCATCACGGCGATCAGCGCCAAGCATACCCGGCGAAATAGCACAGCCCTTGCCCTCAAACTCTGTCGATCCGCGCATTAACACTCTATTTACGAAGAAGATCAACGGGGCGTTCAAGATGTTCGGAGGCCGAGGTTAACGTTCGTCAGGCGACGAAGCCGGCTACACGGCGACAAGCGCCGCCGCCCGTCCGACCACATCCTCGAACATCGTCGTCGTCAGCACACCCGTGTTCGTGTTGTAGCGCGAGCAATGGTAGCTATCGAACAGCGTTGCGCCGCTGCTGAGCCGGTGCTCGGCGCCGTGGCCGAAGGGGAACTTCGAGCGCTTCTCGCCCAGCGTGGTGAGCAGGGAATCGTGGGCGATCCGGCCGAGCGCGAGGAAGGCCCTGGGCCGGTGGACCTCGATGGCTGCGCCGAGGAACGGACGGCAGGTCCGGATCTCGTCGCCGGTGGGCTTGTTCTGCGGCGGCACGCAGCGCACGGCGTTGGCGATGAGCACGTTGCGGAGTTTGAGGCCGTCGTCCGGCCGCTGCTTGTAGTGACCGGTAGCGAGGCCGAACTTTTCGAGCGTGGCGTAGAGCAGGTCGCCAGCGTAGTCGCCGGTGAACGGGCGGCCGGTGCGGTTGGCGCCCTTGAGGCCGGGGGCGAGGCCGACGATCATCAGCCCCGGATGCGCATCGCCCCAGGTCGGCACCGGCCCGTTGAAGAAATCCGGATAGTGCCGCTGGTTGTCGTGGCGGAACGCCACGAGGCGCGGGCAGCGTGGGCAATCGTGCGGCGGATTGGTTTCAGGCAAGTGGGGCAACCGTGGAGGAGGGGACTCAGGTCCCCTTAGGGTCCACGGTCGCCATGGTGCGGTCAACCGCCGCCACCCGCTCGGGTGGGTGGGTGCGATCCACCGGCGGCACGCGGCCGACGATCTTGGCGAGATCGGCGACGTCCATGAAGAAATCGGCCTGGCGGCGAAGGTCGTCGGCGATCATCGGGGTCGGCGTGGTAAGCGTCGAGACCACCGTGACGCGCTTGCCCTTGCGCTGCAGCGCCGCGACCAGCGCGGTGAAATCGCCATCGCCCGAGAACAGCACCAGGTGATCATAGAACGGGCTCATCTCGAGCGCGTCCACGGTCAGCTCGATGTCCATGTTGCCCTTGATCTTCCGCCGCCCGGAGGCGTCGGTGAACTCCTTGGCCGGCTTGGTGACCACGGTGAAGCCGTTGTAGTCGAGCCAGTCGATGAGCGGACGGATCGAGGAGTATTCCTGATCCTCGACGAGGGCGGTGTAGTAGTAGGCGCGCAGCAGGTAGGACTTCGATTGAAACTCTGCGAGCAGCCGGCGGTAGTCGATGTCGACGCCGATCGCCTTGCTGGTCGCATAGAGATTCGCGCCATCGATGAAGAGAACTATCTTCTCGCGCGGATCGATTGACATGCCTGCTCTCCTGACCGGGGCGGCCGGCCTCTCAGGCTGCCCGGCATCAAATATCGTTGGCTTACCGCTAGGATCGAAGGGCAGCCCGATGGCGTGGTCCGCTCCCTAAGTTCGGAATACGCGCTTAATCCCGGGAATTTGCAATAACAATAAATATGGAGCCGTTAGGTCGTGTTTCGTTGCGGCGGCACAAGCGTTTGTTCCGTAAGGCGAATTTGACGCCCCTCGGGAAGCGTTTGGCTGTGGTAAAACACGCGTGCGTGTGTCGGGCTGAAAAACTTGTGCACCGGGGAGCGCTCGTGTATGAGGGCCGCTTGATCCCACAACATCCTGGAGACGTACGTGGCCCGCGTCACCGTAGAAGACTGCATTGAGAAGGTCGAGAACCGGTTCGACCTGGTGCTGATGTCAGCTCATCGCGCCCGCATGATCTCTGCCGGCTCGTCGATCACTGTCGATCGCGACAACGACAAGAATCCGGTCGTTGCGCTGCGTGAGATCGGCGACGGCACGATTTCCCCCGAAGACCTGCGCGAGGACCTGATCCATTCGCTGCAGAAATATGTCGAGGTCGACGAGCCCGAGAAGCACGCCGCTCCGCTGCTCGACGCCAATGCCGACGAGGACAGTGATACGTTCGATACGATCAGCGAAGACGAGCTGCTGCGCGGTATCGAGTCGCTGGCGCCGCCCGAGCGTCGCGACGATTGATCGGTTACTGATCTCGCATATATAGTCTTGAAGCGTCGGGCGTATCCGCCCGGCGCTTTTTTGTTTGCATCGCTGCATAGCCGCCAAGGCGGGGCCGCGTAGGAGTGCGGCAACCCCATGATGCGTCAGTACGAACTCGTCGAACGGGTGCAGGCCTACAACCCGAATACCGACGAGGCCCTGCTCAACAAGGCCTATGTCTATGCGATGCAGAAGCATGGCACGCAGAAGCGTGCCTCGGGCGACCCGTATTTCGCCCATCCGCTCGAAGTCGCCGCCATCCTCACCGATCTGAAGCTCGATGACGCCTCGATCGCCGTGGCGCTGTTGCACGACACCATCGAGGACACCGACGCGACGCGCGCCGAGATCGACCAGCTGTTCGGCCCTGAGATCGGCTCGATCGTCGACGGGCTGACCAAGATCGACCGGCTGCAGCTGGTGACCCGCGAGGAAGCGCAGGCGGAGAATCTCAGGAAGCTCCTGCTAGCGATTTCCGCCGACGTGCGCGTGCTGCTGGTGAAGCTCGCCGACCGGCTGCACAACATGCGCACGCTGGACTTCGTGCCGGTGGCCAAGCGCAAGCGCATCGCCACCGAGACCATGGATATCTATGCGCCGCTGGCCGGCCGCATGGGCATGCAGGACATGCGCCAGGAGCTCGAGGACCTGGCGTTCAAGACGCTGCAGCCCGACCACTACAAGGCAATCACCGACCGTCTCGCCGAGATGAAGTCGGATTTTGCCGACACCATCAAGACCATCAAGACCGAGCTCAGCGAGAAGCTCAAGGGCGAGGGGATCGATGCGCGGGTTTCGGCGCGGGTGAAGTCGCCGTGGTCGATCTTCACCAAGATCGAGCGCAAGCAGATCGCGCTCGAGCAGCTCTCGGACATGATCGGCTTCCGGGTGATCGTGCCGACGGTGGCCGATTGCTACAAGGCGCTGGGGATCGTCCATACCAATTGGAAGGTCGTGCCTGGGCGGTTCAAGGACTACATCTCGGTCCCCAAGCACAACGACTATCGCTCGATCCACACCACCATCGTCGGGGTGGGGCGGCAGCGCGCCGAGCTGCAGATCCGCACCGAGGAGATGCACCGGATCGCCGAGTTCGGCATCGCCGCGCATGCGCTCTACAAGGAGGGCGCCACCGACATCCACAAGATCGAGAACGAAAGCAAGGCCTTCGTCTGGCTGCGGCAGACCATCAGCCACCTGACGGCGGGGTCATCGACCGAGGATTTCCTCGAATACACCAAGCTCGAGCTGTTCCAGGACCAGGTGTTCTGCTTCACCCCGCGCGGCCGGCTGATCGCGCTGCCGCGGGGCGCGACGCCGATCGA
>NZ_JAQGJL010000265.1 GCF_028290645.1 Devosia sp. | reverse complement strand
TCCTTGTCCTTCCAGATCTTCTCGACGGTCTCAGCACCGAGCTGCGACAGCACGAGCTGGTTGGCCATCAGGCTGACCTGCCAGCCGCCACCGTCACCGCCGACGGCGAACGGAATGACGCCGGCATCCTTCAGCTTGGGCAGGTCGGCGATATATTCGTCCCAGGTGGTCGGGACTTCGAGGCCGGCCTTCTTGAAAGCCGGGATCGACGCCCAGGCCCAGTTCAGCATGTGGATGTTGACGGGCACGCAATACCACTTGCCGTCGATCTTGCACGGCGCAACCGTCTCGGCGGGACGGATGAACTTGTCCCAGCCTTCCTTCTCGGCAAGCGGCGTCAGGTCGAGCAGTAGCCCGGCGGCGATCAGTTCTTCGTACTGGCGGCCAGGGTTGAACTGAGCGGCATCCGGCGGATCGCCGCCGAGCGCGCGCTGCATGATAGTGGCACGCGCGGTCTCGCCAAGCGCGACCGCGTTGTCCACCCACTTATCGCCGGTCGCGTCGAACTCTTTCGCGAAAACCGACACGGCGGCCTGCTCGCCACCGGACGTCCACCAGTGCATCACTTCCACGTCGGCCGCCTGGACCGATGTGCCAGCGAGCAGGGCGGCAGCCGACAAGGCCACCACCGACAACAATGCCTTCATAATGTAGTCCTCCCAAGTTCACCCTGGAGCAGAACGCTCCTCGCGAAATGTGCGCCAGCCGCACAGGGGCTTCTCTAAGGGGAAGCCTCCGGCGCTGGCTGCGTGTAATCGATTACACCAATTTCCTTCCGAAGATCAATGCAATCGATTACAAGAGTTTCAGTCATTCCTTGCGCGGCTGTCAAGGTCGAACTAGACAGGGTCAGCGCGCAGCGGCGAGGGAGCCCTCCGAACCCATGGTGGTGATCAAAAAAACCCCTACGATTCAGGATGTTGCCCGTCACGCCAGCGTGTCGGCGGCGACCGTGAGCCGTGTCCTCAGTTCACCCGAGAGGGTTTCCGAGACGACGCGTGAGCGGGTGCATGCCGCCGTGCGCGATACCGGCTACACCATGAACCAGGCGGCCCGCTCGCTGCGGCTGAAGGCGGCGCGGACGATTCTGCTGGCGGCGCCCAATATCGGCAACCCGTTCTATTCGACGATCGTCGACGCGGTGATCCGCGAGGCGGCGGTGCGCGGCTACAGCGTGCTGGTGGCGAGCCGGATCGGCGACGACCCCAACCGCTGGCTTCGCGATTATCTGCTGTCGAACCGCGCCGACGGCCTGCTGCTGTTCGACGGCTCGCTCGATACCGGCGCGCTGCACGGCCTGTGGGACGACGGGGTGTCGCTGCCGCTGGTCGCCGCCTATGACGAGATTCCCGACCCGCAGATCAACTCGGTGATCACCGACAACCGGCTCGCCGCCAGCCGGGCGATCCGCTACCTGCGCGAGCTGGGGCACTCGAAGATCGGCCACATCATCGGCCCGTCGCGCAACCAGTCGACCAATGAACGCCTCGTCGGATTCCGGGAAGGGATGCATGAGGCGGGGCTGCAGGTGCGGCCGGAATGGCTGTTCCAGGGCAGCTACAACATGGAGTCCGGCATCGCGGCGGCCGAATGGTTCCTTGCCGCCGACGAGCTGCCGACGGCGGTCTTCTGCGGCAATGACGAGATGGCCATCGGCCTCATCCACCGGCTGCGGCGCGAGAAGATCGACTGCCCGCTCGACATCTCGGTGATCGGGTTCGACGACATCGCCGTGGCGCGCTATTTCGATCCGCCGCTCACCACCATGCGCCAGCCCCGCGAGGACATCGGCAAGATGGCGACCCGCTCGCTGATCGACATCATCGAGGGCACGGTACCGGAGAACGAGCCGATCCATGTGGTGCTGACCTCGGACCTCGTGGTTCGCGAGAGCACCCGGCGCATCGGCTGAGCCACCGCGGCCGCCGTCACGTCCCCGTCACGCTATCCAGTCACGATGTCCTGTTGCCGCCGTGATTTCAGGCTAGCAACCGGGGGCGAGTTTCGAGCGTTCAGTTCGGGCGTTCAGGCGGAAGCGTTCAGGGCGGGATCGGAGAACGTGCGGTATGACGACCGTCAAGATACTCGTGAAGCATGATGGTGCAGGCTGGCGGATCGCCAGCGCGGAAAAGGATCTCGATACATCAGGCGGCCCCCGCCCCTACACGCAGCGCGACGAGGCTATCTCGGACGCGCTGTTCGCGGCGCGAATGTTGCGGGCGATGGGCGAGAATGCCTCGGTCTTTGTCGAAAACAGCGACGGCCTGCGGCTGGTCGGCGAGGAGGACGTGCAGTTCTGGCGGAGTCACTGAGGGAGGCCGGACCTCCCGGCCTACCCCCCGTCACGACTGGCGACCTCGGCAGGATTCGAACCTGCGACCAACAGCTTAGAAGGCTGCTGCTCTATCCCCTGAGCTACGAGGCCGTGGCGCGGGTGTAGCGCAAACGCGGCGGGTTGTCAGGCCTCGGTTTGCCGACTCCCCGTGAGGGTGGCAGGGTGCGCGAGTCATCCGAGGACCCTGCCCTGTTCCCCTATCTTACCCGTATTTTCTGGCTGCTGGTGCAGCCGCTGTCGCTGGTCGTGCTGCTGCTCGTCGCCGGGTTGCTGCTGAGCTTTCTGAAGCGGCTGTGGCCGGCGCGGGTGTTGATCGGGACCGCGGTGCTGCTGCTGTTCGCGTTCAGTTTCACGACGTTCGGCTACCTGCTGATCACGCCGCTGGAGGAGCGCTTCGTGCGGCCGGCGGAACCGGCGCGGATCGACGGCATCGTGGTGCTGGGCGGCGGCATGGACGGCGAAGTGAACTCGGTGCGCGGCGGCTACGAGCTCAACCGCTCGGGCGACCGGTTCGTCGAGACGCTGCGGCTGGCGCTGAGGCATCCGGAGGCGAAGATCGTCATCGCGGGCGGCCCGGCGGCGCTGGTGCAGCAGGAGCCGGAGGCGCTGGCGGGGAAGCGCTTCTTCGAGGCGTTCGGCATTGCACCGGAGCGCCTGCTGCTGGACGACAGGTCGCGAAACACCGAGGAGAACGCGCAATACGCCAAGCAACTGGCCGGCACGACCGAGGGGCAGACATGGCTGCTGGTCACCTCGGCCTTTCACATGCCCCGCGCGGTAGGGCTGTTCCGCAAGGCGGGGTTTGCCGCCCTGCCCTGGCCGGCGGACTATCTGGCGAGCGGGGCCGAAGGGGTGCGCATCAAGCCGGACCAATCGACCGAGAACCTCGCCGTCAGCAACATTGCGCTGCGCGAGTGGGCGGGACTGGTGGGGTATTATCTGACCGGACGGATCGACGAGCTAGTGCCGGGGCCGTAGGCCGGCGACGGAACCCAATGAGGGCACCACGACGACTCCGCACGTGATGTGGGGTGGAGGAGCGGACCCTAGAGGTCGAAGAAGGACAGTTGTGGGGTCTGCCTCGGTGGAGACGCGATGGGCTGCGGCGCGGGCTTCGGCACCGCTTTCCGCCTGGCGACAGGCTTCGGCGCTTCAATGGGCTCTGCGGCCGTCTTCGGCTTCGGCGCTGCTGCGAGCTCGAGCTTCTCGACCACCTTGGGCTTTGGCTTCACCGGAGCTTTGGCCAGATGCTTCTCCAGCCACGCAACGCCCGGCTTCAGCTTGTCGCGCTGGAAGGAATAGAGGTTCTCGCGCCCCTGCTTTACCTCCTTCACCAGCCCCGCTTCCCTCAGCACCCGAAGGTGCCGCGAGATGGCGGGGCGGCTGATGTCGAAGGCGCCGGCGAGCTGGTGCACCGGCCTTGGCTGGTCGTGCAGCAACTCGAGCATCCTGAGGCGGGTGGGATCCGCGAGCGCGGAATAGAGGTCGGCCAGACTCATTTCGTCTTCCGAAACAATGACGTGCGCGGACAGTTGTAACAATCGCGTTACGTGTCAAGCGAGGCGGAGCACAATGGGCTGGCTGTGACAGTCCCAGGGTGGGATTGTCACAGCTTATTGCCGCGAGAGACTCCGCCGGCCGTGAATGGTGAGTGGCGAATGGGGAAATGGCGGGAGACCGCGGGGCGGTCCGGTCAGCTATTCACCATTCACCCCCCGTCCCTAAGTCCCGCTCTTGATCCGGTCATGCACGACGTGATCGCCGGGGGCGAGGCCCAGTTCGGCTGCGCGGCCGCCGGGGATTTCGAGGACGAACATTACCGGGCCCTCGGACGGGATCGAGGTCAGGTCCATCGGGCGGGCGTCGGCGTGGATATTGGCCACGGTGCCATCGGCCTTGATGAACACCATGTCGAGCGGGATCAGCGTGTTGCTCATCCAGAAGCTCACCGGGCGGCTCTCCTTGAAATCGAACAGCATGCCGGCATCGGGCGCCAGCGACCGGCGCAGCATCAGCCCCTTGGCTCGGGCTTCCGGCGTATCCACCACTTCGACGGTGAAGGCGTGATCGCCGTTCGTGGACTGGATGGTCAGATGAGTGTCGTCGGCCTGAGCGCCGAGCGGCAGCAGCGCAAGCAGGAGGAACGCGCCGGTGAGGGCCTTGATCAGGATGTGCATGGTGGGATCGCTATGGTGGCGGACGCCTGACGATACCCGACGCGCCACAGCGCGCAAAGCCCCACCGGTACGATGGCGACGGTTGGTCGCGCGGCCGGAATACCTGGTACGCGAATGCCCAATTCCCAAAGCAAAGGGCGCCACCTGGGCGCCCTCGCTAGATCCGTCGTGCCGTGGGGACCGGTCACGGCTCCCCTTCGTCGCCCTCGTCGCCTTCCGGGCCGGTCAGCAGTGCCTCGGCGAGGACGCCGGAACTCTCGCGAACCCCTTTTTCGATCAGGTCGGCGATCTGCGGGTTGTCCTTGAGGAACTGGCGCGAATTCTCGCGGCCCTGCCCCAGGCGCTGGCTGTCGAAGGAGAACCAGGCGCCGGACTTTTCCACCATGCCCGACTTCACGCCCAGGTCGAGCAGCTCACCGGTCTTCGAGATGCCCTCGCCGTACATGATGTCGAACTCGACCTGGCGGAACGGCGGGGCGAGCTTGTTCTTGACCACCTTGACGCGGGTCTGGTTGCCGATGACTTCCTCACGCTCCTTGATCGAGCCGATGCGACGGATGTCGAGGCGGACC
>NZ_JAQGJL010000035.1 GCF_028290645.1 Devosia sp. | reverse complement strand
TCCGAAGTTCGCGCAAGATATCGGCATTGCTACTTGGGGCTGTTTGAGACGAGGTGGCCGATGAAGGTCGCGGGGAAGGGGCACGCAGGCGACGGCGCGCCTCAAATTCGGGGATCGTTCGAATCTGGCTGCCAGACGTGATCGTGATGGAGACCGAGGTCCCATACTTGCTGGAGTATGGAGGATCAACGAGGCCTTGTACGCTCAACCATCGTCCCATCCATCCGTGCCCCGGCTGGTCGGTTAGCTTGTCCAAACCATCGTTCCAAATGTTGACCCGGACTCCCCGGCTCGTGTGGTTGAAAAAGACAAAGGCATAGGGCCGCCCACCTCTCTTTGTTCTTCCGAGATGTACCTTCACAACTTGTCCAACAAGTTCGACACGATTCCCGATCTGGCGCGAGACCGCATCGTAGTTGGAGCCATCAACTACATCGAAGGCACCAACATAAGCGGCGGCCGCCTTGGGTGCAGCCGCCGCCTGAGACGGGCTCCGGATTACGATGGAGGTGGCAGGAATGTTCCGGCCAGCTAGGTAGTCCTCAAGAGACGGGACGGCCGCCATGGGCGCCGCACAGATGTTGGCGAGGTCCGTGGCGTACTTGGTCAACGCCGGGATGGCTTTCAGGTCCGAGAAGACCCCGGAATTGGACGGGTCCAGAAAGTCGTTCGCGGTGAGGATGATGTTTTCGCCGTTTGAGTACCTATCGAACAGCGCCGGTTGTGCCGCCAGTGCCCGGAGGCTCAGGTCAATTACCGAAAACGAGAAGCGGTCCATGTTCGGCCCAAAGTCGGGCGCCGCCCGCTTGGGGTGCTGAAAGTGCTTGTGGCCGAGTTCGGCCCCGCTGCCAGTGGGCAGCGCCGGCACGTACACTCCGTCATAGTCGATGAGCTTGAGGTCCGATTTGACCAGCACGTTGCCGTTTTGAAGATCTCCGTGCGCCATGCCCTTGGACCGGAGAAAGCGCTCAACTTCGCCGAACTGAGTCCGTAGGCGCTCAAGGCGCGCCTTGTCCTTGTGGTTGTCCTCAAGGAACACACCAAGGGTGTCCCCCTCCACCCAATCCATTTTCACGATGGGGTAGTGCTGACCGTTCACCAGCACTCCGCGGGCCTGATACTCGAAGCCCACGAAGTACCGACCTGCGACCGCGCGCAGTCCAGTCGCCACGTGCGAGTACCTGGACTCTAGGTTCTTGGCCTCCTTGTGAAAGCAACGGACAGCGTACTTTCGACCTTGAGCGGCGGCCGTGTAGGTGAGGGCGAAGCCGCCACCCAGTGCGACCGGGAGCCCCATGCCGTTGACCGCGATCTTGGCGGCCTTGAGCGCGGTGTCCGTGAATGCGGTGCCGGGGTGCTGCACCGCATCGTTGTATTGATCCATGGACGGATAGCCGGCCAACTCCGCCCCCTACCCAATCACCAGTAGAGTGGTATCGTCCCGACGCATCGACCCATCGAGCCGCGCGGCCTCCACCAGCGCCACAAAGTCCCGCAACTGTCGGAGGTCCCGCAGCGCCGCAAGGCGCGGCTCCGGGTCTGATAGCAGCCACGCGCCAATGGCGTCCGTCATGGCGTAGATGCGGGGCGCCTCGATACCCTCGAAACTCCAGCGTGTAACTGCGTCCCGCTCAAGTACGGCCGCATTCCGGTCATGGAGAGTGGACAGGAGCAGCGGGTTCACACGGAATTGCTCCGGCGAGGTGTACGGAAAGGTAGCGCGGATGCCGGCGCCATCGTCCAGCACCGCGAGTGAGTCACCGATGCCCAAGACACGCACACCATTGCCCTCAAAATGGAGGGCAAGCAGCGTTGCGAAGCTGCCCCGATCAAAGGCCGCTTGAGCACTCCAAGACATGCTTGGGCGGTCAAAGTGGCGGTTGAACTCCTGTATTGCTCCGGCGAGGCCAGCCGCGTCCAAAGCCGGGCGGTAGAGGTAGCGGCGCACCAATATGCGCGCCCAATGCCGCGATGCGAACGACTCCGATGCGCCGTCGCTCACGGCATAGATTCCTCTGGCAAATGAGCAGGCCAAGGCGTCCTCGTTGAGGTGCGGCTCGTCTAGTTGCTTGCCGATGGTCCAGCGATGTAGCGGGCGCACCATGCGGCGGCTATCTGAGGTTGCTGGCGCGCGTGCCAATATCGAAGAAGTCCACGATGGACTCGTAGCCCGTCTTGTAGCCAAAGAAGCGGGACTCCGAACTCACCTGATAGCCCTTGTCCTGAGCGACCTGCACGAGGTGGGTAGGAAACGGGCTGGACATGCCAAATAACAGCCGCCCGTATGTATCGAGGCCCGTATCGGACGAGGGAAAACCACTTTCTCGCCACCAGCGGTGGAGATGTGCAGATTGAACAACAGGCATTGACCGTCTGAGGTGGACATTTGCCTGAGCGCGTCCGCCACGGGCGACGGGTCGCCATCAGTGGAAGCGCCATCGGTCACGTGAATGATGGTGGGCGGGTAGCTGCTCGGGTGCGAATCGCACCACGCCACTACAGCCTCAGCCGCGGTGCGCATTGCCGCTGTCATGGGCGTGCCCCCGGCGCTCGTTGGGTCAAACCACACCGGGAACTTGGTGGGCTGATCTACCAGGCCGCCAGCGCCATCCGGAACGCGCTTCATGCGCTCCTCAATGCGCAGGGGATTGGCCTCGATATCTGAGAGCGGGTGGAGGACGCTGCCGCTCAACGCGCCACCAAATCCGGACTTCACCGTGTCGCCACCATACCCAAGCACGCCCACATCAAAGTAGTTGCGGACGCCATCGGCGCGGGTGCATCGGATGATGAGTTGGTAGAGCGTCTTGTTGAGCACGTCCGCCACAAACTGGGCCTTGGTCTGCTCGGTTTCCATCTGCTCCTCCATCGAACCTGACTGGTCGATGATGAACAGGAAGGCAGATGGGCTAGTTCGGCTAATCTCAGCTTCATACATGGTTGGTTTCCCTCAAAAGTTACATTTCGGCCCGATCATCGGTGCCGCGACACCAATCGGCCTCGTATTGCGGGGTCCATCGCCTTGCGAGGCCCTCGCTTATCAGGATGCTGCCAATGGTCCGACCGTCGGGCAGAACTATCCAAACAAGGGGGCGCCGCGTGCGAGTGGCATCGACTTGATCCGAGTCAATGATCCGAAGCCCCTTCGTTTTGAGCAGTTCGGCCATGCGCGATTTTGCCCTGCGACCAAGCGCTAATTCCGCCTCGCACTTGCGGCTGCGTATCTCAGGGGTGTCAAAGCCGGAAACGAATGGCGCGCCATCGCCCATGTCTCGCATAAGGACGCCGTTGCATTTGATCGTGTCGCCGTCCACGGCGACCAGCTTACCGCACGAGATGGGCGTTCCTACCGGCTGCGCACTGGACGGCGCGACCATCGCCCCAGCGATGACCAGCGCTCCCACGAAGGCCCTCATTTTGATTTCCCCCCAACGTGTTCGATCTTTAGCGACGGGCCGTACTCTGCGCCATCATTTTGAGCATCGTCATCATCTGCGAGGCTTTGGTCTGCCCCAGTTTCTCGAAATTGTCCTCGTGAACCTGGAGCCGGTCTACCAACGTCCGCTGGGGCGCACCCGCCTCCACAGCGCTAAAGATGGCCATGCCAATACCAATCAACAGGGCCGACTCCGACTCGGTTAGCGACTTCTGAAACTGATCTAGGTTCACAGGTCTACCTCATGTTGTGACTGCCTGGTTGTGAGTTCAGCCGGCTTGGATACACTATATTGCGGGGGAGCATTGTCATGGGCCTTAGATTCAGAAAGTCGTTCAAGCTGTTTCCGGGCGTGCGCCTCAATCTAAGCGGAGGTGGCCTGAGCGCGAGCTTTGGCGTTCCGGGTGCGACCATCAATGTGGGGAAACGAGGTGTGCGCGGTACAGCCAGCCTTCCCGGCACTGGCCTGTCCTACAGCGCTATGCTTAGCGCCCCACCCAAGCGTGGAGCACGAGGCGCCCGGCAAGTTGCGCCAGCACCAGCCCTGAGGATTGAACCGTCTCCCGCCAATGAATGGCCGAGCCCGTCATCCGCGGGCTACATCCCATCGCCTGCACCCTCGCCATCCCTGCCCGGTGGAAAGCAGCCCTACGTGGCGTCGGCCGGCATGAGGGAAATTGGCAGCAAGGGGGTGGAGTCGCTCACCAGCCACTCCTTAGCGGAACTGCGGGACATGCTCATTGCCGCCCGCCACCAGCGCGAAGAGGTAGAGGCAGATTTAGAGGAGGCGGTCGGCGAGGCGCGAAAGCTAAAGACGGAACTGCATAAGCGGTCCCGGAGCATGTTCCGGGTGTTCTACAAGAAACGGATCGCTGCCATTCACGATGACGTTGCCGATGTAACCGAGGAAATCGACCGGCTGGAGGCGTGGGGCGAGACCACCCACGTGGATATGACGTTCGAGACTACGGACGCGGCTCAACGGGCCTATGCGGCCCTAATCCGGGCATTCGACGCGCTGCGCTCAAGCTCCGCCGTGTGGGATGTGACCTCGGACCGGGACACCAACCGCATACAGGAACGGACCACCGCCACCCGAACGGTTGACCGCCACCCCGCCAAGTTAGAATACGCCAACAATGACCTTGTGCGATTCAACGGGCGGGGACTCTCGTTCGAGAACGTCAACGGCGAGGACATTCTGATTTATCCGGGCATGGCGTTGATGCCTCGCGCGGATGGGATGTTTGCTCTCACCGACCTTCGCGAGTTGCGCGTGGCCTATCGCCCCACTCGGTTTGTCGAGACTGAGCAGGTCCCGGCCGACGCGCACATTGCCGGCTACACGTGGGCGAAGGTGAACAAGGACGGGTCCCCGGACAGGCGCTTCCGCGACAACTACCAGATACCGATCTGCCTCTATGGCCAACTGGCGATTAGCAGCCCACGGGGCGTGACAGAGGAGTATCAAGTCTCGAACCTCGCGGCGGCCGAAGCATTTGCTGCGGCGCTCGAACAGTACCAGGCCGCCTTGGCCTTTTAGGCCCGTTTGCGCCCCAACCGTGGCCGCAAGTTCCCAGGCGGAAGCGGCTCGGCTCGGTGAACGGCCCGTCGGAACCCTCTGCAGTCCGGGTCAAGGGCACTCGGCCGTCTGCAGCACAACGTGCCGATCTTCTTCGGGGAGGTAGAGACGCATCCGATTGGAGGGACCGAAAGGTAGAGTTCGGGTTTTTCCGCCGCCGCCCTGACCATGTTCGACACCGCCAAATCTGCGATTAAGTCCCCTCGGCATTCGATCCCCATCGACGCGCTCGAACGGCTCTCCAGATGATTGACGTCCATTTCTGGCGGGAAGCAGTCCTACGCGCAACTGTCTCACCAAATTGCGCGGTTCAGAATCTGGGCTGTTGCACGCACTTTTGGGCCCAGAATCACGCTCTGATGAGACGGTTGCGGACGCGAAAGCTCAGGCTAAGACCTTGATACTACCAGCTGACTCGCCGCGGCTAGGAAAATACTCCAAAGCAGCAGACTGCGTGGCGGAAGATTGGAGATTCGAACTCGTGATGCGGTTCAAAAGCGTACCTAGGTCTCTGTTGAGAACCGGATCACGAAAAGAGCGCTTTGAGAATTGCCCGGGAAATAGACGCCGCCACCTGCAGGGCGCCGCGGTGGATCATTCGCTCTGCTTCGATCTTCTCCGGATAGCCCGACATGCTCAGCTGCTTTATGGCCTCGCGCTCTTCTCGTCGGCCCATTCCTTTGGGTCGAAATAGAATTCGGCGAGGTTCAGGAACCCGATGAAGGTATTCCCCGCGCTGCAGCAAATGACGATAGGGCACGGGCTCTATCAAGGCGGCTAGCACTCGCCTGTCCCATCCGGCAGTTGTCAGCTCAATCGGAAATGCTTGCTGCCGCGCGGAGGCGCCGCGCCGGTCACATCTCCGACATCCGCTGTCATTGGGGCGGCTTCGCGGCGCAAGGTCCGAGGGCAAGCAGGGCCAAGGCATAGCCGTTGGTAGCCTCGCGGGCCTAGCGTCGGGCACACGGACACCAGCAGGGCAGTTTCGGCCAAGTCCCGCTTGTGCCAAGCCCTGAAGGAGGTCATCATGAAGCATCAAAGCCCCGAACAACTGCGCGAAGCCGCCGTGATCGTCGCGGCAAATCCAATCACCACGCTGAGCCGCGGCGAACGGCTAAACCGTTGGGCCGAGCTGCTGGATCAGCACGCCGGCTCGATGGAAGCGCTCTATCGCATCGAGTATCTGCCCGAGGCGGAACGGCGTGCCTATCGCGGCGGAGAGAGCACCCCGCTCGCAGTTGCCTACCGCGACCCGGTACTGCGCGGCGATGGCCTTGCCGGCAACACGCTCGGCGATGCGATGGACTACTTCGCACTGAACGACGAAGACGCCCATCATCTGCTGTGCGACTGCCACTACATGGGCTCGCTCACCGGCCACAATCTCGCAGCCCGGCTCCGTCGATATGCCACCGTTGGCGGCATCATGGCGTGGGTCGGAAGCACCTTTGTCGGTCGTTCCGACTAAGTGCACACAGTGCTCCGGCCTCTTAGGTCCGCCGCAACAACGGGACCGCCGATGTAAAGGGCGCCGAGCTACAGCGGCTTAGGATGCGGGACGGGACGGAGATGTAACGGCCTTCGACATACGTCCCACGGACGACCAGTGTGGCGAGCGACGGGCCGGTGGGAAATCCG
>NZ_JAQGJL010000029.1 GCF_028290645.1 Devosia sp. | reverse complement strand
ACCGTGGCCGCTTGCGCGCAAGTTCAGCTCCCCTCCCCCTCGAGGGGGAGGGGTTGGGGGTGGGGGTCCATCGGTGATCACTGAACCACCCCCTCCCTCGTTCCCTCCCCTCAAGGGGGTGGGAGGCCGGACTGAGAGTGCAGTGCCGGAGGCCGCCGATGCCTGAACTCCACCTCCCCAACCCCGACCGAACCATTTCCGCTTATCGCCTCACCGGCACGCCGATTCCGTTTGAAAAGCATGCGGCTAGCGACTTTCCTCGCATCGCCTACGCCGCCGCCCACGTCGTCGCCGATCCCCTCGCCAGCAACGATCCCTGGCTCACCCCCGCCATCGACTGGGACACCACGCTGGCCTTCCGCCACCGCATGTGGGACCTCGGTCTGGGCGTCGCCGAAGCCATGGATACCGCCCAACGCGGCATGGGGCTCGGCTGGACCGAGGCGCAGGAGCTGATCCGTCGCGCGCAGGCCGAAGCCCGCACGCGGCCGGACGCGCTGATCGCCTATGGCGCGGGCACCGACCACCTGATGCCGGGCCCGAACGTCACCATCGACGACATCATCCGGGCTTACGAAGAGCAGGTCGGTTTCGTCGAGGGGCAGGGCGGGCGCATCATTCTAATGGCCTCGCGCGCCCTCGCGGTGGCGGCGAAATCGCCCGATGACTACGCCCGCGTCTATGGCCGCATCCTCGGCCAGGTGAAGCAGCCGGTGATCCTTCACTGGCTCGGCGAAATGTTCGATCCGGCGCTCGTCGGCTACTGGGGGCATGCCGACCACAACGCCGCGATGGACGTCTGTCTCGACGTCATTGCCGCCCATGCCGACAAGGTCGATGGCATCAAGATTTCCTTGCTTTCCAAGGAGAAAGAGATCGCCATGCGCCGGCGCCTGCCGGCAAACGTCCGCATGTATACCGGCGACGATTTCAACTATGCCGAGCTGATCGCCGGGGACGAGCAAGGCCATTCCGATGCCCTGCTCGGCATCTTCGATGCCATTGCTCCCGCAGCCTCCGCGGCGCTCGCGGCGCTCGGCAGGGGCAGCGACAACGAGTTCTTCGAGCTACTCGAGCCCACCGTGCCGCTCAGCCGCCACATCTTCGCGGCGCCGACGCGCTTCTACAAGACCGGGGTGGTTTTCCTCGCCTATCTCAATGGGTTACAGGACCATTTTGCGATGATCGGGGGGCAGCAATCGACGCGCTCGCTGCAGCACCTGAGCGAACTGTTCCGGCTGGCGGACAAGGCGCGGGTGCTGGCCGATCCGGGGTTGGCGGTGGAGCGGATGAGGCGGGTGCTGGCGGTGAATGGGGTGGTTTGAGGTGCCGGCGCAAATGGAGAGAACCCCTCATCCGGCCTTCGGCCACCTTCTCCCACAAGGGGAGAAGGCGCTGTGGGGCGATCTCACGCCGATCCGGTCCTCCAAGTTTGCCGCTCCGTCGCCTTCTCCCCTTGTGGGAGAAGGTGCCCGAAGGGCGGATGAGGGGTCGGGGAGCCCCGATGTCTGACCGCATACTCTCCATGAACCTCGCCACCACCCGCGGCGCCTGGGGCTTTGCCGAGGCGGTTGATGGCTGCCTCCGGCTTGGCGTCACCGCCATCTCCCCGTGGCGCGACCAGGTGGCGGCCATCGGACTCGATGAAGCCGCCAACATCGTCCGATCCAACGGCCTCCGCGTCACCGGGCTCTGCCGCGGCGGCATGTTTCCGGCCGATAGCGCTGAGAGCCGGCAGAAGAATATCGAGGATAACCTGCGCGCCATCGACGAAGCCGCGGCGCTGGGCGCCGATTGCCTCGTGCTCGTCGTCGGCGGATTGCCGGGGTCTTCCAAGGACATAGCCGGGGCGCGCCAGATGGTCGCCGATGGCATCGCCGCCATGCTGCCGCATGCCCGCGCCTCGGGCGTGCCGCTGGCAATAGAGCCGCTGCACCCGATGTATGCAGCCGACCGCGCCTGCGTGAACACCATCGACCAGGCGCTCGATATCTGCGCGGAACTCGGCGACGGCGTTGGCGTCGCGATCGACGTCTATCACGTCTGGTGGGACCCAAACCTTGCGGCCGCCATCGCCCGCGCCGGGCGCGAGAAGCGCATCCTCGCGCACCATATCTGCGACTGGCTGGTCCCCACCACCGACCTGCTGCTCGATCGCGGCATGATGGGCGACGGGGTCATCGACCTCAAGGCGATCCGGGCGATGATCGAAGCAGCGGGGTATCACGGCCCGCAGGAAGTCGAGATTTTCTCGCGCGATAACTGGTGGAAGCGGCCGGGCGACGAGGTGGTGCGCACGTGCGTGGAGCGCTTCGAGACGGTGTGCTGAGTTTGGCCAAAAGCAGCGCTTGCACCCGCCGTTTCAATCGCTAGTCTCCCGCGCAAAATTCGAGGAGACTCCATGCATATCCTGATCATCGGGGCGGCCGGCATGGTCGGCCGCAAGCTCACGTCGGCGCTGCTGAAGGCCGGCCAGGTCGGCGGCAAGGCCATCGACAAGCTGACGCTCACCGACGTCATCGAGCCGGCCAAGGTCGATTTCCCGGGTGAGGTCACGACGATTGCCTCGGACGTCTCGGCCCCCGGCGTAGCGGCGAAGCTGATCGCGTCGCGCCCCGACCTCGTCTTCCACCTCGCGGCCATCGTTTCGGGCGAAGCCGAGGCGGATTTCGACAAGGGCTACCGGATCAACATGGACGGCATGCGGTTCCTGCTGGAGGCCATCCGGCAGGAAGGCCTCAAGTCACCGTACCTGCCCAGGCTGGTCTTTACCTCGTCGATCGCGGTGTTCGGGGCGCCCTTCAACGAGCCCATCGACGACGAATTCCTCTCGGCCCCGCTCACCAGCTACGGCACGCAGAAGGCGATCTGCGAACTGCTGCTGAACGACTATTCGCGCAAGGGCTTCGTCGACGGCATCGGCATCCGGCTGCCGACCATCACTATCCGCCCCGGCAAACCGAACGCCGCCGCCTCGGGCTTTTTCTCCAATATCCTGCGCGAGCCGCTGGTCGGGCAGGAGGCGGTGCTGCCGGTGTCGAAGGACGTGCGCCACTGGTTCGCCAGCCCGCGCGCCGCGATCGGCTTCCTCATCCACGCTGCCGAACTCGATACCACCCAGCTCGGCTGGCGCCGCACCCTCTCGGCCCCCGGCCTCTCGACCACAGTGGGCGAGGAGATCGAGGCGCTTCGCCGCGTGGCCGGGGACAAGGCGGTGAACCTGATCCGGGACGTGCCCGACCAGAAGATCAGCTCGATGGTCGCCGGCTGGCCGCGCAACTTTGCCGCCAAGCGCGCCGAAGCGCTGGGCTTCAGGGCCGAGAAGACGTTCGACGAGATCATCCGCATCCATATCGAGGATGAACTGGGCGGCAAAATCGGCGGCTAGAGCCGTTCACAGGCTGACCGCAGCGGCTGTGCTGTGCCTTCCCCCTCGGGGAGAAGGGGCCGAAGGCCGGATGAGGGGTGAGGCGGCGACATAAGCGCTCGCTGCACCGCTGAACCCCTCACCCCAGCCCTCTCCCCTGAGGGGAGAGGGGGCGAGCTGCCGGTTTCCGTCAAAACCGGAAACGCTCCAGGTCTCGGACCGGCGCGCGAGCTACCAATCTCTCGCGCCGGTGGATAAGTCCAATCTGACACCACTTGACCGGGCCGGTACCTCGCCGGGCCAATTCTCATTTATGCCAGGATTTCCAGCGGTCTTGCCGAGCGGGGCCCACCCCGGTGAGGAGAAAGCCTGCTCTGCCCAAGCCTTAGGCAATACCACTCTGTGCCATAAAGCCGTTGCATTCCACAAAATTGGTCCTAAAGTGGCATTGCTTAGGTATTGAACTGGAATGCCAGTTCCGGGATGGGAGAACAGGGATGCGACTTTCCACAATGCTGGCGACGACCGCACTTTGCGGCGCGCTGATGACCACGACCGGCATCGCCGGCGAGATCACGCTTTACACCTGGCGGCAGCAGGAACTGCCGCTGTGGCAATATATCAACGACAACAAGCTGCTCGGCGACACCACGGTCAAGGCCGTGCAGATCAACTCCGACGACTATGACGCGAAGCTCCGCATCGCGCTGCAGTCGCCGGGAGTCGACCTGTTCCAGGGTCGCGCCGGCGCCGCCTGGCTGTCGTCGTTCATCGATTCCGGCATTCTGAAGCCGACCACCACCGATCTCGCCGCCATGGCGCCGGGCACGCTCGACGCGGCCCGCGGTCCCGATGGCCAGCTCTACGGCGTGCCGTTCGCGGTGCAGATGGAATCGATCCTCTACAACACCAAGGTGTTCGCCGATAACGGCATCGAGGTCCCCAAGACGCTGGACGAGCTGAAGGCCGCGTCCGAGAAGCTCAAGGCCGCGGGCATCACGCCGATCAATTTCGGCGCGCGTTCCGGCTGGTGGCTGAACCAGGTGGTGGGCGAGGCGATGACCGCGGGACTCGTTTCCGACGACGTCGCCGCCAAGCTGATCACCGGCGAGGCCTGCTTCACCGGGCCCGAGTTCGTCTCGACCCTGCAGGCCGTCAAGGACTGGCAGGACGCCGGCTTCATCAACGCCTCGGCGATGGCCGACGATTACGGCGCGATGCGCACCTCGGTCGCCATGGGCGAGAGCGCCATGATGATCGATGGCATCTGGTCCACCGGCCCGACCTCGCCGATGTACGAGATCGATCCCGAGCTGAAGCTCGGCTTCTTCCCGGTCCCGGGCCCGAATGGCAAGGTCTATGCCTTTGGCGACGGCACGTATCTCGTCAACTCGACCTCGCCCAATGCGGCCGAGGCGCAGAAGGTGCTCGACTTCACCGCGACCAAGGAGTTCGCCGAGCTGTTCGTCAAGGAAGTCGGCGAGCTGCCGGCGTTCGGCGGCGAATATGCCGTCGACAACCCGCTGCTCAAGGACGTCGCCGCGGCGATCGCCACCAATTCGGCGGCGCCGACCCCGTTCTTCGCCTATGCGCTGAACAAGGGCGAGCCGAGCTATGGCACGCTGGTCGCCGACGGCTACCAGGCGCTGCTCTCGGGCCAGCTGACCCCGGCCGATTTCGCCAAGAAGATCCAGGATGGCCTCAACTCCTGGAACTATGTCGGCGCGGCCAACTGCAAGTAATCCTCCAGGGTCCGGCATAACCGGGCCCAAACTTGCGCAGCGGCGGTGATGCCGCCGCTGCTTTTCTCGCCCGCGGGGGCGATCATCCTTGCGGCGGGTGGGGCAAAGGGCATGGCCAAACTCAACTACAAGCAGAAGGCGAACCTGCAGCGCATCGCGTTGCTGGCGCCGGGCGTGCTGCTCTACGGGGTGTTCAACTTCATCCCGCTGCTGGCGCTGCTCGTGCTCTGCCTCGTCGATTGGCCGGGGATCGGGCCGATGAAGTTCGTCGGCTTCGACAATTTCGCGCAGCTGTTCGGGAACCCCTATTTCCGCGATCAGCTGGTCAAGGCATTCGCGCAGAACCTCATCTTCTTCGTCATCATCATCGCCTCGATGCTGATCCTCGGGACGATCTTCGCGCTGCTGCTGAGCTTTCGCACCTGGGGGCGCAACACCTACCGCTCGATCTTCTTTTTGCCCTATCCGCTCGCCGGCGCCGCCGTGGCGTTCCTGCTCGAGCTGATCGTGCGTACCCGCGGGCCGCTCAACGTGCTGCTCACCAAGGGCCTCCACGTGGTCGACCAGCCGATCGGCTTTCTCGGCGATCCGAACCTGGCGCTCGCCACGCTTGCCACCTTCTATTCGTGGCACCGGATGAGCTTCGCCATCATCCTCATCCTCTCGGCCGTCGTTGCGGTGCGCATGCACCTGCTCGAGGCGGCTATGCTCGATGGCGCCAATCGCTGGCAGACGCTGAAGGCGGTGGTGTTTCCGGTCCTCGCGCCGGCGTTCATCCTGATCACCGTCATCGTCATGGTCGATGTGTTCAACAATGCCGACTACACGCTGATCCTGATGGGGCCGGAGGGGGCGCCGGCCCGCGCCACCGACATCATGGGGACGTTCCTGTTCCGATCGGCCTTCGGCGGCTCCGCTACCTCGGTCAACGTCAACTTCGGCATGAGCGCCGCCATCGGGTTGGTGACGGCGCTGGTGATCCTCCCGGCAGCGCTGTTCCTCGCGCTCAGGAACATGCGGAGGGAAAAGTGATGGCTCCGAGCGCGTGGCCCCCCACGCCGGTGCCCTCCCCGCAGGGGGGAGGGAGACCCTCCCCATTTGCCGTCGCAGCCTCAGCCCTGCGCCCCGGCGGCTCCCTTGTCGCATCCCTCCCCCTTGAGGGAGGTATCGAGGGAGGGGGTGGTGCGGTGGTTCGCTGATGGC
>NZ_JAQGJL010000016.1 GCF_028290645.1 Devosia sp. | reverse complement strand
TCGGGCGCGACGATCCTCGGCGCGCTGAGCCTCGGGGTCGAGCGGCGGACGGCGGCGGAGTTCAGCTTCTTCCTCGCCATCCCCACGATGCTCGGCGCGACGGTGCTCGAGCTTGCCAGCAAGCGGCACGAATTGGCAGCGGCGAACACGGTGGGGTTCGGCTTAATCGCGATCGGGTTCGTCGTGGCGTTCCTCGTCGCGCTGTTTGTAGTGCGCTGGTTCGTCGGGCTGGTGGGGCGAACCGGATTCAGCCCGTTCGGCTGGTACCGAATTGCTGTCGGAACGATTGCACTCGTACTGCTACTCAAATAGGTCCGGAATGGGCGCATATCCGCGACGGGGCGAGATATCCGACCAGCCAGCGGGTACAATGTACTGTTTATGAGACAGCACTGCTGTCCTGTTGGTCTGATTCCACGTGACCGGGGAAGCGAATCGCGCTATCGACCCCGCCGAAAGGATCGAGCGATGGCCGGGGATATGCTCAAATTCGTCCAGGTGGCGCAGGCCTATCCGGCCAAGCGCGGGGCCGACGCACGCGCGGACGACTTCCGCGAAATCGCTGACCGCTACGCCGTGCCGACCGCCGAGGAGCAATCGGCGCGCTGCTCGCAATGCGGCGTGCCCTATTGCGCGGTGCATTGCCCGCTGCACAACCACATCCCCGACTGGCTGCGGCTGACCGCCGAGGGGCGGTTGCGCGAAGCGTATGAGCTGTCGAACGCCACTTCGACCATGCCGGAGATTTGCGGCCGCATCTGCCCGCAGGATCGGCTGTGCGAGGGCAATTGCGTGATCGAATTCGCCGGCCACGGCGCGGTGACGATCGGATCGGTCGAGAAGTTCATCACCGACACTGCCTGGGAAGAGGGCTGGGTCGAGCCGCTGGCACCCGGGCGTCCGCGCGGCCAGTCGGTCGGGATCGTCGGCGCGGGGCCGGCCGGGCTCACCGCCGCGGAACTGCTCCGCGTGGCGGGCTATGACGTCCATGTCTATGACCGGCACGACCGCGCCGGCGGGCTGCTGACCTACGGCATCCCCGGCTTCAAGCTCGAAAAGCCGATCGTCATGCGCCGCGTGGATCGGTTGAAGGCAGGCGGGATCGTGTTTCACCACGGCTTCGAGGTCGGGCGCGACGGGAGCATCGAGGATTTGCGCGACCGCCACGAAGCGTTGCTGATCGCGACTGGCGTCTACAAGGCACGCGGGCTGACCACGCCGGGTGCGGATGCGAACGGGGTCGTCGAGGCGCTCGACTATCTGATGGCGTCCAACCGCAAGGGGTTCGGCGACGCGGTCCCGGATTTCGACAGCGGCACGCTAGATGCGGCGGGCAAGAACGTCGTCGTCGTCGGCGGCGGCGACACCGCGATGGATTGCGTGCGGACTGCCGTGCGCCAGGGCGCAAAATCGGTCGCCTGCCTCTATCGCCGCGACCGCGACAACATGCCCGGCTCGCAGCGCGAGGTCGGGCATGCGGAGGAGGAAGGCGTCGAATTCGTCTGGCTGTCGGCGCCGCAAGCGTTCGGCGGCAAGGAAACGGTCGAGAGCGTGCTGATTGGCCGTAACCGGCTCGGTGCGCCCGATGCCAGCGGTCGCCGCGCGCCCGAACCCGATGGTGCCCCAGCCGAGGTGCGCAACGCCGACCTCGTCATCAAGGCGCTCGGCTTCGACGCTGAGGATTTGCCGCAAATGTTCGACGCGCCCGAGCTAGGCGTGACTCGCTGGGGGACGGTACTGGTCGACAACGCTACGCTGATGACCAGCCTCGATGGCGTGTTCGGCGCCGGCGATATCGTGCGGGGTGCGAGCCTGGTCGTGTGGGCAGTGCGCGATGGGCGTGACGTCGCGGGGCATATCGATAAGTATCTGCGCGCGCAGGCGAAAGTCGAGAGGAAGGCGGCATGATCGACCAACGCGCCCGCCTCGCCGCCGAGGGCATGTATCGACCCGAATTCGAGTCCGACGCGTGCGGCGTCGGACTCGTTGCGGCGACCGATGGACTGCCCTCGCGCCGCGTCGTGCAATCGGCGATCGACGCGCTCAAGGCGGTGTGGCATCGCGGCGCGGTCGATGCCGACGGCAAGACCGGCGATGGCGCCGGGCTCCACATCGATCTGCCGCTCAAATTCTTCGACGAGGCGATCCAGGCGTCGGGGCATAAGGTCGCCGACAACCGGCTGGCGGTCGGGATGATTTTCCTGCCGCGCACCGATCTCAGCGCGCAGGAAGCGTGCCGGACGATCGTCGAGAGCGCGATCATCGAGGCGGGCTATTCGATCTACGGCTGGCGCCAGGTACCGGTCGACGTATCGGTGATCGGCCGCAAGGCGCAGGAAACGCGCCCCGAGATCGAGCAGATCATGATCGCCGGCCCCCTGCCCGACACGCAAAGCGCGGTCGAGTTCGAGAAGGACCTCTATCTCGTCCGCCGCCGGATCGAGAAGCGCGTGATCGCGGCCCAGATCCAGGGCTTCTACATCTGCTCGCTGTCGTGCCGGTCGATCATCTACAAGGGCCTGTTCCTCGCAGAGAGCCTCTCCGTTTTCTACCCCGACCTCAAGGATTCGCGTTTCGAAAGCCGGGTCGCGATTTTCCACCAGCGTTATTCGACCAACACCTTCCCGCAATGGTGGCTGGCGCAGCCGTTCCGCTGCCTCGCGCATAATGGCGAGATCAACACGATCCGCGGCAACAAGAATTGGATGCTCAGCCACGAGATCAAGATGGCGGCCAATTCGTTCGGTGAAGCGTCGGAGGACATCAAGCCGGTGATTCCGGCGGGCGCGTCGGATACCGCCGCGCTCGATGCGGTGTTCGAGGCGATCTGCCGCTCGGGCCGCGACGCCCCGACCGCCAAGCTGATGCTGGTGCCGGAGGCGTGGGGCGGCAAGGGCGAGATGCCCAAGGCTCATCTCGACATGTTTAAATACCTTGGCAGCGTTATGGAGCCGTGGGACGGCCCCGCCGCGCTTGCGATGACCGATGGGCGCTGGGCGGTGGCAGGGATGGACCGCAACGCGCTCCGCCCGCTGCGCTACACCCACACGTCCGACGGTCTGCTGATCGTCGGGTCCGAAAGCGGCATGGTCGTCGTGCCCGAGACGATGATCGTCGAGAAGGGCCGGCTCGGTCCCGGCCAGATGATCGCGGTCGACCTCGATCAGGGCACGCTGTTCCATGACCGCGAGGTCAAGGACCGCATCGCGGGCGAGCACGATTATGCCGCGATGATCGGCAAGTTCCTGACGCTCGATGAGATCAAAGTCCCAAAGGGCGACCATGTCGCGCGGTTCGATCGCACCGAATTGATGCGCCGTCAGGTCGCCGCCGGGCAGACGATCGAGGACATGGAGCTGATCCTGTCGCCGATGGTCGAGACTGCCAAGGAAGCGATCGGGTCGATGGGCGACGATACGCCGCTCGCGGTCATTTCCGACAAGCCGCGGCTGATCAGCCAGTTCTTCCGCCAGAATTTCTCGCAAGTCACTAACCCGCCGATCGACTCCTTGCGCGAGCGCCACGTGATGTCGCTCAAGACGCGGTTCTCGAACCTCGCCAACATCCTCGACACGGGGCAAGCGCAGGACGGCGTGCTGGTGCTCGAAAGCCCGGTACTCGACGGCAAGGATTGGACGCGGCTGAAGGCGCATTTCGGGAGCGCCGCGGCGGAAATCGACTGCACTTTCGCATCGGGCGGCGAGCCCGAGACGCTGCGCGCCGCGATCCAGCGCATCCGCAACCAGGCCGAGCAAGCGGTGCGCGAAGGCAAGTCCGAGCTGTTCCTGTCGGACCGTGCGATCGACGGCGACAAGGTCGGCATTGCCGGCGTCCTTGCGGCGGCGGCGGTCCACACGCATCTCGTCCGCCGGGGGCTGCGCTCGTATTGCTCGATCAACATCGAGACCGCCGAATGCCTCGACACGCATTATTACGCGGTGCTGATCGGGGTCGGCGCGACGACCGTCTACGCGTATCTGGCCGAAGCGGCGATCGCCGACCGCCACGCGCGCGGGCTGTTCGGCCAAACCAGCTTCGACAAATGCCTCGCCAACCATCGCAAGGCGGTCGACGAAGGGCTGCTCAAGATCATGTCGAAGATGGGGATCGCGGTGATCTCCTCCTATCGCGGCGGATATAATTTCGAAGCGGTCGGGCTGTCGCGCAGTCTGGTCAACGACCTGTTCCCCGGCATGCCGGCCAAGATTTCGGGCGAAGGCTATGCCTCGCTCCACCTCAACGCCGAGCTAAGACATCAGGCGGCGTTCGACCCCGCGGTGGTGACACTGCCGATCGGCGGCTTCTACCGCCAGCGGCATACCGGCGAGACACATGCTTATTCGGCGCAGCTGATGCATCTGCTGCAGACTGCGGTCGCGACCGACTCCTATTCGACCTACCAGAAGTTCTCGCGCGGGGTCGCCGATCTCCCGCCGGTCTATCTGCGCGACTTGCTCCAGTTCAATTTCCCCGACGAGGGCGTGCCGGTCGATCAGGTCGAGGCGATCACCGAGATTCGCAAGCGCTTCGTGACGCCCGGCATGTCGCTCGGCGCGCTCAGTCCCGAGGCGCACGAAACGCTCGCGATCGCGATGAACCGCATCGGCGCGCGGGCGGTGTCGGGCGAGGGCGGCGAGGACAAGGTCCGCTACTCTCCCTATGCAAATGGCGACAACGCCAATTCGGTGATCAAGCAGGTCGCCTCGGGCCGCTTCGGTGTTACCGCCGAATATCTCAACTCGGCCGAGGAGCTCGAGATCAAGGTCGCCCAGGGCGCCAAGCCCGGCGAGGGCGGCCAGCTGCCCGGCTTCAAGGTCACCGAGATGATCGCCCGGCTGCGCCACGCGACGCCCGGGGTGATGCTGATCAGCCCGCCGCCGCACCACGACATCTATTCGATCGAGGACCTGGCGCAGCTCATCTACGATCTCAAGCAGATCAACCCCGACGCCCGGGTGACGGTGAAGCTGGTCTCGATGACCGGCATCGGCGCCATCGCGGCCGGGGTGGCGAAAGCGAAAGCCGACGTCATCCTGATCGCCGGCAACGTCGGCGGCACGGGGGCCAGCCCGCAGACCTCGATCAAGTACGCGGGCTCGCCCTGGGAGCTGGGGCTTTCCGAAGCCAACCAGGTGCTGACGCTGAACAATCTGCGCCACCATGTGACCCTGCGCACCGACGGGGGCTTACGCACTGGCCGCGACATCGTCATGGCCGCCATGCTGGGGGCCGAGGAGTTCGGTATCGGCACGGCGTCGCTGGTGGCGATGGGCTGCATCATGGTGCGGCAGTGCCATTCCAACACCTGCCCGGTCGGGGTCTGCACCCAGGACGACGCGTTGCGCGCCAAGTTCACCGGCACGCCGGAAAAGGTGATCAACCTCTTCACCTTCATCGCCGAGGAGGTCCGCGAAATCCTCGCCGACCTCGGCTTCCGCTCGCTGCTGGAAGTGGTCGGCCGCACCGACCTGCTGGCCCAGGTCAGCCGCGGCGGCGAGCACCTCGACGACCTTGACCTGAACCCCCTGCTGGTCCGGGCCGATCCGGGCAGCAACCCGCCCTATTCGACGGTCAACGGCCGCAATCCGGTGCCCGACACCCTCGACGCCCAGATCGTCCGCGACGCCGCGCCCCTGCTGCAACGGGGCGAGAAGATGCAGCTGACCTACACGGTGCGGAACACCGCCCGGGCCATCGGCGCGCGCATCTCCAGCCACATCGTCCGCAAGTTCGGGATGAGCGCCCTGCCGGCCGGCCACCTGACCGTCGAGCTGAAGGGCTCGGCCGGCCAGAGCCTCGGGGCCTTCGCGGTGCGCGGCCTGCGCATCGTGCTGACCGGCGAGGCCAACGACTACGTCGGCAAGGGCCTGTCGGGCGCCACCATCGTCATCAAGCCGTCGCGCCACCTGGTGGCGCCGGAGACCAACGTCATCCTCGGCAACACCGTCCTCTACGGCGCGACCAGCGGCAAACTGTTCGCGGCCGGCCAGGCCGGCGAGCGGTTCGCGGTGCGCAATTCGGGGGCCACGACAGTGGTCGAGGGCGTCGGCTCCAACGGTCTCGAATACATGACCGGCGGCACGGCGGTGATCCTCGGGCCGGTCGGCGAGAACTTCGCGGCCGGAATGACCGGCGGCATGGCCTTCGTGCTCGACCTCGCGGGCCGCTTCCAGGGCTGCGTCAATCCCGACAGCGTGGTGGTCCAGCGGCTGGCCTCGGCCCATTGGGAAGAGGTGCTGAAGAAGCTGGTCCGCGAGCATGCCCATGAGACCGGCTCGGCCTTCGCCGAGGGCCTGCTGCGCGACTGGGAACGCACCCGCGGCCTGTTCTGGCAGGTCTGTCCCAAGGAGATGCTCGGCCGGATCGACCACCCGCTGGAGGCCGAAGAGGCGGCGCACGAACGGGCCTGACGATCCATTCCGCAAACGTCAGTTCGCTGAGCATGTTCAGCTAGACGAACACCGTTCTGCGACAAGCTGTCGCACTATTACGGTTTTGTCATGTTCGATGTCGCACCCACTGTGTCGGGCGGCTAACCCTTCTGTATGAGTGCGGGCGTTCAGGATAATGCGATGGCGTCGGCGGGGGCCGATCTGGTCAATCAGGCGATGGCCGCCTTGCAGCGCCGCGATTCCGCGCAGGCGCTGACCCTGCTTGGCCAGGCCCGCGACCAGGCCCCGGACGATCTCGAAATCCTGATGAGCATCGCCCTTGCCCAGCGGGTCAGCGGCGACCTGCGGGCCGCCGTCGCCACCCTCGACCGGGTGCTGATGGCCGACCCCTACCACTTCATGGCGCTGCTCTCGAAAGCGGCGCTGATCGAGCAGGTCTCGGGGCCGAAGGCGGCGGCGCCGGTCTACAAGAATGTCCTGAAGATCGCCCCGCCGGCCGATCGCCTGCCGCCCGGCGTCGCCGGCCCGCTGGCCCGAGCCCGCACCGTGGTCGACCAGCATGCCGACAGCCTGGCCCAGCATCTCGACGCCCGCCTCGCCGACTTGCGTGGCCGTCACGGCAATCGCGGCCTGGGCCGGTTCGACGAGGCGCTTCAGATTCTCTCGGGCCGCAAGCGGCCTTACGTCTCCGAGCCGATCGATTTCCACTATCCGCAACTGCCGGCGGTGCCCTTCTTCGACCGCAGCCACTTCCCCTGGTTCCCGGAGCTGGAAGCGGCGACCGACATGATCCGCGGCGAGCTGGAAGAGGCCCTGGCCGCCGCCGACGCCGACTTCGCTCCCTACATCGACTATCCGGCCGGGGCGCCGCTCAATCAGTGGGCGGAGCTCAACAAGTCCCGCCGCTGGCGCTCGCTGTGGCTGTGGCGGGACGGGACGAAGCAGGAGGGCGCCTGCCAGCAGTGCCCGAAGACGGCCGAACTGCTGTCACGGCTGCCGATGTGCGACCAGCAGGGCTATGCCCCGACGGCGCTGTTCTCGGCCCTGGAAGCCAGGACCCACATCCCGGCCCACACCGGCTCGACCAACGCCCGGCTGCTGGTCCATCTGCCGCTGATCCTGCCCGGCCCGGCCCGGTTCCGGGTCGGTAACGAACTGCGCCAGTGGCGGATGGGCGAGGCCTGGGCCTTCGACGACACCATCGAGCACGAGGCCTGGAACGACGCCGACCAACTCCGCGTCATCCTGATCTTCGACGTCTGGAACCCGCTGCTCAGCGAGGCCGAGCGGGACCTGGTGACGGCGATGATGCTCGCCAAGCAGGACTTCTACGCATCGTAGACGGTGCGTCCTTCGACACGCCCGCATGCCGCGGGCTGCTCAGGATGACTGACTTGGGTTGCGCGAAAAAAAGGTAGTCATGCTGAGCAGTGGCCGCAGGCCACGTGTCGAAGCACGCACTCAAACCCCCACCGCCGGCCCGACATAACGCGCCCGTGGCCGGATCAGCCGTCCCCCCGACCCCTCTTCCACCGCATGGGCGATCCAGCCCGCCGAGCGCGCCACGGCGAACAGCAGGAAGGGCGCGTCCTGGGGCAGGCGAAGCGCCTCGGCCATGGCGACCAGGGCGAAATCGATGTTGGCGCGTTCGCCCGTGCCCGACTCCACCGCATCGAGCAGGGCGGCGAGATCCTCCGTGGGCGGACAGGCGGTGAGCAGGGTTTCGGCGCGGGGGTCGCCCTCCGGATAGAGGGGGTGGCCGAAGCCAGGAGTAGGTGCGGCCCGGGCCAGGCGGCCGGCGACCGTGGCGGCGGGGCCGATGCGGCGGGATTCCTCGACCAGGTTCCAGACCCGGGCCGCCATGCCGCCGTGCAGGGGGCCCGAGAGGGCGCACAGCCCGGCCAGCGCCGCCGCCGACAGGCCGGCCCCGGTCGAGGCGGCGACTCGGGCGGCGAAGGTCGAGGCGTTGAGTTCGTGGTCGGCCAGCAGCACCAGGGCGCGTCGGACGGCGTCGCCCGCTGACGGTTGGCCCCAGGCGGCGGCGAGGCGCTCGTGGATGGGGCCGGTCCCCAGCCCG
>NZ_JAQGJL010000012.1 GCF_028290645.1 Devosia sp. | reverse complement strand
GGCCCGGCTCGCCTGGCCCAGCGCCGGTCGCGGCATCAAGTCGATCGTGCCGCTGCTGATGATGCTGACCTCGATCCCATTCTATCTGCTGGCGATCATCCTGATCTATTTCTTTGCCGTGGTGCTGAAGTGGTTTCCACCCGCCGGCGGCGTCGACACCACCCGCATCATGCGCTTCGACTGGGCGACGACGGAGGACATCCTTCGGCACGCCTTCCTTCCGTGCATGGCGATTGTGCTCGGCAATATCGGCTTCTGGGCGCTCGGCATGCGCAGCCAGATGGTCTCGGTGCTGGGCGAGGACTACATCACCTTCGCCGAGGCCAAGGGCCTGCACCCCCGCCGCATCTTCGTCTGGTACGGCATGCGCAATGCGCTGCTCGCGCAGGTCACCGCGCTGGCGCTGTCGCTGGGCTCGGTCGTCTCCGGCGCCGTACTGGTCGAGGTGATCTTCAACTATCCCGGCCTCGGCTCGCTGCTCTATGTCGCGATCCGCGGGCAGGACTACTTCGTCATCCAGGGCGTGGTGCTCATGCTGATCGTCTCGCTGGCGGTGCTGCTGTTCCTGGTCGATCTCATCTATCCGCTGCTTGACCCGAGGATCCGGCGATGAAATTTCTCTCTTCGCTGCGCCGCAACTACGAGCAGGGCCGGATCAGCGGCCCGCTGCTGCTCGGCCTCGCCATCCTCGCCGCGATCCTGATCTTCAGCGCCGTCGGCCCCTGGTTCGTCGATGCGGTGAACGCTCAGGTCGGCGCCGTGCGCCCCCGCCGGCCACCCGGGCCAGAGTATTTCCTCGGCACCGACTCGCAGGGCCGCGACATGTGGACCCTCCTGATCTACGCCACCCCGAACACCCTGAAGATGGGGCTCATCGCCGGCTTCATCGGCGTCGGCTTCGGCACTGCGCTCGGCCTCATCGCGGGGCATTTCGGCGGCATCGTCGACGCCGTGATCCGGGTGATCTCCGATGCCCTGCTGACCGTGCCGGCCATCGCCATCCTCGTCATCATCGCCGGCAACATCGACCGCATGACCACGCTGGTGATGGCGCTGGTCGTCGCGTCGCTGGGCTGGATGTTCACCACCCGCACCGTGCGCGCCCAGGTCCTCACCATCCGCGAGAAATCCTATGTCGAGGTGGCGCGGGTGAACGGCGAGAGCCAGTGGGAGATCCTCTTCACCGAGATCATGCCCAACCTCATGCCCTATATCGTCGCAAGCTTCGTCGGCACCGTGTCGGGCTCGATCCTCGCCGTCATCGGCCTCGAGGCACTGGGCCTCGGCGCGCTCGACGAGATGACGCTCGGCAACACCATCTACTGGTCGCAGCAATCGTCCGCGGTGCTGCGTGGCTACTGGTGGTGGTGGGGCCCGCCGATCGTGGTGATCGCCGCGATCTTCATCGGTCTGTTCCTGACCTCCGTCGGCTTCGACCGCTTCGCCAACCCCAAGCTGGCGAGACGATGACGCCCATGGATGACAAGCAGAAACCGATCCTCGTCGTCGAGGACCTGAACGTCCACTACGATACCGGCAAGGGTCCGGCGAAAGCCGTGAACGACGTATCGTTCTCGCTCAGGCCCGGCGAACGGCTGGGCCTCATCGGCGAATCCGGCTCGGGCAAGACCACCATGGCGACGGCGCTGATGCGCCTCACCCGCGCCCCCGGCCGCATCGTCGGCGGCTCGGTGCTGCTCGATGGCCGCGACATCCTCAAGATGAGCGACCGGGAACTGCGCGAGACGCGGCTGCGCGACATCGCGCTGATCCCGCAGGGGGCGATGAGTTCGCTCAACCCGGTGATGCGGCTCGAAGAGCAGATGATCGACGCCATCGTCGCCCACAACCCGAACATGCGACGCGCCGAACTCGAGGCGCGGGTGGCGGAGCTGCTGAAGAATGTCGGCCTCGCGCCGGAAGTCGCGCGGCGCTATCCGCACGAGCTTTCCGGGGGCATGAAGCAGCGTGCCGCCATGGCCATCGCCACTTCGCTGGCGCCCAAGGTGATCGTCGCCGACGAGCCGACCAGTGCGCTCGACGTGGTGGTGCAACGGCAAGTGATGCAGACGCTCGGGCGCTTACAGGGCGGGCTCGGCGCCGCCGTGGTGCTGATCGGCCACGACATGGGGCTGATCGCGCAGTTCGCCGATACGGTGGGTGTGATGTATGCGGGCAAGATCGTCGAGATCGGCCCGGTACGGCAGATGATCGAGAACCCCAGGCACCCCTATACCAAGCTGCTGGTCGAGAGCCTCCCCGGCATCGAGGTGAAGCGCGAGCTCACCGGCATCCCCGGCCTGCCGCCACCGCTGGTCGACCTGCCGCCCGGCTGCAGCTTCAACCCGCGCTGCCCCTTTGCCTTCGACCGCTGCGTGCGCGAAACGCCGCTGCTGCAGGAAGTGGCGCCCGGCCAGCGCGCCGCCTGCCACCTCTACCCGGCGCACGCGACCCTGCCGCCGCTCCCCGCCATGACCCGTGCCCACCAGGAGGCCCGACTGTGAGCGCTCTTATCGAAATGCAGGGCGTCACCAAGTCCTATGGCAGCTTCACCGCACTCGACAACGTGACGCTGTCGCTCTCGGGCACCAGCCCCTCGATGACCGCGGTCGCGGGCGAAAGCGGCAGCGGCAAGACCACGCTCGCGCGCATGATGCTGGGCTTCATCAACCCCTCGATCGGCCATGTGCTCTATCGCGGCAAGGACGTGGCGAAGATGAGCGGCACCGAGCAGCGGCAGTTCCGCCGCGAGGTGCAGCCGGTGTTCCAGGACCCGTTCGACGTCTTCAACCCGTTCTACCGCATCGACCATGTGCTCGAGACGCCGGTGAAGCGCTACAAGCTTGCCGACACCCAGGCCGGCGCCCGCGCCATGATTGAGGACGCGCTGAAGCGTGTCGGCCTCAGGCCGCAGGACACGCTGGGCCGCTTCCCGCACGAACTCTCCGGCGGCCAGCGCCAGCGCGTCATGGTAGCCCGCGCCGTTCTGCTCAGGCCCAAGCTGATCGTCGCCGACGAGCCGGTGTCGATGGTCGATGCATCGCTCCGCGCCACCATCCTCGACGAGCTGAAGACGCTCAATCGCGAGCTCGGCATCTCGATCGTCTACATCACCCACGACCTGACCACGGCGTTCCAGATCTGCGACAACATCATGATCCTCTATCGCGGTACGGTATCGGAGGCCGGATCGGTGGAGCGGGTGATCGGCGCGCCGAAACACCCCTACTCGCAACTGCTGGTCTCCTCGATCCCCCTGCCTGACCTCGACAAGACCTGGGGTAGCGACGAGGTGCCTGTCTCCGAAGCCTCGGCCGCCCGCGCCAATCCCGGCTGCAAGTTCGCGCCGCGCTGCCCGCATGTGATGGAGATGTGCTGGGACAACGTGCCGCCGAAATACGTGCCCGACAGCCAGCGGCTCGCCACCTGCTTCCTCTATCGCGATGCGCCGGTGGCGCCGGGCGACGATGTCGCGGTAGTGTTCCGGCCGCCCGACGGGCCGGTCGCCGTCGCCGCCAGCTGAACCAAATCAACCTACCCCACGAGAGCCCGATGCCCGCAAAACTGTCCGATCGCCACCAAGTCAGCGCCACCAGCCTCACCCTGCCGCCGCTCGGTTTCGGCTCGGCGCATCTTGGCGGCATGTACAACCGGGTCTCCGGCGAGACCGCCCATGCGACGTTGAAGGCGGCCTGGGACGGCGGCATCCGCTTCTTCGATACGGCCCCCTATTACGGCCTCGGCCTCAGCGAGCATCGGGTGGGCGACTTCCTGATCGACCAGCCGCGTGACGAGTTCGTGCTGACCACCAAGATCGGCCGCTACTTCAAGCGCCCGGCCGATCCCCGCACCTTCGACCGCACCCCCTGGGGCGGCGGGCTGAACATGGAGATCGTCTGGGACTATTCCTATGACGGGGTGATGCGCTCCTACGAGCAGAGCCTGCTGCGGCTCGGCCTCGACACCATCGACGCGCTGCTGATCCACGATCCGGAAACTGCCGGCACGGAAGGTGGCCCCAGCCTCGACGATTTGCAGAAGACCGGCATCCGCGCCCTCGAGGAGCTGAAGCGCACCGGCCAGATCAAGGCCATCGGCATGGGCCTCAACGCCACCGAGGCGGTCGAGACCATCGCGCCGCTGGTGCCGCTCGATTTCATGATCATCGCCATGCCTTACACGCTGCTCGACCAGTCGGCGCTGCAGAGAGGCATGAGGCGCTGCGCCGAACAGAACATCTCGGTGATCATCGGCGCGCCCTACGCCTCCGGCATCCTCGCCACCGGACCGGGGCCGAACGCGCGCTATCGCTACGGCATCGCCGAGCCCGATATCCAGGACAAGGTCCGGAAGATCCAGGCGGTGTGCGCCGCCCATGGCGTATCGCTGCAGGCGGCGGCGCTGCAATTCCCGCTCGGCCACCAGAGCGTGGTGTCTGTCATCCCCGGCGGCGCGAAGCCCGAGGAAGTCACGGCCAATATCGGCTTCATCCAGGAGGCGATCCCGGCCGGCTTCTGGACCGACCTGAAGACCGCCGGCCTGATCGACCCGGAGGCCCCGACACCGCGCTAGCGCGCGGTCAGCGTCGCCTTCATCACATAGGTATTGTAGGGGCCGAACTGGCTCATGACGAAATAGAAGGTAAGCCCGTCCTCGGAGATCCAGGACGGGGTCATGTAGGCGCCATAGGCCTGGGCGTAGTCGGAGCCGCGGGCCAGCACTTCGGGGGCCGACCATGGGCCCTCGGGGCGCTCGGCGAAGCGGAGTTCGATCGCTTCGGAGAGCTCATTGAGGGTGGTGTACATCCACCGGCCGATGCCAGCGTTCCAGACCAGCGAGCCTTCGCCGGCGCCGGGCTTGATCACCTCGGCCGCCTGCGCCTGATCGGGCACCCAGCCGGCGCCGTCGAAATACTCCCACGCACCGGTATCGAGCACCTTGCCCGCCTCGACCCGGCCGACGCGGGCGCCCGAGAAGCGGCCGCACTGTGTGCCGACCGCATAGACGTACTTGCCGACCTCATTGCCGGCACCCGGCTGGGCCGAGAGCGCCAGCATGTTGAAGCTCGATTTGAAGTTGCCGAACTCCTCCGGCCCCGGCGTCCAGCTCTTGCCGCCATCGGCCGACGAGATGAACCGGGACCAGTTGCAGAGCCACACCCCGCCCATCTGGGCGAAGCCGTGCACCGACATGTAGTGCAGATAAAGCGTGTCGCCGACCGCCACCATGGCGGTGGGGATCTTGGTCTGCTCCCCCTTGAACGCATCCTGGTGGCCGCCTTTGGCGACCTCGATGGCCTTGCCGTCGGCGCCCGTCACCCAGTCGTCGATGACGATCCCGTCCGACGGGTCCTTGTCGGCAGTGAAGCCGATGACGTTGGAGCGCCAGTTCGGCCCGAACCGCATGCAGGCATTGTCGTTCCAGCCGAACGTATCGCCGAAGGCGAGGACCACCCTGCCATCGATCTCGGCCATGGTGCCGAGGTCGGTGCCGCAGATGTCGGGCGCCTTCATTTCGGCGGGCGCGTTGGGGCCGGTGAGCGCCTTCACCTTCTCGCTGGTGACGCTGTACTCGGCGGAGAGCGCCGGGCTGGCCGCGACGAGGACTGCAACGGTGAGGAACAGGAACCGCATCACGCGATCTTCTGCAGATAGTCGTCGGTCCAAGTGCGCACCGGCTGCAGCGTCAAACCCTTGGCGTCGAAGGCATGGGTGAAGGCATCGGGGATGTCGAAGCGCAGATGATCGCCCCGCGCGGTGCCGAGGATGCCCCGGTGGGTGGCGGTGACCGGGGCGCCGCCGGTGGTCTTGGCATGCAGCACGGTTTCCGCCCCGAGCACCTCGGTGGAGACAAGCTCCACCGAGAGCACGCCGGTGGCAACGGGAACGAGATGCTCGGGGCGGATGCCGATGGTGACGGCGTCGCCGGGGCGAGCACTGCCGTCGCGTCTGCCGAGGCTCAGTCGCGGCCCGCCATGGTCGAGCGCCACCACCAGGCGCTCCCCGGTTTCCTCGATCCTGCCCGGAAAGAAGTTCATCTGCGGGGCGCCGAGGAAGCCGGCGACGAACTGGTTGCGCGGCCGCGCATAGAGCTCGACCGGAGCACCGGCCTGCTCGATGACGCCTTCGCGGAGGACCACGATGCGATCGGCCATGGTCATGGCCTCGACCTGGTCGTGCGTGACGTAGATCATGGTGGTGCCGAGCCGGCGGTGCAGCGCCGAGATTTCCGAGCGCATCTTCACCCGCAACTCGGCATCGAGGTTCGAGAGCGGCTCGTCGAACAGGAACACCTTGGGCTCCTTGACGATGGCGCGGCCGATGGCGACGCGCTGGCTCTGCCCGCCCGACAGCTGGTTCGGCCGGCGCTTCAGCAGATGGCTGATCTGCAGGATCTCGGCCGCCTTGTCGACGCGCGTCCTGATCTCGGGCTTCGGCGTTCCCTGGTTCTCGAGCCCGAAGCGCAGGTTCTCCTCGACGCTCATGTGCGGGTAGAGCGCATAGGACTGGAACACCATCGCCATGCCGCGCGCCGAAGGCAGCAGATGGTCGCAGCGCGCCCCATCGAGCCAGATTTCGCCGTACGAGGTTTCCTCGAGTCCGGAGATCATCCGCAGCAACGTGGACTAGCCGCAGCCCGATGGCCCGACGAACACGGTGAAGCTGCCGTCCTCGACGGTGAGATCGACGCCGTGGATGACTTCGAAGTTCTGGAAGCTCTTGCGGACGCCCTTGAGCTGCAGCTCGGCCATGTCAGCCCCCGATCCTGAGTTCGGCGCGGTCGCCGGCCGCGAGCTTGCGGCCGATCCTGGCGCAGGTGCCGGCGAATGAGAGTTCCTCGAGGTCGAGCGTGCCGTAGCGCACCTCGAGGCTCACCCGGTCGCCGCTGCGGGTGACGACGCCCCAGCCCTCGCCCACCGACCAGAACCAGCTGCCGTCGCCCGGGGTCACCGGATCGAAGCCGATGGCGCCCCTGGTGAGGTCGTAGCTGAAGCGCGACCAGGCATTGACCAGCGCGAAGCTCGACATCGAGCGGGCATAGTAGCTGCCGCACTCGATCTCGTTCCACGGGTTGCGCCGATACCCGTCGTGTCGCGCCCGGGCGGTGGCGACGATGGAGAGGCCCTCGTCGGGCAGGCCGCGGAGGATCAGGTGCGAGGCCAGCATGTATTCGAGCCCGGTCCACACCTCCTCGGAATAGGGCGCGGGCACCGCCGGCTTGGTAGTACCCTCAGGCCAGGTGGCGACCAGCACGCCGCCCTCGTCCTCGTAGGCATAGACGCGGCACGGGTTGAAATGGCCCTTCAGGTCGGCGCGGTAGTTGTGGCGATAGGCCGAGGCGAGCGCGGTCTTCACCTTCTCAGGATCAAGGAAGCTGCCCAGTCCGGCGAGATCGGCATGCCACTGGCCGAGGATCTGGTCGGTCGCGCAGCCATCGCCGAACTGGTACTTCATCTCCGAGTACTCGTCGGACCAGTAGGTCTCCATGAAGCCGTCGGCGATGACGCCGACCTTGCCGGAAGACTTGTCGAACTTCTCGATCAGCGCCTTGTCGCCGAGATCGGTCTTCTGGATGAAGTACTCGCCGTTGAAGAGTTCGCGGTTGAGGTAATCGGCGCCCGCCTGCCCCATGCGGTCGAGTTCGGCCGCGAAGGCGGTGTCGCCGGCGGCGCGGCCCATCTCGGCGCCGGCCTTGAGGGCGGCGACATACATGGTCGAGAGCCATGAGTTGGGCCCGAACAGCTCCATGTCGAGGGTGTGGTGCTGGCGGCCCCAGAGGATGCCGGTGCGCTCGGGGTCCCACTGATCCGGGTTATCGGCCGACCAGGCATATTCGAGCGCGGCGCGGACACGCGGCCAGTAGCGCTTCAGCCACTCGGTATCGCCGGAAATCTTCCAGTCGCGGTAGGTCTTGATGATCGAGCCGAACTGGCCGTCGGCGCAGGGGTTGAGCGGGAAGAACCCCGAGCCGAGCGGGATGATCTGGCGAAAGGTCAGGCCGCCATTCGGCAGCTGGTTGTAGGTGTAGTCGGTCTCGCGCAGCGTGCGCTCGAGCGCGGGGAACAGGTAGGGCAGCGTCTGCTGGTAGTTCCACACATGGGTGCAACTCCCCTCGCAGCTGCCCTCGTTGGTGAACTGGCCCTCCCAGGCCCAGACCTCGCCGTTCTCCAGCCGCATCACCGTGGCGGTGCGCAGAATGCTTATCGTCCCCTGCACCGCATCGACGATATCGACCGGCAGGCTGGTGCCGAACAGCGTGTCGCGGAAGGCGAAGGTCGGCGCACGCAGTTCATCCCAGCGCGCGAAGGCTTCGGCGAGCACCGCGCCGGAATTGGCCCATTGGCTGGCATAGTAGTTGCGCCAGGTGCCTGTCTCGCCATCGACCGCGTTGGGCCGCCAGTAGACCTGCCCGACCGGGAAGTGCCAGGCGATGGCGAAGCGGACGCGCCTGGTCTCGCCCGGCGCCACGCTGACGCGCGCCGCGAGCGTGCCGTGCTCAGGCTGGTCGAACATGTTCCGGTTGAGCCGCGGCTTGTCATAGTGCCGCCGCGGCAGCCGGCCGGGCTGCGCGAACTCGCGCCAGAAGAGGTTCAGGTCGTCGAACCACTGCCCGCGGAAATGATAGTCGAGGTGATCGACGTCATCCGCATCGGTGGCGATCGACACATCGCCCGACTGCCAGTCGGGCAACGCGTCCGCGGCCGTGAGGAACAGCGACTTGACCCCGCCCGCCTCCGAGAAACTGTGCCGGCCGTTCTGCGAACCGTGGTTCCCGAGCGTGCCGCCGATCGTGTAGTCGATCGGCTCTGAGCCCGTATTGGTGATCTCGATCTCGAACATCGCCGCCGGCAGCGAGGAGTCGCGATCGTTGGTGGGGATGAACGGGCTCCAGGCCGTGAGCTTCACCTCGCCCGGAAAGGTCTCGTCGTGAAACGCCACTTCCGCCACCGGAAAGGTGCCGGTGAACGTGGTCGAGGCGAAATGCGGCACACCGGCAAGCGTGTTGCGATTGGCGCCCCAGCCGAAGCCGTCGAAGAATTTCCGCGTCGTCGGCGAGCCGGTGGGAAGGCCCTCATAGGGCCCGTTGAGCACGCGGGCATCGAGCAGTTCGCCGCCCTGCTCCGCCTTGATGGCGAAATGGCTGTAGCCATTGAAGCTCTGCAGCCCCGGGCGGTTGCGGATCGACCAGTCGACCAGCCGGCCGCTGCCCGAGAGCGCCAGCCCGCCGGCGCCGATGCCGCCGAGCGGGAAAGCGATGTGACGGGCGCGATCGCCTTCGTAGATGAAACGCGGGTCGGTCTTGGTCATTGCAAAATCCATAGGTCAGGCCCGGATGCCCGAGAAGGTGACACCCTCGATCACCATCTTCTGGGCGACGAGGAAGAGAAGGACGACGGGAAGGATGGCCATGCTCATGGCGGCCATCACCAGCGAGAGATTGCCCTGCCCGAGATAGCCGCGCAGCAGGTCCATGGCGATCGGCAGGGTCATCGCCGCCTGCGACTCGATCAGCGCTCGCGGCTGGAAATAGGCGTTCCACGCGCCGGTGAAGGTGATGATGGCGAGCGCCGCCAGCGCCGGCTTCAGCTGCGGCAGCGAGATGCGCCAGAAGATCTTGAAGTAGCCAGCGCCATCCATCAGCGCCGCTTCCTCCAGCTCCTTGGGCTGGCTCCTCAGGAACTGGCGCAGCATGAACACCCCGAAGCTCGAGGTGAGGCCCAGCAGCACGAGCCCGAGCGGATTGTTCAGCAGCCCCACCTTGGCGAAGCCGAGATAGATCGGCAGGATCGTCACCTGCACCGGGAACATCAGCCCGATCAGCATGACGAAGAACAGGCTGTCGCGACCGGGAAACCGCAGCCGCGCATAGGCGAAGGCGGCGAGCGTGCAGGTGACCAGCTGGCCGATGGTGACCAGCACTGCGATGTAGAGGCTGTTCCAGTAGATCTTGAGGAACGGGATCGAAGAGCTGAGCACCGTCTCGTAGTTGGCGAAATCGAAGGTCGGCGGCAGGAAGCTCGGCGGCATCCTGTAGGCTTCGGCCGCCGGCCGGAACGACATCGAGAACAGCCACAGGAACGGCATCAGCATCGAGATGCCCATCAGCGCGAGCACCGCGATGATGGCGCGATCCACCCACTTCTTCGCCTGCCGGGTCTGCATGGCCTTGGTCCGCATGTCGGCTACTCCCGCACCCAGCGGCGCGAGCCGACGAGCTGGATGATGGTGATGATGAGGACGAGCAGCATCATGATCACCGAGACCGCCGCGGCATAGCCGAGCTCGAAGCTGCCGAACGCCTCGTCGACGAGGTAGATCGACAGCGACCGGGTGGAGTCGCCGGGGCCGCCGCCGGTCAGGATCATGATGGATTCGAACACCTGCAGCGCCCCGATCGAGGCAAAGACGATGCAGAAGAACAGCACCGGCGAGATGTAGGGCAGCGTGATGCGGCTGAACCGCCGCCACGGCGAGGCGCCATCCATCGAGGCCGCGTCCATGATCGGCCTGGGCACGCCCTGCAGCGCCGCGATCAGGATGATCATGAAGAAGCCGGTATTCTTCCACACGTCCATGATGACGATGGAGGTCATCGCCACCTTCGACGAGGTGAGCCAGGGCACCTGTGGCAGGCCGACCTGGCCCAGGTAGTAGTTTATGACGCCGAAATCGAAGCTGTAGAAATAGCTCCACACCACCGCGACGAACGCCGCCGAGATGATCACCGGCAGGAAGAACGCGAGCCGGAAGAAGTAGAGCAGGAACTGCGGCATTGCCCGGTTGAGCGCCAGCGCCAGGACCAGCCCGACGCCGACATTGAAGGTGACGGCAAGGAAGGCGAAGCGCAGCGTGTTCCAGAAGATCTCGAGCGAACGGCTGTCGGTGAGGAAGCGGATGTAGTTCTCGAACCCGACCCAGTCGGCCCCGAAACTGATGTCGTAGTAGGTGAAGCTGAGGATGATGGTGATGATGACCGGCGCCAGGACGAAGGTGGCGTAGAGCAGGATCGAGGGCAGCACGAAGACGTAGCCGGCCTGCATCTGCGCCTTCTTCAGGTCGGAAAGTCGTCGCTTCGCCATCGTGGAGATCGGTCCCGAGAGAAGGAGTGCCCGCGCCGGACGCGAGAGGTCCGGCACGGGCGGTCCTGGGAGGACTACTGGGTGACGCGCTTGATGCGCTCGAACGACCGGGTGAGTTCCTGGTCCGCCTTGGCGATCGCGTCGGGGATGGTCATCTCGTCGGTCATGATGGCCTGGAAGTAGCGCGTGAAGATCTGGTCGACTTCCTGGAAATTGGCCGGCGACGGCACTGCCTGCGTGCTCGGCAGCGTCTCGTAGTAGAGCGCAGCCGACGGCGGGAACTTGAGGAAGTTCTCGGTTTCGGCCGCCGACTTCCGGCCCGGCACGGCGCCGCCGAGATCGCCCTCGGCAACCTGCGTCTCATAGGACAGCAACTCGCTGACGAGGGCCTTCGCCAGATCCGGATTCTGCGCCTTGGACGAGATGCCGTAGGCGCCGAAGCCGATGACGGTGTTGTTGTTCACCCGGCCCGGCTGCACCGCGATATCCATGTCGAGCTTGGACGAGATGGCGTTCTGCACGATCCAGTGGCCGCGCGAGATCATGGCGATCTGGCCGGCGAAGAACTGGTTCTCGATGCCCTCCTGCCCCGGCACCGGCGATACCTTCTGCACATGGATCAGGTCATGCAGAAATTGCAGCGTCTCGGCGACTTTCGGGTCCTTCATGTTGGACGCGGTCCAGTCGGCGGTGATCGGCGAGGTGCCGTTGGAGAAGAACCACGGCATCAGGCCGAAGAAGAAGGTCGGCACTTCGTAGCCGAACTGGGTGACGTTGCCGTTGGCATCGCGCTTGGTCAGCTTCTCGGCGACCGCCGCGAATTCCTCCCACGTCCAGGTCTTGCTGGGCGCCGGGATACCGGCCTCCTCGAACAGGGCCCGGTTGTAGTTGATCATGATGTTGTTCCAGGTCGAGGGGATGAAGTAGGTCTTCCCCTTGTACTTGGTGAGATCGAACAGCTTGGGATCGAAATCGGAGAAATCGCCCGAGGCGATGTAGTCGTCGAGCGGAATGAACATGTCGCGCGCCGCAAAGCTCTGCAGCGTCTCGACCGCCGTGTGGTAGACGTCGTAGCTCTCGCCGGCATTGTACTGCTGCAGTACGCGCGAGACGAAATCGCCCCAGCCGCCGCCGACCGGATCGATGCCGATCTCGACCTCGACATTGGGATATTTCGCGTTGAAGCGGGTGACCGCATCCTGCGTCGACTTCAGCTGCGCTTCGCCGCCGAAGGTCATCAGGCGCAGCTTGCCGGCTTCATCGGATTGCGCCAGCGCGGGCGCCACGAGGCCCGCCGTGAACAACAGGGCCGCCAGTAACTTCTTCATTTGTCCCTCCTCGTTCCGGCGTTCGACAGAGCTTCGCCGGGGGCGAGTTCACGGTGATCGCCGTGCCCCGCGTTGAAAAATCGTTCCCGCCCGGAAAACCGCCGAAAAACCGGCGTTCGGTTTCAGTGCGAGCTGATCAAGGTCTTGTGATCGTTCAGCTATTTCTCCCGTCGCGGGGTTATCCCCGTCTTCTGGTGCAGCGAACCGTAGCATCCATGAATGGATTTGCAAATGCATTCACAAATCCATTTGCAAGCAAGTTTGGGTGGTGCTAGCCGTTGCCGCCATGACCACGATCTCCAAGGTTGCCGAGAAGGCGGGCGTGTCGCGGACCACGGTTTCGCACGTCATCAATCACGCCGACCGGGTGTCCAAGCCATTGCGCGTCCGGGTCCAGGCGGCGATCGACGAGCTCGGCTATTCGCCCAATCCGCAGGCCAAGAGCCTGCGCACCGGGCGAACCAACCTGATCGCCATGCTGATCCCCGATATCGGCAACCCGTTCTACACCGAGATGGTGAAGGCCGCGCAGGCCGCGCTCGAGGAGGCGGGGCTCGACGCCCTGATCTACAACACCGACGTTCCCGGCGGGAACTGGCAGATGCATGGGCGCGACTACCTGCGCCAGCTCAACCGCAAGCGCGTCGATGGCCTCCTCGTCGGCGATTTCGCGCTGCATGGCATCAACGAGGAACTGCTGAAGCTCGACACTCCGACGGTGTTCATCGGCCACCTCGCCAACCATGCGGTCGACAGCGTCAAGATCGACGATTTCGGCGGCGGCTACATGGTGGGCGAACACCTCGCGAAGCGGGGCCACAAGCAGGTGGTGCAGATCACCGGCCCGGCCAACTTCGAGTCCGCCATGGCGCGTGCCGACGGCTTCGAGAAAGCCCTCAAGGACAACGGCGTCCGCTTCAGGAAATCGCAGCGCTACACCGGCACCTACCTGCCGCCATCGGGACGCGAGGCGGTGCGCTGGATCGCCGGCCTCGAGGCCAGCGACCGCCCGACCGCCGTATTCATCGGCAACTATCTGATGGCAACCGGCGCGCTCGCCGAGTTCCACGACAAGGGAGTTCGCGTGCCCGACGACATCGCCGTCGCCATCTTCGGCGACCTGCCGCAGCTCGAATATGTCAGGCCGAACCTGACGCGGGCCGGCGAAAATCCGGGCGCGCTCGCGACGCGCGCCGTCGAAATGCTGCTCGAACGCCTCAGCGGCAAGTTCGACGGCCAGCCGCGCACCGAGGTCATCCCCTGTGCGCTGCGCGTCTTCGAGTCGGCCTGACCGAACCGGAGATCAAGCAATACCGCGGCCGTTTCAGGGGGGGTGGCCGCGCCGGACGACAACACCAAAAGCTCCAGGGAGGAGACGATGACTAAGATATCCAACATGCCCGCGGGATGGTCCCGCCGGTCGATCCTCAAGGGCGGCACCGCGCTTGCCGCCGCCGGTCTTGCCGGCCTGCCCATGATGGGCCGGGCCTTCGGCCAGGACAGCACGCTCAGCTTCTGGCAATTCTACGCGCCCGACGGCGACGTGAAGCCGCAGGTCGAGTGGTTCGTGAAGATGGTCGCGGACTGGAACGCCACGCAGGCCGAACAGGTCGCGCTCGAATACGTCGTGGGCTCCGAATACATCGGCGGCACCAAGCTCCAGACCTCGTTCGCCTCGGGCCAGGGCCCGGACATCTTCATCATCTCGCCGGGCGATTTCCTGCGCTACTACAATGGCGGCGTGCTCGCCGACCTCACCCCGGCGATCGAAGAAGCGGCGCGCGCCGATTTCCCCGAGAGCGTGATCGCCAACCGCATGGTGGACGGCAAGATCTACGGCGTGCCGATGGAAGTCGAGCCGATGGCCTTCTACTACTCGGTGAAGGCGTTCGAGGATGCCGGCCTCAACGAGAACGACGTGCCGCAGACCTGGGACCAGTTGCTCGAAGTGGGCAAGAAACTGACCACGACCGAGCGCTATGGCCTGCTGTTCGAGACCAACCCCGGCTACTACCAGAACTTCACCTGGTACCCGTTCATGTGGCAGGGGGGCGGCGAGTTCCAGACCGCCGACGGCAAGTCGGCCTTCGACTCGCCGGCGACCGTGCAGGCGCTGAAGCTCTGGCAGGATGCCGTCAACTCGGGCGCCGCACCGCGCCAGATGCTGGGCGGCGGCGGCGGCGACATCGTCGCCAATCTCGGCTCGGGCTACTGCGCCATCCAGAACGTCGGCATCTGGGGTATCTCGGCGATGGACAACAACGCGCCGGACGTCCCCTACGGCATCTTCAAGCTTCCGGTCCCGGCCGGCGGCAAGTATGTGACCGTCGGCGGCGGCTGGGCCTTCGTCGCCAATTCGAAGGGCAAGAACCCGGAAGCCGCAGGAAAGTTCATCGCCTGGGCGCTGGCGTCCATGGCGCCGGACTCGATCCAGCGCGTCGTCGACTGGTGCACGGTGGCGAAGTCCGACATGCCGCCGCGCAACTCGGCGCTCGCTGCCGGCGGCGAGGCCTTCAACAAGGGCAAGATGGGGATCTTCTCGAAAGAGATTCATCCGGGGACCCGCGCCGAGCCGCGCGTGCCGCCGGAGGTCTACAAGATCATCTCCGACGCCATCCAGCAGACCCAGCTCGGCGGCGCCGATCCGCAGGCGGCTGCAACGGCCGCCAGCCAGCAGCTCGATGCATTCCTCGCGTCGTATTCCGGCGCGCCGATCCTGTAGGGATTACAAGGTGACTGAGATCCTAACCTCGGTGGCGGGCGAAAAGCCCGCCGCCGTCCGCCTCACCACCCGGCGACGCGAGGCGATCGCCGGCTATCTCTTCATTCTCCCCGATGCGCTGGGCCTGCTGGTCTTCATCGGCCTGCCGATGGTCCTCGCCTTCGGCATCAGCTTCTTCGAGGTCGACGGCTTCGGCAGCTTCAAGTTCGTCGGCGTCGCCAACTATGTCCGCATGTGGGGCGACCCGCTGTTCTGGACGACGCTGAAGACGACGCTGGTCTTCGCCGTCATGCTGGTGCCGCTGCTCTACGTCACCGGCCTCGGCCTTGCGCTGCTGGTGCAGCGCACCAACCGCTTCAACACCGTCATGCGCGCCATGTTCTTCGCGCCGCAGATGGTGAGTCTCGTCGTCATCTCGCTGGTCTGGCAGCTGATGGTGGTCGACAAGCTCGGCGTCCTCACCCGCCTCGCCGCCGCGGTCGGGCTCGGCTCCATCTCGTTTCTCGGCAATCCCAATATCGCGCTCTTCACCGTCACCATCGCCGGCGTGTGGTTCCTGATGGGCTACTACATGCTGATCTTCCTGGGCGGCCTGCAGGATATCCCCAAGGAATACTACGAGGCCGCAAAGATCGACGGCGCCAGCCCCATCGCGAGCTTCTGGTACATCACCCTGCCGCTGCTCCGGCCCACCAGCTTCTTCGTGCTGCTAATCTCCTCGGTCGCCGCCATCGCCGGTGCGCAGGCCTTCGACCTCGTCTACGTGATGACCCGGGGCGGGCCGGCCAATTCGACGACGCTGCTCGTCACCTACATTTACGCGCAGGCGTTCCAGTACTCGGCCTTCGGCTATGCGGCCGCCATGGCGGCGCTGCTCGTCGTCCTGATGATGGTCACCACCGTGTTCTTCTTCCTGGCCACCCGCGGCGGAAGGTTCGACAATGAGTGACGTCGTGCTCAACGATCCCGCCCCGCAGACCGGCCGCCAGCTGACCCTGGTGCGCGGCGTTTGGATGCTGGTGACGCTGGTGCTCGCTTTGATGGCGATCTTCCCGCTGCTCTACATGCTGTCGATCGCCATCAAGGCGCCCACCGAGGTGTTCAAGCCCAACCTGATCCCGGCCGCGCCGACCCCGGGCAATTTCCTCTATGTGCTGACCGAGGTGCCGTTCTGGCGCTACCTCCTCAACACCTTCATCGTCTCGGCGGTGGTGACGGTGGTGGCGCTGTTCTTCCACACCATGGCGGGCTACGCGCTGGCCCGGCTCCGCTTCCCGGGGCGCGAGGCGATCTTTCTCGCCATGTTCTCGACGCTCCTCGTCTCGCTGCCGGTGATCATCGTGCCGCTGTTCATCCTGGTGCGCGCGCTGGGGATGCTGAACTCGTACGGCGGGCTGATCGTCCCGGCGATCTTCAACGCCTTCGGCATTTTCCTCCTCCGGCAATACTATCTGTCCCTGCCGCGCGAGCTCGAGGAAGCCGCGGTGATCGACGGCGCCGGCTACTGGCGCATCTACTGGTGGGTGATCCTGCCGTTGAGCCGGCCGATCATCGCGGCGCTCGCCATCCTGTTCTTCCTCGCCAACTGGAACAGCTTCCTGTGGCCGCTGACCGTCGCGTCCGACCCCAATCTCTGGGTCGTGCAGGTGGCAATCGCCAACTTCAAGAGCCAGTACGCCGCCTCGTGGAACTACACCATGGCCGCCTCGACCATCGTGGCGCTGCCCATGCTGGTCCTGTTCCTGGTCTTCCAGCGCCAGATCATGGACTCGATCAAAACCAGCGGCCTGAAATAGGCCGTCCGAACCTTCTCCTCCAACGGAAAACCAACATGGCAACCGACTTCAACGGCCTTGGCGTCAACCTCTCGAACCTCTACCGGCTGAGCTCGGCCAAGACCCGCTCGATCTCGCCGGAGAACTTCACCGGCGAGAAGGGCAAGGGCGGCATGGCCACCGAGGGCACCGGCGCGGTGCACGCCCGGGGGCTCGGCCCCGAGGGCGACGGCCAGGGCTGGAAGGTGTCGCCCTCGATCCGGATCGAGCCGGGCGAGACGCGCGTCCTTGCCGACATCGAGGGCATGGGCGCCATCCAGCAGATCTGGCTCACCACGGCGAACCTGCGCTGGCGCAGCCTCATCATCCGCATGTGGTGGGACGACCAGGAGCACCCCTCGGTCGAGGCGCCGCTGGGCGATTTCTTCTGCTCGGGCTGGGGCCAGTTCGCCCAGATCAACTCGCTGGCGGTGTGCGTGAACCCCGGCCGCGCCTTCAACTGCTACTGGGAGATGCCGTTCCGCAAGGCCGCGCGCATCGAGATCGAGAACACCGACCCGACCGAGTTCGGCATCATCTACTACCAGATCAACTACGCCCTCACCCAGGTGCCGGAGGACGCGGCGTATTTCCACGCGAAATTCCGCCGCACCAACCCCCTGCCCTACGGCGCCGACTACACCATCATCGACGGCATCGAGGGTCGCGGCCAGTATGTCGGCACCTACATGGCCTGGGGCGTCAACAATGCCGGCTGGTGGGGCGAGGGCGAGATCAAGTTCTTCATGGATGGCGACCGGGACTTCCCCACCATCTGCGGCACCGGCACCGAGGACTATTTCTGCGGCGCCTACAATTTCGACGGCGGCGTCGTCGACGACACCATGGATAGCCGCTACCGCGAGTTCTCGACGCCCTATTCCGGCCTGCCGCAGGTGCTCCGCCCCGACGGCACCTATCGCAGCCAGACCCGCTTCGGCATGTACCGCTGGCACCTGGGCGACCCGATCCGCTTCGAGAGCGACCTGAAGGTCACCATCCAGGCGCTGGGCTGGCGCACCGAGAAGAAGGACCGCCGCTATCTGCCCTTGCAGGACGACATCGCCTCGGTCGCCTTCTGGTACCAGACGCTGCCCAGCGTGAAATACGAGCCGCTGCCCGATCGCGATTATCTCGAGATCATCTGACCGGCGTCCGGCGCCGATCGGCATTTGGCGGGCACGGGGCAGACGCTCCGTGCCCGTCTGCTTCCGGCTGTCCCTCGCGCAATGGGGGTTTCCCAATGGGTGGACATCCAGGGGGCAATCGCACACGATTCCAAAAAATTAATACACAACCTGGTGACGCGTAAAAAACCTCGTACATTCAAAGCGCTTTGAGGTGCGGGCCGGTTTGGGAAGTCAGGTCCGTACCACACCTACCATTCCAGCTGTTGACTCGGCCGACTCCCGCGTTTAACGCTTGAGAATATTGGGAGAAATCGCCGGTAGCTCTAGGAGAGGGTGAACGGCACTGGTGGGGGGAGACGCCAAGCCAAATGCCGAAAGGCATGATCTAGACTGTCCGATGGGCAGTACAAGCAAAACGCAAGGTGTAGCGTAGCGGCTGGCTGACGGAAGTCAGGCAATCGATGACTACTGACGTGCCGAAGTGCCCCGCAAGGGGCCCGGGGCGCCGACAGCGAAAGCTCGTATGGCCCGCCTCAGTCCTCCGACGGAGGCTGTGCGAACTTTCTTTTTCACGCCATCTGCAGACACTCGCGCCCGCTGACCTCATTGTCGCGGGCCCATTGGCGAGGCGATCCCGACACCGAAGTCAGATACGCAGGATAGCAAGATTATCTTGGGGAGGTGTGAGGGGCGTACCGGGGTCGGATGGACCCACAATTCAAACATTTGTCGCCTACGAGGCGACGTTTTGCTTTCGTCGACAGTCAAGGGAGACTCTGTCATATGGTCAAACGAAGAATAGTAACAGCGGCACTGCTGGCGCTCGGCGTCATGGCTACGCCGCTGGCAGCGATGGCTCAGAGCCCGCTAGCCGCCACCGCGCCCAAGGAAATCCTGCCGGCGACCCCGCTGCCGGATGTCCCGCGTAACCAGACCGCCGTTCTCGGCTGGGGCGTGGCCTTGTCGTCGCCGATCGGCGTCACCAACCCATGGGCCCTGCCCGGCTACACCCACCAGGAAGGCAATGCCTTCATGTGGGAGCCGCTGGCCTACTTCGCCATCTTCAAGGGCGAGTATATTCCGTGGCTGGCCGACAGCATGGAATACACCGACGACACCTTCACTGCGTTGGAAATCAAGCTCAACAAGGACGCCAAGTGGAGCGACGGCAAGCCGGTGACTTCGGCTGACGTCAAGTACACGTTCGACGGCCAGCTCAATAACGACAAGCTGCCCTACCACGCGCATTTCGACCAGTTCGTCGAATCCACCGAGGCAGTCGACCCGCTGACCGTGCTGGTCAAGTTCAAGAGCGCGGCGCCGCGCTTCAAGTTCGAAGTGCTGACCGAGAAGTTCGACACCGGTATCCCGATCGTGCCGGCCGAGTACCTGTCTGCCCAGCCCGACGTCAGCATGGCCCCGGGCAGCACCGAGATCCCGCACTCGGGTCCGTATGACCTGGTCGCGTGGAACGCCAACCAGAAGATCTTCGACTATCGTCCCGACTGGTGGGCGGTGACTGCAGGCCGCATTGCCGAGCCCGCCGTCAAGCGCATCATCATCGCCAACATCACCGGTGTCTCGATGGACACCGTTGCGCAGCGCATCGTGAACAACGAATTCGACTCCGCGCTCGACATGCGTTCCTCGGTGATCGGCAACATCCTTGCCCAGAACCCGGAAGTCACCACGCATACCGGCAACGAGTCGCCGTACGGTTACCTCGACTGGTGGCCGAATTCGCTGTGGATGAACACGCAGTTGGAGCCGTACAGCGATGTTCGGGTCCGCCGCGCGATCAGCCTGGCGGTCAACCGCGACGCCATCAACGACGTGCTCTATGACGGCGCCGGGATTGCCTCGATCTACCCGTTCCCGCTCTATCCGAACCTGCAGGCCTTCGCTGACTCGCCCGCCGTCAAGGCGCTCGAGGAGCAGTATCAGCCCCGCAAGTTCGATCTCGACGAGAGCGCCAAGCTCATGACCGAAGCAGGGTTCGCCCTGAACGGCGACGGGCTGTGGGAGAAGGACGGCAAGACCATCGACGCCACGATCCAGGGCTTCGAAAACATCCACGGCGACATCGTTCCGATCCTGGTCGAAATGCTGCGTACGGCTGGTTTCGATGCCGCGATCAACTTTGGGCCCGACGCCTATCAGAACATGGCGGACGGCAAGGCCGGCCTCTACATGTTCGGCCATGGCGCTTCCCTGTTCGACCCGTTCGAAGCTCTTAACCTCTTCCACGGCAAGTACAGCGCAAACGTCGGCACCGCGGCGGGCAACAGCCGGTTCTCGCGCTACAAGAACCCGGAATACGACCAGATCCTCGACTCGATCGCCCCGCTGTCGTCGGACGATCCGAAGTTCCAGGAAGGTGCCGCCAAGGCGCTCGGCATCTACTGGCGCGACCAGATCGACGTGCCGATCATCCAGTGGCTGCACCGCATCGCCTACAACCAGCACTACTGGAAGAACTGGCCGACCGCTGCCAACCCGGCAATGGGTACCAACGGCGCGTTCTGGGCCCACACCGGCATGCTGGTGATCACCTCGCTGCAGCCGTCTGGCGCGCAGTAAACCTGAAGTTCCGACATTGGAGTGCGCGTCCGCGCGCACTCCCCCAAAACGTCACCGTGCCGGAGTTGACCGAGTGAACTTCAAGCTGATTGCCAAGCGTCTATCCTTCCTGGTTCTGGTCATCTGGGCCGCATCCACGATCGTTTTCTTCGTTCCCCGCCTCAGTCCTCGCAACGCCATCCGCGAACGCTTCGCCGAATTGTCGCGCTCCGGCGGTTTCTCTTCCGGCGACATCGAGAAGCTTATCGCCAGCATGAACCAGCAGTTCGGCCTCGATAAGCCGCTGCTCGAGCAGTACTGGAACTACCTCGGCAACGTGGTCCGCCTGGATTTCGGGTATTCGCTCAACCGCTATCCCGCGACCGTCGCCGACATCATCGCGCAGGCCCTGCCCTGGACCTTCGGCCTGCTGATGGTCACCACCATTCTCAGTTTCGTCATCGGCAACCTGCTCGGCGCCATCTCGGCCTGGCCCAAGGCGCCCCAGTGGCTGCGCTCGATCGCCACGCCCTTCGTGCTGCTGACCGGCGTACCCCCCGTCATCATGGGTGTGTTGCTGCTGTTCTTCATCGGCTTCCGTCTGAAGCTCCTGCCGCTGGGCGGCGCTTACTCGATCGGCGTCGTGCCGACCTGGTCCTGGGACTTCGCCTTCGACCTGCTGCTGCACCAGCTGCTTCCCGGCCTCGCACTGATCCTCGGCTCGGTCGGCGGTTGGGTGCTGTCGATGCGTGGCATGGGTGTCACCATCCAGGGCGAGGACTACGTGAACTTCGCCGAGCACAAGGGCCTGACGGGCGGTCGCATCTTCCGCGACTACTATCTCAGGAACACGCTGCTGCCGCAGGTGACCGGCCTCGCGCTGGCGCTCGGTACGGTCGTCACCTCCGCGATCATCGTCGAAGGCATTTTCGGCCTCCCCGGCCTCGGAACGGTGCTCAACAACGCCATTCGTTCGAACGACTTCCCGACCATCTACGGGATCGTGCTGTTCATCACCATCGCCATCGCGGTGCTGATGGCAGTGCTCGAGTTCGTCTATCCGCTGCTCGACCCGCGCGTGCGCAACCAGTAGGAACCGGACAATTGACGACCCTAACCGCAACCTCACCCGCAATCGCACAAGCCTCGATCGAACAGCCAACCGGCCTCGTATTGCTGCTGCGCTATTTCCGCCGGAACAAGGGACTGGCCGTTGGCCTGCTGATCCTGCTCGGCCTGATCCTGTTCACCGTGATCGGCTTCATGGTGATCAACCCCAAGCACGCCTATCCGCTGTCGGTCGCCACCCGCAAGCCGCCCAGCCTGCAATACCCGTTCGGCACCGACTTCTTCGGCCGTAACCTCGTGGCGGCGATGGTCGTCGGCATGTGGCAGACCGCCATCATCGGCGTCCTCGCCGGCGGCCTCGGCACCATGATCGGCGTCGTCCTCGGGTTCACCTCCGCCTATTTCGGCGGCTGGATCGACGCCACCGTCCGCACCATCTGCCAGATCCTCACGCCGATCCCGGTGCTGCTGATCCAGGTGGTCGTCGCCGGCTCGCTCGACAAGCGCGACGTCACCATCATCACCATGGCGCTGATCGTCGTGATGCTCGCCTGGATGGGACCGACGCTGGTGATCCGCGCCCAGGTGCTCACCATGAAGGAGCGACAGTTCGTCTCCGTAGCCAAGCTGTCCGGCGTTTCCGATGTCGGCATCATCTTCAAGGAGATCCTGCCGAACCTCCTGCCGTTTATCGCCGCGGCCTTCGTGGGACAGGTCTTCGCCGCCGTGTTCGCCTCGTTCTACCTCGCCGTGCTCGGCCTCGGGCCGCTGCGTGAACCGCTGCTCGGCAACATCATCTGGGCGGCGCAGCTGCAGGGCGCCTTCTTCAATGGCTGGTGGTGGTGGCCGATTGCCCCATCGATAGCCATGATCCTGATCCTCGGATCGCTCGCCCTCATCAACATGGGCCTCGACGAACTGGCCAATCCACGCGTGCGCAAGACGGAGTGACGCAGATGAACCTTGCAACCGCAGACAACCAGGCCGGTACGCGCCGCGCGCCTTTCGCCGCCGGTACCCAGACCCCGGTCCTCAAGGTCGAGAACCTCGAGGTCACCTACTACACCGACCTCGGCCGGGCCAAGGCGCTCGACGACGTGAGCTTCGACCTCCATGCCGGCCAGAAGCTTGGCATGGTGGGCGAATCCGGCTCGGGCAAGTCGACCCTCGCCCTCGCCATGATGCGCATGATCAAGCAGCCGGGCCGCATCGAAGGCGGCACGGTGACCATCGACGGCACCGAGCTCATGGGCCTCAAGGACGAGGACATGCGCAAGGCGCGCCTTTCGAAGATCGCCTATATCCCGCAGGGCGCCATGAACTCGCTGAACCCGGTCACCCGGATCGGCGAGCAGATGGTCGATGCGGTGAAGTCGCATCTCAACGGCCAGAGCCGCGCAGCCATCCACGAACGCTGCATCCATGCCCTGAAGTCGGTCGATCTCGATCCGGCCGTCTTCCGCATGTACGCCCACGAACTCTCGGGCGGCATGAAGCAGCGCGTCTGCATCGCCATCGGCATCCTGCTCGAACCCAAGGTCATCATCTGCGACGAGCCGACCAGCGCGCTCGACGTGGTGACCCAGCGCCAGGTGATGGAGACTATCGACCGCGTCCAGAAGCAGATCAACGCCGCAGTCATCCTGATCGGCCACGACATGGGCCTGATGGCGCAGTTCGTCGACAAGGTGGCGGTGATGTATGCCGGGCGCCTCGTCGAGATCTCGACGGTCCGGGAGATGTTCACCGAGCCCAAGCATCCCTATGCCCAGGCCCTGATCTCGAGCCTCCCCAACCTCGACAACAAGGGCGTGTTCCAGGGCATCCCCGGCCTCGCGCCATCCCTGCTCCGCCTGCCCAGCGGCTGCGCCTTCCATCCGCGCTGCCCCTATGCGTCGGATCGCTCGCGCAGTGAAAAGCCCAAGCTCAAGGCCCTGCCGGGCGGGCGAATGGTGGCCTGCCACCTCTATGACCAGGACGCGCTCAATGTCTAACCTTCTGGAACTCAGGAACGTCACCAAGGTCTATTCGCGCGGGGTGATCAACGCCAACGCGACCATCGCCCTGCAGGACATCTCGCTCACCCTCAAGGAGGATGAGCCGACCATCATGACCGTGGCCGGCGAGAGCGGCAGCGGCAAGACCACGCTGGCCATGCTGCTGCTGGGCTTCATCACCCCTACCACCGGCGAGATCCTCTATCGCGGCAAGAACATAACCACCCTGCGCGGCAAGGATAAGCTGGCCTATCGGCGCGAAGTGCAGGCGGTGTTCCAGGACCCGTTCGCGGTGTTCAATCCGTTCTACACCGTCGACCATCTGCTGACCGTTCCGATCAAGCAGTTCAAGCTGGCGCGCACCAAGGCGGAAGCCCGCAAGAAGATGGAAGAGGCGCTGACCGCGGTCGGCCTCCGCCCCGAGGACGTGCTCGGACGCTTCCCGCACCAGCTCTCCGGCGGCCAGCGCCAGCGCATCAACGTCGCCCGCGCCCTGCTGCTGAAGCCGCGCCTGCTGATCGCCGACGAACCGGTCTCGATGGTGGATGCGTCGCTGCGCGCCAACATCCTCGAGACGCTGCGCAACCTGCAGCGCGACCATGGCGTGTCGATCATCTACATCACCCACGACCTGACGACGGCCTATCACATCGCCAAGTCGATCATCGTGCTCTACCGCGGCGGCGTCATGGAAGCCGGCGACGTCGACACCGTGATCAAGGAGCCGCAGCACCCCTATACCAAGCTCCTGGTCGACTCGATCCCGTGGCCCGATCTCAACCGGCGCTGGGGCGAGCAGCAGATCAAGGTGCGCGAAGGCGGCGGCCGCAGCCATGGCTGTCCGTTCATGTCGCGCTGTCCGGCGGCAATGGAGATCTGCAAGACGCAGCCGCCTCTGTACGAGCTCAACTCACACCACACTGCCTCGTGCTACCTCTATTCCCAGCAGCCCGAGGTGGTGCGCGAGCGCCTGTCGGCGTTCCTGCCCTCCTGATCCACAGACCTCCGAAAGCATAAGCGACACGGCCCCCGGGCCGTGTTCATTCTGTCAGCCGCCAGCGTTGTTTGAGCCGTATTGCCGGCCGTCATTCCCACGCCTCGACTTCATAGGACCTTCCGCGCCATGCTCGAAATCGCCGAATTCATCAACCCCACGCCGTCCCCGCTGTGGAAGCTGGCCAAGCAGGCCGGCGTCGACCTGGCGGTTGCGGGCCTACCGTTCGACACCCTGCAGGCGGGCGAGCGTGTCTCGAGCCTCTCGGCGCTGCAGCGCATGAAGGACCGCTACGCGGAAGGTGGCTTCAAGATCGAGGTGATCGAGTCGCGCCCGCCGCTGAACCTCGCCAAGCGCGGCCTCGAGGGGCGCGATGCGGAAATCGACGTCGTGTGCGAACTGCTCACCAACATGGGCAAGCTCGGCATCCCGGTCTGGTGCTACGAGTGGATGACCGATTTCAACTGGGTCCGCACCAACATGGCGACGCCCTCGCGCGGCGGCTCGGTGGTCACCAGCTTCAACGCCAACGACGTGCCCGACAGCATCACCTCCAACCCGCCGATCAGCGAAGCCGAGCTCTGGACCAACCTCGAATACTTCCTGCGCAAAGTCCTGCCGGTCGCCGAGAAGGCCAACGTCAAGCTCTCGATGCACCCCGATGATCCGCCGATCACCCCGATCAAGGGCGTGAGCCGCATCATGCGCACCATCGACAACTATCACCGCCTGATCGACATGCTGCCGAGTGACCACAACACCATCACCATGTGCCAGGGAAACTTCACGCTGATGACCGACGACCTGCCGCGCGAGATCAGGCGCTTCGGCAAGAAGATCAGCTTCGTCCACTTCCGCGACGTCAAAGGCGTGCCGACCGCGTTCGAGGAAACCTGGCACGATGCCGGCAAGACCGACATGCTCGCCTGCATGAAGGCGTACAAGGACATCGGTTTCGACGGCGTGCTGCGCCCGGACCACGTCCCCACCGTCGAAGGCGACAGCAACGAGCACGCCGGCTACTCCTCCTTCGGCCGGCTCTACGCCATCGGCTACATCCGCGGCCTGCGCCAGGCCGTATACGCGAACTAGGATCACGTGAATGAAGATCGCACTCACCGGCTCGAGCGGCGGCATCGGCCGCGCCATCACTGCCGAAGCCCTGAAGCAGGGTCACACCCTCGTCTGCATCGACCGCGTCGCGGCGCCCGAGACCGAGGAGCGGGGCAACCTGCATTTCGTCCAGGCCGACATGAGCGAATATGAAAAGCTCGTCGAGGCCTTCGCCGGCTGCGACGGCGTCATCCACATGGCGGCCATCCCCTCCCCAGGCCGCCATCCGGACCACATCGTCCACAACAACAACGTGGTCGGCAGCTACAACGTGCTGCGCGCCGCAGCCGAGCACGGCATCCTGCGCGTCTGCCAGGCCTCGAGCGTCAACGCCATCGGGCATTCCTACAGCCGTGCCCCGCGCTACGACTACCTGCCGCTCGACGAGGAGCACCCAAACTACACCGAGGATCCGTACAGCCTGTCGAAATGGATCTGCGAGCAGCAGGCCGACACCTTCGTCCGGCGCTACGAGAACATGCGCATCGCCAGCATGCGCTTCCACTGGGTGGTGCCGGAGCGGGCGCTCGCGGCGCGCAGCTTCACCTCCGAAAGTCCGGACCCGGCGAAGCACCTCTTTGCCTACACCCGCTTCGACGCCGCGGCGCGCGCGTGCCTGTTGAGCCTCACCGCCGATTTTGTCGGCCACGAGGTGTTCTACATCGTCGGCCCGGACACCACTGTCGAAGTGCCCAGCCTCGAACTGGCGGCCAAGCACTTCCCCAATATTCCGATCAAGGGTGATCTCAGCGGCTTCCGCAGTTTCTTCAATTCGTCGAAGGCCGAGCGCCTCCTGGGCTGGAAACACGACGCACAATAACTGCCGTCACGCCTAACGCCGGCGTGACGCTGTCTCCGTTACTGCTTGCCCACGCCGGAACCAACCCGCTCCATGCGGGTTGGGCCGCGACACCATTGGAGGAACGCCGTGAGACTTTCCGCAACGCTCGCCCTTGCCGTCGCCATGCTGGGCGCTGCACTACCGGCACTCGCCCAGGACACGCCGGCCTCCGTGGTGGCAGGTACCAGGCAGTTCGAGGAAAAGGTGCTGACCAGCGGCCTCGAAGGCCCGTGGGAACTCACCTGGGGCCCCGATGACTACCTGTGGGTCACCGAACGCGTGGGCGGCAGGATCACCCGCATCAACCCGGCCGATGGCAGCAAGCAGGTGGCCATCGATATCGAGGAAGTCTCCGCCCCCGGCGGACAGGATGGCCTGCTCGGCCTGGCGCTCGATCCGGGGCTGCTGAAGGGTACCGGCAACGATTACGTCTACACCGCCTACACCTATGTCGATAAGTCGCGCGGCGGCGTCTCCTGGGTGGCCGATCCCTTCAGCCCCTACCACGACCTCTACACCAAGCTGGTGCGGCTGACCTACGATCCGGCGACGGGCCTGCTCAGCGATCCCACCGAGCTTATCGTCGGTCTCCCGGCCTACAACGACCACAACTCGGGCCGCATGAAGATCGGACCCGACGGCAAGATCTACTACACCATCGGCGACGGCGGTAAGGACCAGCTCGGCAACTGGTGCATCCCGATCGAGGCGCAGCGCCTTCCCACCGCCGACGAACTCGCCGCGAAGAACTACATCGCCTACCAGGGCAAGTCGCTGCGGCTGAACCTCGATGGCTCGATCCCCGAGGACAATCCGGACCTTGGCGGCGTCAAGAGCCACGTCTTCACCTACGGCCATCGCAACATGCAGGGCATCGATTTCGGCCCCGACGGCACCCTCTACGCCTCCGAGCAGGGCCCCAAGACCGATGACGAAGTGAACGTCCTCGTCGCCGGCGGCAATTACGGCTGGCCGCATGTCGCCGGTTTCCGCGACGACAAGGCCTACCAGTTCGCCCGCTGGAAGGACGCGACGACGCCCTGCGACCAGCTGCAGTTCAGCGACATCACCATCGACCCCTCCGTCCCCGTCGAGGACGAGACCTCATGGACCGAACCCATGCAGGACCCGCTGGCAACGATGTTCACCGTCCCCAGCGACTGGGACTTCACCGACCCGGTCTGCAAGGGCATCGATTTCATCTGCTGGCCGACCGTCGCCGCCTCGAGCATCCAGACCTACATGCCAAAAGCCGGCGAAGGCATCCCGGGCTGGGAGAACTCGCTGCTGGTCACCACGCTGAAACGCGGCTCGCTTTACCGCCTGCCGCTCGGCGCCGACGGCAAGGGCCTCGGCGGTCCGATCGAGCGCTACTTCCAGTCCGAGAACCGCTTCCGCGACGTGGCGCTGAGCCCCGACAAGAAGACCATCTATGTAGCGACCGACACGGGCGGGCTCGCCGAGGCGCTGGCGGGCGGCACCACCACGACGATGCAGAATCCGGGCTCGATCTTGGTCTTCACCTACAAGGGTGAGGGCGATGCCGCCGCTGCCGGCGCCGCTGCCAGCACCGACACCGCCGCCGTCCCGTCCACCGATGCGGCGAGCACTGCATCCGGCACGCCGCCGACCTTCACCGCGGCGCAAGCCGAGCGCGGCAAGGTCGCTTACGAAGCCAATTGCGTCTCCTGCCACGGCCAGAACCTGATCAGCGCCACCTACGGCCCGCCGCTTGCCGGCGAATATTTCGACGGCAAGTGGCGGGGCCAGTCCGTCGCCGCGCTCTACACCCACGCCCACGACAAGATGCCCCCCTCCCGCCCCGGCACCCTCCCCGCCGAAACCTACGCCGACCTCGTGGCGTACATCTTGCAGGTGAATGGTTTGGCGGCAGGAGACGGGGAGCTGCCGACGGATGTCGCGCAGCTGGAAGGCATGACGATCACGAAGTAGCGGGCGCGTACTGAAGCAGAGAGCCCCCTCCCATCCTCCCCCATAAAGGGGAGGTGCCCGGCCGGTGGCTAGGCGAGTTGGTGCCACGTACTCGATGCGGCACCCTCCCCTCTATGGGGAGGGATGGGAGGGGCCGTCTGCTCGGCTCTTGCGACCCGCTTCCGCAGGGATGGCACCGAGTTTGGGGCACCACCCGCTCAGTCCAAAAACACGTTCACACTATCCGACCGCCCCTCGGCATCGACCACCGACAGCGTCACGAAGCCCGGTCCATCCGGCCGCCAGCTGTTCTGCCGCGCAAACGCCGAGCGCCCGAACGGCGCCCCGTTGGCAAAGAACGTGAACGGCGGCACGCCGTTGCGCACCTTGACGATCAGCGGCGCCTCGTTCCCCGAGGCCAGTCCCAGGTCCACATCGACCCCGTCGCTCGGATAGGCAATCTCCGGCGCCGCATCGCGCTTCACCTTCTGGTCGTCCGGATGCCGGAAGCGGCGAAGCGGCAGCGGCAACTTGGAGTTCGAGGCAAAGATCACCCCGGGCGGCGCATCGCGCAGTGGCACGGTCTTCTCCGCCAGCCGGTCGAAACTCTCGAACAGGATCGGCGCCGCCGCCGCGATCCCGGTGATCCCCGGCACCTGCGCATTGTCCGGCCGCCCCACCCAAACCCCGATCACCGTCGCGCCGTCGAACCCGATCGCCCACGCGTCGCGATAGCCGTAAGACGTGCCCGTCTTGTACGCGATCCGCCCAGGCGACCCATTGAGCGGCGGCGGCACGTCGGCGAGCACGTTGGCGACATACCAGGCCGCCACCGGATCCAGCACCGGCGCCGGAATCTCCGTCTCCTCCGCCACCGGCTTCACCCCGTCCCTGAGCACCACCGGCGTCCCGCCCCGCCCGATCGCCGCATAGATCGACACCAGGTCGCGCAGCGTCACCCCGACCCCACCAAGCCCAACCGCGAGGCTCGGCGCCGTGTCCGCCGGCAGCAGCGGATTGGCATGCGCCCGCTTGATCCGCGCCACCAGCCGCGCCGGGCCCACCGCGTCGAGCACCACCACCGCCGGGATATTGAGCGACTCCGTCAGCGCCTGCCGGATGGTGACCGTGCCACGACTGAACCCGTCGAAGTTCACCGGCACGTAGCCGTTGAACGCCGTCGGCCGATCCTCGATCAGGCTCTCGGGATGGGCAAGGCCAAGCTCGAACGCCAGCCCGTAGATCAGCGGCTTCAGCGTCGAGCCGGGCGAGCGCACCGCCTCGGTCATGTCGACATAGCCGTCGCTGTCGGCATTGAAGAGCCCGGCCGAACCGACCGAGGCAAGGATATTGCCGGTTTGCTGGTCGGCGACGACAATAGCCACCGAAAGCTTCGAGCCAAGCTGCGCCGCCCGGTTCGCGCCGAGCTGTTCGAGCTTCGCCTGCAAGGTCCGGTCGACGGTCAACGCGATCTGCCGCGCATTGGGCCGCGCCTTCACCGCCTCCTCCGCCAGATGCGCCGCGAGCATCGGGAACTCCCGGCGCGCCTTCGGGATCGGCTCCTGTTTCGCCGCCTCCGCTTCCTCGGCGCCGATCACCCCCGCCCCGACCATGCGGTCGAGCACCAGGTTCCGCGCCGCCAGCGCCACCGCCGGATCCCGGTCCGGCCGCCGCGCCTCGGGCGATTGCGGCAGCGCCACCAGCAGCGCGCATTCGGCCGTGGTGAGCCGCGCCGGCTCCTTGCCGAAATAGGCGAGGCTGGCGGCGCGAATACCCTCGATATTGCCACCATAGGGGGCAAGCGTCAGGTAGAGCGTCAGGATCTCGTCCTTGCTCAGCGCCCGCTCCAGCGCATCCGCATGCACCATCTGGCGCACCTTGCCGGCCACGTTGCGCGTCGGCTCCCCGCCGATCAGCCGCGCCACCTGCATGGTCAGCGTCGAGCCGCCCGAAACGATGCGCCCCGCTCCGGCATACTGCACCGCCGCCCGCAGCATCGACGGCCAGTCGATCCCGTGATGCTCCTCGAAATGCTGGTCCTCATAGGCCAGCAGCATCTCGATGAACCGCCGGTCCACCTCGCCGACACTCACCGGCAGCCGCCAGCGCCCGCCATCCGTGGTGAACGGCCTCAGCAGCAGCCCTGCCCTGTCGACCACCGCCGTCGAAACCGGCAGCGCCGACACCACCGGCACCGGCGGCAGCGTCGCCCGGATATCGCGCAGCACGGCGAGGCCATACTGGCTGCCAACCAGCGCCACCCCCGCGAGGACAATCAGCGTCGCGGTAAAGAGCCCCGGCGCGCGCGGGCGCCGAGACTTTTGTTTGTGCGCGACGGTGCTCATCGCCCAGTCGCGCTGACCTCGATCGTGCCCGCGTCGGTATTGGCGCGAAGCTCGGGCCGATACATGTCCTCGACCGTCGCCCCGGGCATCACGAACGTCCCCGGCGACACCGCCCGCACCATGTAGGCGGTGGTGACGCTGCTCGCCTGCGCGGTGAAGCGGAACGCGGCGACGAACTGGTCGGTCCGCGATTCCACATGGCTCGGCGGATCGACCGTGAGCCAGCTCAGGTCCGCGACGCCCGAGCCCTGCAGCAGGTCCGGGTTCTCGATCTCGAACCCGGCCGGCAGCGGATCGGCCACCACATACTGTCCCGAACCCAGCTGCGTCGGCTGCGTCGTCAGCACCACCACGAACCGGTCGTTCTGCGCGACACTCGCGAGATCGGCCGGCGTGCCATCGGGAAGGAAGTATTCCCGCGTGATGGTGAAGCCGTTCGAGCGCGCCGGCGGCGGCACGGCCGGGATGGCGGTGACCGTCACCTTCATCTCGGTCGCCCGGTTGCCGTTATTGGTCACCGCGACGGGCGCGCCGTCGAAGATCTCCTGGTCGTAGCGGCGATACACCGTGCCGGTCAGCGGCTCGCCATCGATGGTGATCGTCCCATCCCCGGCCTCGCGGCCGAGTGCCGCCGCGGCCACCAGCGTCCACGCATCCTCCTGGGTGGAGGTGTAGCGGGCCTGGTCGCGCAGCGCCGCGAGCTTCGTGGTCAGCGCCGCGATATCGACACCCGACGGCGTGAACTCGGCGGCGAGTGCGAGCACCCCCGCCGTATCACGCAGCTGGCTGCCATAGTCCGCCCGGTACTTCGCCCGGTCCTCGCGCACCTGCAGGTCCTCGACCGCCGCCTGGAAGGCCGTCGCCGCCCGGGTCCGGTCGCCATAAAGCGCCAGCGCAGCACCGAGCTGGGCCTTGGCCAAGGGCGAACCGAAGGCGCTGAGCCGCGCCTCGAGATAGTAACGCAGGTCCCCGATCGCAGCCCGGCCGGCCCGCGCCAGGTCATAGAGCGCGAAGGCCACGTCCTCGCCGCCGACGGTGAAGTCGGTGGCGTAGGACACCTGGTTGCCGAGGTTGTCGAGCGCCCGCGTCATCGCCAGCTCCGGCACCTCATAACCCTCCGCCTTGGCGCGCAGCAGGAACTCGGTGACATAGGAGTCGAGCCACAGGTCGGTCGTGTCATACGGCCCCCAGAGCCCGAACCCGCCGTTGGAGGTCTGCTTCGATAAGAGGTTCTTGATCGCGTCCTTCACCCGCTGCGTGATCGCCTCGTCATCGCCCAACCCGATCATCGAGGCGACTTCGTTGAGATAGAGCAGCGGCAGGGCACGGCTCGAAACCTGCTCGGCGCAACCATAGGGGTAGCGGTCGAGCTGCATCAGCAGCCCCGGCACATCGAGCCGGGCAATCGGCCCGACTGCCAGCGTCAGTGACCCGCTATGCGGCACCATGCCGGCAAAGTAGCTGGCATCGAGCCTCACCGTCTCCCCAACCCCGATCGGGATCACCTGGCTCGTCGTCTCCGGCGCACTGGCCGCACGCACCCCGAGCACCAGCTCCTTGACCAGCGCATCGCCATTCGGCGCCGTCACGATCACCCTGAGACTCTGGTCCCCGATCGCCGTGCCCGTAAGCTTCAGGTCGAGGCCCACGCGACCACCGGCCGCGAGGTCAACGCTGGTCTCGGGCGCATCGGTCGAGAGCCCGTCGCCGGTCTCGAGCGCCACCTTGTAGGTGCCCGCCGCGCCGTCGACATTGTTGACCTCGACCAGCAGCCGCGACGTATCGTCGAGCCTGAGGAACCGCGGCGGGCTCAAATTCACCACCACCGGATCGCGCACGATCACGTCCGCCGAAGCATGACCAACCGCTCCGGCGCTCCACGCCATCGCCATCAGCCGCACTGTGCCGTTGAAATCCGGCATGTCGAAGCTGATCGTCGCGGTGCCGTCCGGCCCCACTTCGACAATGCCCGAATGCAGCGCCACCAGTGTAGTGGTCGCCGGCGGCGTGCCGAGACGCGACGCGCCTTCGTCACCACCGGACCGCACCGCGCCGGGCGTCCCCTGCATCGGGTCGATCAGCTGGCCATAAAGATCGCGCACCTCGACGCCGAGCTGGCGCTGCCCGAAGAACCAGCCATCCGGATCCGGAACCCGGAACCGCGTAAGGTTGAGGATACCCAGATCCACAGCCGCGACGGCCACGTAGGCCTTGTCCCCCGGCTGCACATTGGCGAGCTTCACCGTCGTCGTGAACGGCTGGCGCGGCAGCGCCTGCTTGGGCGCATCGAGCGTCATGTCGAGCTTCAGGTCGCCCGGCTCGACGTCGGCGAACGCGAGGCCCAGCGCCCGCGCCGGCATGCGCTTCGCTTCCGCACTGGCCGGCCGATACAGCATCGCCGTCACATACGCGCCCGGGCCCCAGTCGTCCGTCACCTGCAGCGGCACCGAAATCCCGCCCTCCGGCACCTCCACCGCCTGCATGTCGATGATCCGATCGTCGACCACCATCACCAGCGCCGTGCCCGCGAACTGCGGATCGAGCTTCAGCATCGCCGTCTCGCCCGATCGATAAGCCGGCTTGTCGAGCGCCACCGACAGCGTGTCCGGCGTGTCCGACCCAGCTTCGGGATAATAGTATCCGGCATAGAACTCATAGCTGGTCGAGGTCGCGCCCTCGCCCGTGCTCGATACTTCGAGCCGGTAGAGGCCCCAGTCCACCGGCGCCGAAATCGTCACCGGACCAGCGGCCAGCGCATCGGCCGTGCCGTTCGCGACTTCCCGCGTCGTCGTGACCGCTTCCCATTTCCACGTGCCGTTATTGCGGTACCACTGGTAGTTCGTCTCGACCCGCGACAGCGTCCATTCGAGCCCCGCCTTGTCGACGGTCTTACCGTCCGGCGCCACCGCGATCACGTCGAACCCGGCAGCGCTGCCCTCGGCAAGCCCGTTGCCGGACTCGAACTGCGGCTTCACCCCGATGCGGGTGACATCAGCCAGCACCGGCCGGCTGAGGCTGCGCTCCACCGCGCGGCCATTGCTGTCGACCAGCCGCAGGATCAGCTGTGCCTCGAGCGGCCGCGTCGTCGCCTGCGGCTCGCTCACCGTCACTTCGGCGACGACGTTGCCGTCGGCATCCGTGGTGCCGACGACCCCGAGCGGCTCCCGCGATGTCTCGAACGTGTCGTCGAGCCGGCCGAACACATAGCCCGGATACCCCGCCAGCGAAGTCACCGGCCGCAGCACCGCATCCGCCTCGACCGCAAGATCGGGCGCCGTGGCGCCATAGAGATATTTCGCCGCGACGGTGACCGGGGTCACCTCGCCCGTCCTGATCGGCGCGTCCTCGGCGGTGATCTCGAAAGCCAGTCGCTCGGGCTCGAAGTCCTCGACGAGGAAGCCGACACTGGTCAGCGCCTCGGCCTTGGGATCGGCGTAAAGCCGGATCTGCCACGAGCCGCGCATGGCTTCGCCGGTGAGCGCGATGGCGTCGAAATAGCCGCCGGCCCCCTGGTCGTTCAGCAGCTCGGTGGAATCGACAACCCCATCCGGCCGCTGCACTTCGATGGTCAGCGGCAGGTCGGTCACCGCCTTGGCATGCACATCGCGGAGGATCGCCGTGACGAACACCGTCTCTCCCGGCCGATAGACGCCGCGCTCGGTGGTTGCGAACAGGTCGAGCGGCCCCGGCGACGGCCGGCCCTCGACACCGCGATCGGTCAGATCGAACGCTGCCTTCGACACATCGAGGAACGCATAGTCCCCGCCATCGGTCTCGGTAGTGATGAGCTGCGGCGCCCGTCCGCCCTCGCCGCGCGAGAGGCCCGGCGCGAAATCCGCCCGCCCCTGTGCGTCGGTGACGGCCTCGCCGAGCACCTCGTTATTCACCGCAATCAGGCGCACCTTGGCATTAGCCACCGGCTGCGCGCTGGTCAGCGAGCGAACGAATGCATGCAGGCCATCGTCGCCCGAAACCGTGGTCAGCCCCAGGTCGGTGACGATGAACCACTGCGTCGCGACTTCCTTCCAGAACTCCTGATTGACCCCGTTGACCTTGGCGGTCACCACATAGGCGCCCGGCTGGACGTCCTTGAGCACTTCCGCCACCGGGATGGCGGTGACGGTCATGGCGTTCGGCGCGCCCTGCGCCAGGTCGACCTGACCCTCCCAGGTCTTCTCGCCGGTCGAATTCGCCACGTCCTCGGCCGAATAGCCGTCGAGCGTGCGCTGGAAAATCCCGTTGCGCACCGCCGTCGCGATCGAGCGATCGCCGATCCGGTAGATCACCACGTCGGCGGTCTTCGCGTTCACCGAAGTGATCGGCAGCCCGCCGCCGAGCCCCGCCGGCATCACATAGGCATTGTTGGCAAAGCCCACGAACGGCGCGCGATCCGGCACATAGAGGTCGAGCTCGACATCCGAGCGCAGCTCCTCCCCACCGGCCGACGGCAGCCCGGCCCTCAGCTTGATGTGATAGCGCCGGCCATGCTCGACGCCGGTAATGCAGATCTGGCTCTGCTCGGTCTCGACCGCCACCGTCGGCGCGTCGTCGACCACCACATAGCTCGAAAGGTCCGTGCCGCCCGCGGGCAGCGGATCGGAGAATACCGCGCAGATCCGCGGGTTCGCCGCCTCGGCATCGACCTGGTTCGAGGTGACGCGGAACCCATGTTCCGCCACCGCCTTGTCGAGCCGCGCCTGCAGCTCGGTATCGTCTATCAGCCCGACGCTGGCGCGATAGCTCGCAATCGCCTCGCGCCACATCTCGCGCCGCTCCAGCGCCGCAGCCAGTGCCCCCAGCGCCGCGGCCCGTTCAGCGATCGTCTCCGACAAGAGCAGTGCATTCGCCGCCGCATAGGAGCCGTTGACCCCTAGCTCATAGACGCCATTGCCCGCCGCCGCTTCGACGACAGCCCGCGCCTCGCCCGCTGCCGCCAGCTTCAGCCACACCGCCGGATCGTTGGCATTGATCGCCAGCGCCTGCCGGTACGACACCATCGCCGCAGCCGGGTTGGACCGCGCCGCCGCAGCATCGCCTGCAGCCACCAGATCGGCGTAGCTCACATCCGGCGGCGGCGGATCGGTCTGCGGTAGGCTGGTGGCATAGTACCGCGCCGAGTCGACGAGATCCTGCGCCGGGAACGGCAGCTCCCCCAGCCTCTCGGCCGTGCTGGCCTCGAGCGTCGGCGTGAACTCCACGCGACCCGAAGTGGCCCCATCGAACGCCGTCTCCGGCCCCACGGCGCCCTTGAGGAAGCACCAGTTGGCCTTCTCATTGAACGTGAAAGCCCGGCAGATCCGGTCCCCGATACACGCCGCCTCGCAGGCGTCGATATCGACGTCCTTGAGCACCGAATAATCGAAGCCGGGGAGATCGGCGCCGGGCAGCAGCGTGATGCTGCGATCGGCCGCCAGCGCGGGGCTCAGGGTCAGGAAAACGGCCGCAACAATTCCCCACACCGACCGAAAAAGCCGCCGCATGACCCTCACCCCTGAAATCGCTTAGTGCTG
>NZ_JAQGJL010000421.1 GCF_028290645.1 Devosia sp. | reverse complement strand
GACCGAGATCAGGCTCAGTGTCGTCAGCGCGTATTCTTCCTTGCCGAGCCAGGGCTGGAAGAACTGGCGCAACCCGAGGAATTTCATGATCGTCGGCGTCACCCCCCATAGCGGCGAGAGCAGCAGCTTCCAGACGAACCCCACGATCACGAAGGACAGCACCGCGGGAATGAAGATCGCGGTTCGATAAAAGCCGCGCAGCCGCAGCGTCGGGTTGCTCAGCAGCGCCGCCAGCAGGATGCCGATCGGGTTCTGCACCACCATGTGGATGAGGAAGAACCACACGTTGTTGCTGAGCGCGTTCCAGAAGCTGGCGCTGAGCCGCGAGTCGGTGAACAGCTGCACGAAATTGCCGAACCCGACAAACGCCCAGGCTTGCGAGAAGAACGCCTGGTACAGCGTCGAGATCAGCGGAAAGATCATCACCGCTGTATAGACCAGCGCCGCCGGAGCCAGGAACACCAGGATGTGCCACCTGAACGGTTTTCGGACTGCGGCGATGTCGTCGGTCGCTACGCTGATTGTTGCCACGGTGCTGCCCCCGCCATGGTCGCTACATTTACGGCCAAATGGCCGCGATCTGCTCAGCTCTCCGCCCCGCCCTCGGTGTCATCCCCGCGAAAGCGAGGACCCCCGTTGCGATGCTGCCGCGGGCGAGAAAACAGAGGTTCCCGCTTTCGCGGGAATGACCCCGTGGGTGTCGTCCACCCCCGGATCATTGCCGGTTGAGCCGGACCGCCCGTGGGCGATCCGGCGAGATTATATCAGCTTACTGCCCGGCCGGCTTGTACCAGGCATCGAGCCCGGCCTGCAGGCGCGCGCCGGCAGCTTCCGGCGTCTCGGCGCCCTTGATCACCTGCACCGAGGCGTTCCACGTCTCGTTCTCGAGGTTCGGCGTGCCGCGGCTGAGGATCGCGTAGGTCGAGCGGATGCTCTTCTCGCATTCGCCGCGCCACGAAGCGAATTCCTGCGCCAGCGGATCTTCGATGGTCACCGGCTCGTTCGAGAGCGGGTAGAAGCCCGGCAGCGCATTGGCCTCGATCGTGCCGAACTCGCTCGACGCCACCCAGGTCAGGAACTTCTTGGCCGCCTCGATATTCGGCGACTTGGCGTTCAGCCCGATGCCGATATCGGTGTGGTCCGAGATGTAGCACTTGTCCCCGGCATTCACGACCGGCGGCGGGAAGGCGCCCATCTTGAACTGGGCGTTGGCGTTGAAGCCGGCGATTTCCCACGAGCCGGCCGGGTAGATCGCGGCGCGGCCGAGGGTGAACAGGTTCTGGCTGTCCGAGTAGGTCTGCGCCTCGAAGCCGTCGCCGAGATACGGCTTCCAGCTCGCGAGTTCCGCATAGGGCGCAACCCAGTCGGGGTCGGTCAGCTTCTGGGTGCCGGCGATGAGCGCGAGGCGCCCCTCTTCACCCTTCCAGTAGGTCGGGCCGATGTTCTGGTAGCCCATGGTCGCGGCTTCCCACTGGTCGTTGGTGCCCATCGCCAGGGGAATGTAGGTGCCGTCGGCCTTGATCTTGTCGAGCACGGCATGGAACTCGGCGACGGTCTTGGGCTCGGTCAGCCCCAGCGCGTCGAACGCGTCCTTGTTGTAGATGAAGCCGTGGATCACCGCACCCATGGGCACGCAGAAGGTCGTCGCCTGGTCGTCGGTCGACCACGCGGCCTTGGCCACCGGCGAGAAGTTCTCCATGCCCGGCAGGTCGTTCAGCGGGGCGAGGTAGCCCTTGTTGAACAGCTCGAGCGAGGCGTCGAACGGACGGCAGGTGATGATGTCACCGGCCGAACCACCCTCGAGCTTGGCGTTGAGCGCCGCGTTGTACTCGGTCGGCGCGGTCGGCGCGAAGGTCACCTTGATGCCGGGATTGGCGGCTTCGAACGCCGGGATGATCTTGTCCTGCCATACGGCCAGGTCGTCCGTGCGCCAGCTCTCGATCGTCAGGTTCACGTCCTGGGCGAAGGCCGGGCCCACTCCCGAAACGATCGCGATTGCCGCGGTCGCTGCAAGCAGATGCTTGGTAAGCGTCATGATTAGTCCTCTCTCTCCTGTTCGTCCCGACCCAGCGGTCAGGACGCTATATAGCCGGCGTCGTGGCGCCGATCTTGGCGAGCGCCATGCGCAGGTTTCCCTTGGTTTGGCCGAGCAGCAGCCCGGCCTCGGCAGGCGTCGTGACCCCCGCCGCAATCAGCACGGCGGGTTTCACCTCGCCGCCCGATAGCTCCAGCGCCCGCACGGCCGCGGCCGTGTCGACGCCGGTGATTTTCGTGACGATGCGAGCCGCGCGGCCCCTCAGCTTCTCGTTGTCGGCCTTAACATTGACCATCAGCCCATCATAGACGTGCCCCAGGTGCACCCCCATCAAAGTCGACAGCATGTTGAGCGCCGCCTTCTGCGCCGTGCCCGCGCCCATCCGCGTCGAGCCCGAGATCACCTCCGGTCCGGCGTCGAGCAGCACCCCGATGTCCGCCGCCTCCAGCAGCTTCGCCCCGGCGTTCCCGGCAATCCCGATCGTCACCGCCCCGGCCTCGCGCGCCGCCATCATCCCGGCCACCGTATAGGGCGTCGAGCCGCTCGCCGAGGTCGCGATCACGCAGTCGCCGGGCCCCACGCCAACCGCGGCCATGTCGGCCCGGGCCCCCTCGGCGTCGTCCTCGCGCATGCCGTTGAGCCGCTTGGCGATCCCCTCGCCATCGGCCAGCACCAGCACGATCCGGTCGTAGGCGACGCCATAAGTCTGTGGAATCTCGAGCGCATCGGCCAGCGACATCAAGGCCGGGCTGCCGGCGGCGATATAGATCAGCCGCCCCCCGCCAGCCAGCCGCTCCGCCGCCGCCCGCGCCGCCTGCGACAATGCCGGGATCGCCGCGGCGACCGAGTTCAGCGCCCGCTGCTGGCCCTCCAGCAGCGCCGCGAGAATCGCATCGTCCCGCCAGGTATCGAACCCCTGGTAGCGGGCATCGGCGGCTTCGGTGGCAGGCGCGGACGTCATGGGCAGATACTCGAAAACGGTTCCTGAAACGCGGAGCCTTGAGGTTGCCCCAAAACCGCGCGCTCCACATAGTCAAATTCGTTCGATAGGGAGTGCATGCCTTCGGCCACGGCCTGCATCACCCCCGAGAGGTCCCCCATACACGATGTCATCCCGGCGAAAGCTGGGATCCAACTCTCCACCGGCTCAGGCTGCGAAATGCGTCCCAACCTGCGCTCGGATGACATCGGGGAGGTGCGACACGGCACGCACACTTCCAGCCCAGGCCCGAACGATCCCAAATCTTTCTCCGCATAGCAGGCCAGCATCGGGACCTTCCTTTCCCCTAGTAATGCCAAAAAAATACCACTTGTCCAGTCGGCGTTAGCAAAATCGTCACTTTCGGCGCTCCGACGCGACGCCCTCTCTGCCTCGGCCCCATGAGGCGCAACGATTTTGCGGTCTTGTGGTCGGGGCCGATTTTCCGCTTGGTCAATGGTCTTTTATTGGTATTATGTGTGCGGAGGAGACGACGCATGCCCGGATCGAGACGCGATTTCCCATCGTCCCGCCCCGCGCGTCGCTCCGTTGCCACGTTGCAGGTTCTATATGGCTGACGCACCAGACGCACTCTTCGGCTCCGGCGCCATCATCCTGCCGCAGGGCGGTCCGCTCTACCTTCAGTTGAAGCGCTGGATCGAGGATGCCGTGTCCCGTGGCGCCATCAAGCCCGGCGATGCACTGCCCTCCGAGCGCGATCTCGCCACCAAGGTCGAGGTCTCCCGCGTCACCGTCCGCAAGGCCGTGCAGCACCTGGTGCGCGACGGCATCCTCGTGCAGCGCCACGGCTCCGGTACCTTCGTCGCACCGCACCAGAGCCGCGTCGAGCAGTCGCTGAGCCAGCTCACCTCGTTCACCGAGGACATGGCCCGCCGCGGCATGGCCGTCCGCGCCGTCTGGCTCGATCGCGCCGTCTACGATCCGTCGCCCGAGGAAACCATGATCCTCGGCCTCTCGCCCGGCGAGCGCGTCGCGCGGGTGGCGCGCTTGCGCCTCTCCGGCGACATGCCGCTCGCCATCGAGCGCGCTGCCCTGTCGTCGGCAACGCTGCCCGATCCCGCCGCCGTGGGCTCGTCGCTCTATTCCCACCTCGAAAAGTCCGGCTCGCGCCCGGTGCGCGCCATCCAGCGCATCCGCGCCGCCAATCTCGAGGAGGACGACGCGCGGCTGCTCGAAATCCCGCCCGGCGCCGCCGCCCTCCATATCGAGCGCATCGCCTACCTCGCCTCCGGCAAGGTTGTGGAATTCACCCGCTCGGTCTATCGCGGCGACACCTATGATTTCGTCGCCGAACTGAGAGTCGGGGAAGGCAGCCGCAAGTGACCGAGACTACGCCCAATGCCCACGCCAGCCACATGCGCCGGGAAGTCGAGGAGACTCCCGCCGCCGTCGCCCGCCTCCTCTCCGAGGGCAGGGCCGATTTCGCCGCCGCAGGCAGGGCGCTCCGCGCCGCCGATCCCGCGGCGATCGTCACCATCGCCCGCGGCTCGTCCGACCACGCGTCCTCGTTCCTCAAATACGCCATCGAACTCCTCGCCGGCGTCCCGGTCGCCTCGGTCGGCCCCTCGATCGTCTCCATCTACGGCCGCGAGCTGAAGCTCGCCCGCACCGCGTCGATCACCATCTCGCAGTCCGGCAAGAGCCCGGACATCGTGGCGATGACCGAATCGGCCCGCCGCAACGGTGCCCTGACCTTCGCGCTGACCAACACCCCGGACTCCCCGCTCGCCGCCGCCGCCCACCAGACCATTGCGCTGCGCTCGGGCGAGGAGAAGTCCGTCGCCGCCACCAAGACCTTCGTCGCCTCCGTCGTCGCCGGCCTCGGCCTCGTAGGAAACTGGTTGGAAGACAAGGCCTTGCTCGCGGCTCTCGATTCTCTGCCGCAGGTTCTCGAGGAGGCGGTGCACTGCGATTGGTCGCCGCTCCTCGGCGCGCTCGACAAGCATCAGTCGCTCTACGTCCTCGGCCGCGGCCCGGCCCTCGCAATCGCCAGCGAGGCAGCGCTGAAGTTCAAGGAAACCTGCGGCATCCATGCCGAAGCCTACAGCGCCGCCGAGGTCATCCACGGCCCGGCCCGCATCGTCGAGCACCACTTCCCGGTCCTCGCGCTCGCCGCCCGCGATGCCGCCGAAGCCTCGGTGGCCGAAATCGCCGAACGCCTGGCCGGGCAGGGCGCCCGCGTCTTCATCACCTCGGTCAACGCCCGCGCCGCCGAACGCCTCCCCTTCGCCGCCTCCGGCCACGCCATCACCGACGCCCTCGCCCTGATCGTCAGCTTCTACGCCTTCGTCGAAGCCCTGAGCCGCCGCCGCGGCTTCGACCCCGACCGCCCCCCGCACCTGAAGAAGGTGACGGAGACGATATGAGGTCTTGGGTCCGAAACGCCGGTGCTCGCCGACCCCCACCCCTGTAGGGGGAGGGAGACGCAAACTGAGGCCCTGATGTAGTCGTCTCCCTCCCCATTCTTAGGGGGAGGGGACAGGGGTGGGGGTCCACAGCCACCAGCCCCCCAGTTGAACGAGGAGCCACGATGACCACCAAACAAGCCTTCACCGGAGCCCGCATCTTCGACGGCGCCGAATGGCACGATCGCATGGCGCTGGTCGTCGCCGATGGCAAAGTCGAAGGCCTGATCGCCGCCGATTCGCCCACCGACGCCATCCGCGTCCCGGCGGACGGCGCGCTGATCGTTCCCGGCTTCATCGACCTCCAGGTCAACGGCGCCGGCGGAGTGCTCCTCAACGACACCCCGACCGTCGACGCCATCCGCACCATCTGCTCCATCCTCGCGCAGTTCGGCTGCACCGCCAGCCTTCCCACCATCGTCACCGACACCGTGCCGAGGAACGAGGCGACCATCGCCGCCGGCATCGCCGCGGCCGCAGCGGGCGTCCCCGGCTTCCTCGGCCTCCACCTCGAGGGCCCGCATCTCTCCGTCGCGCGCAAGGGCGCCCACGATCCCGCCCTCATCCGCCCGATGGAGGAATCGGACCTGCAACGGCTCCTCGCCGCGCGGGCAAAGCTCCCGAATCTCCTCATTACCGTCGCCGCCGAAACCGTTGGCCCGCAACAGATTTCCCGCCTCGCCGAGGCCGGCATCATCATCAGCATCGGCCACTCCGACGCCACCTATGCCGAGGTGAGAGCCGCCGCCGCGGCCGGCGCCACCATGGCCACCCACCTGTTCAACGCCCAGAGCCAGATCGGCAACCGCGAGCCGGGCGTCGTCGGCGCCGTGCTCGACCTGCCGGCGCTCAACGCCGGCCTCATCGCCGACGGCATCCACGTCCATCCCGCCACGATCGGCATCGCGCTCCGCGCCAAACGCGGCCCCGGCCAGATCTTCCTCGTTTCCGACGCGATGTCGATCACCGGCACCGACTGGACCGAGTTCGAGCTCACCGGCCGGAAAGTCTACAGGAAGGACGGTGCCCTCCGCCTCGCCGACGGCACCCTCGCCGGCGCCGACCTGACGATGATCGACGCGGTGAAATACGTGCACCAGGTCATCGGCGTCCCCCTCGACGAAGCCCTCCGCATGGCCAGCCTCTATCCCGCCACCGCCATGCACGTCGAATCCGACCGCGGCCACCTGACCCGCGGCGCCCGCGCCGACTTCGCCGTCCTGAGCGACGACCTCAAAATCCGCTCCACCTGGATCGCCGGCGACCGGGTGTTCAGCGCATAACCCAAAACGAAACCGGCCGCCCCAGGGGAGCGGCCGGCTTGAAAGCTTTGAGAGGTACGTGGTCAGAACGAGTAGTTCAGGCCAACCTTGAAGGTGTGGATGCCGATGTCGGCGTTGGTGGCGAGGTACTCGGGATCGGCGGGCATGTCGAAGATCACCTCGTCCGGGGTAAGGTGGGTAAACAGGTACTCGCCCTTGATCGAGAGGTTTTCGTCGAGCGCCACTTCCGCGCCGAAGCCGGCGGTCCAGCCGGTAGCATTGATGTCGCCAGTCTGATCGTCGCCAGCGAAGTCGAGGTTCGTGATGCCGAACTCGCCACCTGCAAACGCAAAGCCGGCGGTGCCGTACAGCAGCACCTGGTCGATCGCCACGCCGGCGCGACCGCGAAGGCTGCCGATCCAGTCAATCGTAGCGCTCGGAACGGTGAAGTCAGGTCCGGGCCCGATATTCTCGCCCTCACCTGTGATGTTAGCCCAGTTGATGTCCCCTTCGACACCCAGGACGAACATGTCGAACTGAACGTTGGCACCCGCCTGAACGCCAGCGGTCCAGCCGCTGACGTCGAAGCTGCCATCAAGGCTGCCGCCAGGGGCGTCCGTGATGTCGTCGAAGAAGTCGCCAGTCCAATCGACCGTGCCGGTGCCGAAGCCGACCGAGGCGCCAACATAGACACCGCTCCAGTCGTGTGCGGCCGAAACCACATCCACCGGGGCGGACTCATCGACGATCAGATCAGCGGCGTTGGCCACACCGCAAATTGCCAACACCGAGGCGCTGGCCAGCAAGATTCGAGACAGTCTCATTCGCAACTCCATAGGGCCTTTGGTCTGTATTGAGTTAGGCAGAATCGAGTCCGGATGGCAAGCGTATCGCCACGAAACCGCCCAAATCGCGCCGGATGTTGCCACAATGACACGGTGGCCCGCGCGGACCACAAAATGTCATGTCAAATGGTTGGAACTACACAGGAACCGCTACGCGCAAAGCCGTAGATTTGCGTTCATCAACGTGGCCTATCCGCGGCCAATGAATGGCATGTTCGTCGCCATCACCGTCATGAACTGCACATTCGCCTCGAGCGGCAGGCCGCTCATGAAGAGAATCGCATCCACCACATGCTGCACGTCGAAGGTCGGCTCGGGCTCCATCGTCCCGTTAGCCTGCAGCGATCCGGTGGTCATCCGGGCGGTCATGTCGGTCGCGGTATTGCCGATATCGATCTGTCCGCAGGCAATGCTGAAGGCCCGCCCGTCCAGCGAAATTGCCTTGGTCAGGCCGGTAATCGCGTGCTTTGTCGCGGTATAAGCCGCTGCGCCCGGCCGCGGCGCATGGGCCGAGATCGAGCCGTTATTGATGATCCGCCCACCCTGCGGGTGCTGGTCCCGCATCGCCCTGAAAGCCTCCCGCGCCACATAGAACGCCCCGTTGAGGTTGACGTCGACCATGCCCTGCCACGTCCCGATATCGGTATCCCCGAAGCTGGCCTGCGGCGCGAACCTGCCGGCATTGTTGAACACCACATCGATGCGACCCAATTTCGCTTTCAGATCAGTGAAGTAGCGATGCACCGCGGCCGGGTCCGTCACGTCGCAGACCCCGCAATAGCTGGCGTTGCCAAGCCGCGCCGTCTCCTCGAGCTCCGCCTCCCGGCGCCCCAGGATCGCCACGCGATAGCCTGCCGCCCCCAGCCCGATCGCCGTCGCCCGGCCGATCCCCGAGGTCGCGCCGGTCACCACCGCCACCTTGCCTTCTGTCATTTTCTTCTTTCCCACCCTTATTTGCCGTCATATGGACGACTAGTTGCGGCATAGGCAAGGCAGCCAATCGGCCTAGTCCGCGGCCTGCCGACGCCCCAACGGCCCTGCTCAGCGCCACGCGAAGTGATCTCGATGTCCAAGCCGTCTCGACCCCGTGGCACCGTGGCGCCGAAGGCCGCGATTTCCGCGCTGCTGCAGCAGGGTCTCGCCCTGCACCAGTCGGGCCGCCCCGCCGAGGCCGCGCCCTATTACGAGCGGGTGCTGGCGATGGACGCAGCCCACCCAGCCGCCAATCACCTGCTCGGCCTCGTTCGTCTTGCCCAGGGCCGCACAGACGAAGCGGTGCGCCTCATCGCCCGCGCCGTCGCCGCCGAGGGCGCCAACGCCCAGTATCTCGGCAACCTGGGCGTCGCGCTCAACGCCGCAGGACGCAACCAGGACGCCGCAGTTGCCCTGCGGTGCGCCCTCGCCATCAATCCTGAATTCGCCGAGGCGTACGCGAATCTCGGCATGGCCCTGCGCGCCCTGGGGCAGGTCGACGACGCAGTCGACGCCCAGCGCAGCGCCGTCGGGCTCAAGCCCGGCGAGCCCGGCTTTCATTTCAACCTCGGCAACGCCCTGCGCGATGCCGGCGACATCATCGAGGCCGAGTCCGCCTATCGCCGCGCCATCGCCTTGCGGCCCAATTACAGCGCCGCAATCAACGCCCTGGCGATGATGCTGGATGACGAGGGCCGCTCCAGCGAAGCGCTGGCGCTCGTGGAAGCGGCACTGCGGGCTCTGCCTGACGACGCCCAGCTCCGCATGCGTCGGGCGCGTTCGCTTCGCTACCTCAATCGCCTCGAACCGGCGGTCGAGAGTTTCGATCGCGCGCTCGAGTTGAATCCCGGCTTCGGCGAAGCCCACCTGCAGCGCTCCTATGCCGTCCGCCACGAACACCGCGACGCCCCGATCAAAGCGATGGAGCGGCTGTTCCGCGCCGAGGGCGCTCCCCTTGAGGACCGCATCTTCGTCGGCTTCGGCCTCGGCAAGGCCCTCACCGATCTGGGCGAGCACCGTGAGGCGATCGACGTCTTCACCGAGGCCAACCGCCTGCATCGACAGCGGACACCGTTCTCCCTCGATAGCGCCCGTGCCGGCCTGAAGGCCGACATCGACCGCTTCGAGGGTGTGGCAGCCCCCTTGGAAGACGCCGGCTTCCGCGAGGGCGCCCCCATCTTCGTCGTCGGCCTGCCGCGCTCGGGCAAGACCACGATCGAAGCGATTCTGGCCCGCCATCCGACGGTGGCCGCCGCGGGCGAACTGCCCACCATGGGCAGGCTGGTGCGAGAACTGCTAGCCGAGCATCCGGGAGCACGCGCGCGCGAAATCCCGCCCCAGCGATTCACTGAACTCGGCCGCGCCTACATGCGCGAGGCGGAACGCTTCGTTCCCGCCGGCAAGGTCCCCGTTGACACGATGCCGTCAAACTATCGCCACGTCGGCTTCATCCGCCTCGCCCTGCCGAATGCCCGCATCGTCGTCGCCCGCCGCCAGCCCGCCGAGCATTGCGCCGCCATATTCGAGAAGTATCTGACCTCGCGCGGCTACGAATACGCCAACGACATGGACGAACTGCAGCCCTACCACGCCGCCTTCGGCCGGCTGATCGAGGCCTGGCATGACCGCTTCCCGGGCCAGCTCCACGACATCGACCTCGGTAGCCTGGCTGCCGACCGCGAGGGCGGAACCCGGAAACTGCTGGAATTCTGTGGCCTTGACTGGGACAGCGCCTGTCTCGTTGAACAGCGCTCCGAGCCGCAGTATCGCGACTGGTCCCCGGACCGGGTTGCCGGCAACCACGCCGACCATATGGCCGCCTGGCGTGAGGTCCGTCCCCAGCTGTGGGACTGGCCAGCCTGACAAACGTTGTCATTTCAATGGGCTCACCGCCCGGCGGGGCAGGTAACGCCCGGTTCACAAGCATTAAGGCTTGGTTTCCAAACCTGTGCTGAATCTGCAACAGGCGCTCCGCAACCACCTTGGCTCTGCCCCAATTCAGCCATTCTGCGATTGCGCCTCCCCAAGTCCTGCGTAGAGTGGGTAATGCGAATCCATGCATGGGATCGTTTGTCGGTCGCAAACGCGACGACAACACACACAAAAGTGTGGTCGCGTTTCGACAAACCGCCGGGCAATCGGCAACACGAATGACTGACTTTGGAGGTCAATAATGAAAATCAGGAGCCTTCTTCTGGGTTCTTTGGCGGCGGCAGGTCTCTCGACCGGCGGTGCCTACGCGGCCGATCTCGGCGTCTTGACGTCGCTCGACGTTTGCGACGCTCTGGGCCTGTCGGGTCTGACGATCTCGTCCGACACCAACTGCCTGCAGATCACCGGCGAAGTGAAGTACAAGTTCATCTGGGGCGATTACTCTAACACCGATATTAGGATCAACACCGCCGCCGACGACGGTGATGTTACGTTCATCAGTGGCGACGGCTTCAACGATTGGGACAGCCGCTTCGACGCGTGGATCCGGTTCGCCGCCACCGCTGACTCGGACTTCGGTCCGGCCAAGGCGATCCTGAAGCTCAAGCAAGTCAGCCAGAGCGTCATCACAGATGAAACGTCTTGGTCGAACGGTTCTTCGACCAGCGGCGTGATCCTTGACGAAGCCTATGTTTCGATCGGCGACGCGACTGTCATCATGGCGGGCAAGAAGGGTTCGCTCATGAAGAAGGGCGAGGACGAGCCCCTGAACTGGCTCGGTCTGTTCAACTCGGAAGACGTTGACCTCGGCGTCTCGTGGGGCCCGCATGTCGCTCTCGGTGATGGCGGTCACGTGATCCAGGTGGTCTCCGATCTGGGCAACGGCGTCTCGATCGGTGCCGGCCTCGAAAAGCTCGATAACGACGACCCTCAAGAAGCGGGTACCGCTGTTGGCGTGATCTCGTATGCAGGTGAGGGTATTGCGGCTCACTTGACCGTCGCGGCCGCTGGTGTCCTCGATGGCGAAGTAGAGTCGTGGGGCGCCCATGCTGGCTTCGCCGGCACCTTCGACAACTTCAAGGTCGTTCTGGCCGGTGCTTTTGGTCACGATGATCTTGCGCCGTCGGACTACTGGAACGTTCTGGCGTCGGCCTCGGCCACGTTCGACATGTTCACGCTCGCGGGCTCGGTTGAGGCCATCAACGATAGCCTCTATGACGAGACCGACTACGGTGCCGGTGTGTCCCTCAGCGCTACCGTGTCTGAGGGCGTTACTGTCAACGTAGGTGGCCGTTGGTACCAGGCGAATATTTACGACGCTGGTGCTGACAACTACCAGGTGGCGGCGAGCGTTTCGGCGGCAGTTACCGAGACGATCATTGTTACCGGCGAGGTTGGTTTTGTTCGGGATCGCTGGGACGATCTCGTTTACGGTTCCGCAAAGCTGGCTTGGGCTCCGGGCGGCGGCTATACCTCGTCCGTCAAGGGCACCGTCACGTCGACCGAAGACCGAGACGTGGGCTACAAGATCGAGTCCGAGTTCAAGAAGACCTTCGAGTAAGCCTTACGGCCCAATCGGATTGGAAAGGCCCGGCGTCAGCCGGGCCTTTCTCTTTTGTACGAAGCGTTCAGGTGGTGCTCAGCCTTCGTTCATCTGGCCTCGATTACCGGTTCATCCAGGCGTCTTCGAATTGTCAGTGGCATTGACGCACTTTTCCGATTCACTGATTGGCGCTATGGCTCGTCGTCGGCCAGGCGCCGGCGGCATTCTTCTCCCGGGGGCGGCATGAGCGGCATATTCCTGCGTTGGGGCGTTCCCGCCTTCGTCACGGTGATCGGCGGCACCGCCGCCGCCATCGCCACGAGCGGCGCCGCCATCCCGACCGACCTCGCCACGCGTGCCCAAGCCATTGTCGCCGCTCCACAATATGACTGGGCCACGCTCGCCTTCGACATGCGCGACGCCACCATCAGCGGCACCGCGACCACCCAGGCGATGATCGACGACGTCGTGGCCAAGGTCGGCGGCATCCATGGCGTGCGCTCCGTGACGTCAAAAGTCGTGCTGGCAGAATACGTTAGCCCGTTCCCCTTCATCGCGACTGTAGAGGGCGGCGCCATCAACCTCTCCGGCGGCCTCCCCGACGAAGCGGCCCGCGCCCAGCTCCTCGCCCTCGCCGGTGAGGGTGTGCACGACGAAACCCGGCCCATGTCCGGCGCTCCCAACCGCGCCGACTGGCTCGCCGCCGTCGACTACGCGCTCGGCTACGTCGCCCAGCTCGATGAGGGAGAAGTAGCCCTCGCCGATCTCGACCTCACCGTTTCGGGCCGCGCCAAATCGCCCGAAGCCTACGACGCCCTGAATCGACTGGCCGCCGAGCCCGTCCCCGCCTCGGTGAAGCTGGCCTATCGCGAGGTCCAGCCGGCGCTTCAATCCCCCTTCGAGTGGCGCGCCGACTACGACGGATCGCGCCTGAATCTCTCCGGCGCCGCTCCGACCGAGGCCTTTATTGCAGAGCTTGAAAACATCATTCCGGCCGGCGCCAGCGCTTCGACGAGTCTCGTTCTCGCCTCCGGGGCTCCCTCAGGCTTTGAGACCACCGCGAAGCTGCTGCTGCAGAATTTGCTGAAGCTTGAGCGCGGTAGCGCTGTTATCTCAGACGCCACCTCAGCTCTGTCGGGCTCTCCTGCCGATCCGGCCACGGCCGAATCCGTGCGCGTCGCGATGACCCCCTCCGGGACCACCGTCACACTCGGCCCGCCCCTGGTCAGCGAATACTGGTTCAGCGCCGAGCGAACCACGGACGGCATAGTGCTCGATGGTTTCGTGCCCGATGCAAGTGCCCGGGATCGCCTCGAAGCGCTTGATGGTGTCGATGCCGCCGGTCTCGAACTCGGCCGCGGGGCGCCGGAGCGCTTCCAGTCCGCGGTGGATTTCGTCATCGGGACCCTGGGGCGGATGAGCGAGGGCCACGCAACGATCCAGGGCACCATACTCACGCTGGATGGGCGTGCCGCCACGATCGAGGATTTTACAGCCGTCGAGTCCATCCTCAAGCAAGGAGTCCCCCAGGGGCTAGCGCTTGCCGCCGCGAACATCAAACCGCCGCTCGCCACCCCCTTCACCTTCACGGCGGAGAAATCGGCGGACGGGCTGTTCTCGCTATCCGGTCACGTTCCGAGCGAAGCCGTTCGGAAGGCGCTCGCCGGGGCTCTGCCTGAGCCCGCAACCGACACCACCGTCATCGCCGACGGAAATCCGGAGGACTTCGAAGCTGCCGCCGCCAAGGCGCTAGGGGTGCTGCCTTTGCTGGATAGCGGCAAGGTGAACTATGACGGAGACAGCTGGAGCCTTATTGGCGCCGTCGATACGCCGCAGAGAGCCTTCGCGGCGGAGACCGCTTTTGCGGCCACCGGCCTCCGAACGGCAGGTTGGACCTACACTGTGACCTTGCCGCCAGCCACTGAGGCTGCTGTGCCGCCGGTGGTCGATCCCTATGTCTGGCGGGCGCAGAAATCTGCCAATGGCAGCGTCGCATTCTCCGGTTTCGTGCCAACCGAGCAGCTGAAGCGCTATCTGGCGGCTCACGCCGGCGCCAGTGTTGTCGACGGCACGGCACTTGGCGGCGGCGCACCCGATGGTTTCATCCCCGCGGTGATCGCCGGGCTTGATGCGCTGCTCGCGATGGACGAGGGCGCGTTGGATCTTACCGCGGGCAACTGGTCGCTGACCGGCAAGGTTGCTGCTACCGCAACCCGTCACGCTGTAGAGACGACGCTCCACAGTGCCGTCGACACCGCTGCGTGGCACGTGGCGATCCAGGCCGCGGACGCGGCTCCGGTTGTGTCTCCGTTTGTATGGTCGGCAGCAAAGACCAGCGACGGCAGCTACACGTTCTCCGGCTACGTGCCCACCGAGGAGTTGCGGCGCCTCGTGGCCGTGAGAGCGGGCAAGGTCGCCAAGGACACGACGCTCGTCGGCTCCGGTGAGCCCGGTGGGTTCATCACCGACTCGCTCGCCGGGCTCGATGCGCTACTCAAGCTCGAGAGCGGCGAGCTGAGATACGATGGCAACGGATGGTCGATTTCCGGGCAACCGATCACGCCCGCGGATGCCGTCGCCGCAAAGGCGGCGCTAGCCACGGCCACAGACGGTGGGGCCAGTTGGAAAACGGCAATCGCCGATCCGAGCCAAGGCGCCGAAGCGCCGGCGGCAGTTGCATCACCTACGGCTGAGCCACAGCCGGCCGCACCAGCGGCGACTGAAATAGCCGCGGCTCCAACGCCGGAAACGGCCGTAGCGGCGGCGGAGGAGGAGCCTACGGAGAATTCCACCGAGGCTGCGGTTGCACCCGAAGCGGTCCCGGTCGAGACCGAGGTCGCACACGCCGAGCCCGCTGCGACAGCTGTTCGCAGCTACGTGTTCGAGGCCACGAAGGCGCCGGGTGGCGTTGTCGCCTTCAAGGGCTCGGTGCCGGCGGAGCCGATGCGGCGGTACCTGGCGGTGATCACCGGCGGGGAGCCATCGGCAGACCTGACGATTGGCAGCGGCCTGCCCGCCGATTTCATCACCAATGCCAATGCGGGGAGCCGTGCGCTCGCGCTGCTGGCAGACGGTGAGTTCGGACTCGATGGCGACAAGTGGGTATTTTCCGGCCGGGCCGAGACCGAGGCTGATCGGCGGGCCGCCCTGGCGGCGCTCGCAGTGGTCCCGATGCTCAACGAGTGGGAGACCAACGTCACGCTGTTGCCGCCGCTGATGGTCTGCAGGGAGAAAGTAGGAGCGTTCGCCGCCCGCAACGCGATCCTGTTCCAATCGGGCAGTGCGCTGATCGCCGAGGGTTCGCTGCCGGCCATCGACGAGCTGGCGGGCTATCTCGCGCTGTGTCCCGAGGCGACCGTGAACGTCGAAGGTCACACCGACGCGGATGGCGACGACGAGGCCAATTTGGCGCTTTCCGTCTCGCGCGCCGAGGCGGTGGTCGACGCCTTGATCCTGCGCGGCATCGGGCCCGAACGCCTCTATGCTATCGGCTATGGCGAGAGCGTGCCCGTTGCCAGCAACGAGACGCGGGCCGGGAAGCAGGCCAACCGGCGTATCGCCTTTACCCTTGCCGACGAGTGATGCCCGCGACATGACCCTGGATTCGCTGATCTACCTGCTAGAGATCTACTGGCCATTCGTGCTTGGAGCCGCCGTCATTGGTCTCGCGACGGGATGGTTCTCCGTCCCGGCGCGCAAGGGTTGAGCGTCCGATGCTGAGTCCGGCGCACGTTCTTGAGATCGCAGTTCTGTTGCTGCTCGCCTTTGTAGTCGGCGCGAGCGTCGGTACTATCGCGCGGCTTGCCGCATTACGACTGGCACCGCCGAGGGTGGCACGGCCGGTGGAAGCTGTCGCGGCCCCAGCCCCAACGGCTGACGCAGCGCCGACGCTGGTCAGTGCTCCAGTGATCGCGCCGGTTTCAAAGCCGGCGACACCGGCCGCCCCTGCCGACTTGGTAGCTCCGGACTTCAGCGAGGCGATCCAATCGATCGCTGCCTCGAGACCCGACAGCATCGCGCCGATGCCCGAAATCACTATCCCTGCCATCGCCCCGCTTCCTGTGGTCGAGATCGCCAAGCGCGTCGCCGAGATTGCACCGGCGCGCGTCGCCGGAGAGACGACGTCCGGGCAGCGGGTCCCGCATCCGCAGACAGTCCCGCAACCCTCTCCCTCTGCCGTGCCACCCTCCGGCATCACCGCCGAGGTGATCCCGTTCCCCACGGAGAAGGCGCCGGAGGCGCCCGCCAAGGAAGAGGCCTCGGTCGAGCCGGAGTCTCTTCTCTCAGCGTCCGAGCAGGCGATTCCGGTTGAACACACGGATGCCGCCGCGCCGGACGCCGATATGCCGATGGCGGTTGAGCCTGCGCCAGACCCTCATCCCCAGCCACCGGCGGCAGAAGAGCCGCAGTCCGAGCCAGAATCGGAAGTGGAGGCAGTGGCCGTTCCGGCCGCGCCCCCGCCAGAACCCGCCATTGAAACCCTGATCGCCGCCCCCGCGGGCTCTGCCTCCGAAGACGACGAAGCCGCGGCGATGCGCGCGATCGAAGGGAACTGGACGCCGCGTCGCCGGGCGCCGGGCAGGGCGCGCAAGGCTGCTCTCCCGGACGGGATCGCAACCGATGAAGCGATTGTCGCCGCCGGGGTGGCAGTCGCCTCAGCGGTTGAGGCGGTGGAACTGGTTGTCGCCGAGCAGCCGGAGAGTCCGCCCGGCAAGCCGGTGGGCATCGAGCCACCGCAACCAGGGGGCGCGGACAACCTGACCAACGTCATCGGCATCCTGCCGATCATCGAGACAGCCCTCAACAGCCTGGGCGTTTATCACTTCGACCAGATCGCCGACTTTTCCGACGAGAATATCGATTGGGTGGAGCAGCACCTCGGTATCGCCGGTCGCATCAGGCGGGAGCATTGGCGCGAGCAGGCCCGGGAGCTGGCGGCAGCGATCGCAAAGTCGAAGAAGGTCGCCGGCAAGCAGTAAAGTCAGGCTGCCTTCGCGCGGCGCTTTACGATCCGCCTCACGAACTCAGCGATCGGTTCGACATCCTCGGGGGTATTCAACAGGGCAGGGGAGCCCGAGCCCTCGATGACGTACCCCTCCGCATCGCGGCGGCGCCTGAGCATCTCCTCGAACGTCTCGCGCCGCACTTGCTCGGTCAGTTGCGTGCGCATCAGCATCAGAGGGGCGCTCGCCAGCGCATCATAAAGCCGCCACTGCGGCACGAGGATATCATCGTGCTCGAACGCCTCGAGCATCTTTGCGAGGTGCGGGTCGAACAGTGCCCGGACCCTGCTGCGCTTGTCGAGATAGTGGGAGCGAGCAGCAAGCACATCGAGCAGGGCCTCGGTCGCGGCGGGGTAGTCGGGCGCCAGCATGCGGCGGGACATGGCCCGGAAACCGGCCTCGGAGCGGTTGCCTTCGAGATCCTTGAGGTTGTTCCTAAGCCTCACCAACCCCCGCGGATCGGAGACCGGTCCGGCATCGATCAGGACGCTGCCGGCGATGAGGTTGGGCCGCTCGGCAGCAAGCGCCATCACCACCTGGCCGCCATAGCCCTGGCCGACAAAGATGCCGCCGTCTACCGCCAGCGCCGCCAGCACCTGGATCAGGTCGAGCGCGTCGACGGTCGAGATGTAGCGCGCTTTGTCCGCCCGGTCGGAGGAGCGGCCCCGGCCTTTGAGGTCGATGAGGACCACCGGCCAGTCATCGCCGAACGCCCGTCGGAAGTGGCTCGCGAAATCGGCGAAGTCCGCCATGTTGCGCTGATAGCCGGGTACGCAGACCAGCGGGATGCGGCCGATCGCAAGACGGCCCGAGACATGCACGGCGACTATCTCGTCGGCCGGCCCGATAGCGTAGAGCGTGACCGGGAGGCTAGCGAAGCTGTGGTAGTCGTCGGGCGGGGTGCGGGGGCGGCGCGGGAACATGGCCGAGAGATAGCATGCTTTCGCTGCGTCCCAAGGGGGCGATGCACTCTTTCACGGCTTGATGAGTTAGCCCGGGATTTGCCGCAACGCCTTGTCGATGCTGAGGTCGTCCTTGCCCAGCCGGGCGCGGTAGACGAGGTAGTTGCCGAGCACACGTTGCACGTATTTGCGCGTCTCCTGCACCGGGATCAGTTCCACCCAGACCACGGGATCGATGGCCTCCGAACGCGGGTCGCCGAAGGTCGCCATCCACTTACGGGCGTTTCCCGCGCCGGCGTTGTAGGCGGCGGCGGCGAGAAGCAGCGAGCCGTCGAAATATTCGAGCTGCGCCTTTAGATAGGTCGAGCCGAGCAGCGCGTTGTATTCGCCGTCGCTGGTGAGGCGGCTTTTCGAATACGTGACGCCGAGCTTGCCGGCGGTTTCCTTGGCGGTCGCCGGCATCAGTTGCATCAGGCCCCGGGCGCCGGCTGAGGATACCGCGTCCACCTGGAAGCGGCTTTCCTGCCGCGTGATGGCGTAGATCGCCGCGTGGTCCATCGACGCGAGTTGCCTTGCGGGCAGGCCGTCCTTGGGGAAGTTGAACAGGTCGAGCGGCGCGCCCCGGCGTTCCGAGGCGTCGGCGATGGTGATGGCGAGGTGGTGCGAGCCCAGGTCCTGCGCCAGCCGGGCGGCGAGCAGCAGGTCGGCGCCGTCCTTGAAGGTGGTGGCGAAGCTGCGGAGCAGGGGAATCGCCATATCCTTGTGGCCGTTGTCGGCGAGCAGATGCACGGCGCGAACAAGCTCGCGGCTTTCGAAGCCTGGCTCGGCTTTCTGCCATGCCGGCATGTCACGCAACGCGACGGGCTTGAGTCCGAGGGCCGAGCGGGCCAATTGGCCATAGTAGATCGTGCCGTACTCGGCGGCCTTGCCATAGGCTTCGCGGGCACCGGCTTCGTCGCCGAGCTCCTGACGGGCGCGGCCGAGCCAGTAGTTGGCCTGGGTGACCGAGTCAGGCAGCGTCGCGTTCGTGGCCATCGCCTCGAAATGCGGGGCGGCGGATTTGGGGTCGTGGAGGAATGCCAAGGCGATCCAGCCGGCGTGGAAATGCGCTTCCACGAGCCGTCCGTCGGGGCCCTCGCGGTAGCCGTCGGAGGCGCGGTAGGCCCTCTTTACTTCGCCAAGGGCCAGCAGTTGCCGGGTCAGCGTCCGCCGCTCGTACCAGAACTCCTCGGCATCGGGCGGCACGCCCTTGGCCTTGTCGAGCCAGGCGATCGCGTCGTCCCAGAGTTCGAACTGCCGGGCGCGCTGGGCCCGGCTGAACTGGTACACCGGGCTCGAATGCATCGACGGGTCGACCGCGTCGAGCAGCTTCTTGGCGCTCTTGGCGTTGCGCGACACGGCGTTGCGCGCCACGGCCAGCGACTTCTGCGCCGGGGTCATGAACTTGATCAGCCGTTCGACCCCGGTGGCGCGGTCGTGCATCATCAGGTGCACGGCGCGGGCCCAGTGGGCGTCGCGGTCCAGCAGGTCGCCGAGCTTGGCGAGGACCATGGCTTCGGTGGTCTTGTCGAGGAAGTTCTCGGTCCAGATGGCGCGGGCGATGCGCGCCGCGCGGTCCTTCTGGCCATCGGCGACATAGGCTTCGGCGAGGGCGATCTGGGCGGCGAGGGTGTTGGGCATGGCTCCGCCGAGCAGCTTGATCAGCGTGGCGTCGTCGGCCTGCTCCCGGGTCAGGGCCTGCTCGAGGCGGGTCTTGAACACCGCGCCGGTGGCGAAGTCGGGAGCGTCGGCAATGAAGCGCTGGACGGAGGCGGCGGGCACTTCGCCATTGCCGTAGTAGATCGCGGCCCACTGGATGGCGTGGCGTTCGGCGGTGTCGGCGAGGTTGACGGCGAGTTGATAGGCTTCGGCCTGCTTGCCGTCGGCGAGGAGTTCGACCGCTTGCTTGAACTGGGCCGACGGGGCGTTGTCCGGGACCGGCGCCTTGGGTTTGATCGAGCCGGTGGTGACCCAATCGATCGCCGGAGCTCTGGCGACGACGGGTATGGACCTGGCGACCGGCACGGGGGGCTTGTCGTTGGCGCGTGACAAGACGATCGGCAGCGAGGCTGCAACGATCAGGCTAAGGCCGAGAATGCATGCACCCAGGCGGCGAGCGCCGCGCGCAACGAACATGGTAACCGTCCTGTTGGTCCTCGGAACAAATCCAACAAGGTGCCCCCACCCTTGCAGCGCCTAAGGTTGCACGGTTCCCGTGTACGTTTGGTTAGCCACTCGGTCCTTGTGGGTGTGCGTCGCGCCCTCGATCGACAGCTTGCTTGTCGCGCCGCACGAGAAAAACTATGGTGCGCGACTGTGGCTCCCCGATGATCGGGATGTGGCCATATTCTGGCCGCATGGCCCACCAACAAGCGCGGCGACCGCTCTGGGACGGCGCCATTCTCAAGAGGAATTCAGCCGAAATGTTGCGAGGTTCGATCACAGCGCTCATCACTCCGTTCGCGAACGGAGCGCTGGACGAGAAAGCCTTCAGCCATTTCGTCGATTGGCAAATCAACGAGGGCTCGCACGGCCTCGTGCCTGTCGGCACGACCGGGGAGAGCCCGACGGTCACCCACGACGAGCATCGCCGCGTCATCGAGATTTGCGTCGACGTGACCGCCAGGCGTGTTCCAGTTATCGCCGGCGCCGGCTCCAACTCGACCGACGAGGCGGTGTCGCTGGCGCGCTTCGCCTAGGATGTCGGTGCCGATGCCGTGCTGTCGGTCGTGCCCTACTACAACAAGCCGACCCAGGAGGGGATGTTCCAGCATTTCTCCGCCGTGGCGTCCGCGACATCGCTGCCCATCCTGCTCTACTCGGTGCCCGGCCGCACCGTCGTCGACCTCAGCGTCGATACCATCGTCCGGCTGCGCGACGCCCATGCGAACATCGTGGGCGTCAAGGATGCGACGGCGAACATGGAGCGGGCCAGCATGCAGCGAATGCGTCTGGGCGCCGACTTCATCCTGCTCTCCGGCGAGGATATGACGGCGCTCGGCTTCAACGCGCATGGTGGTCAGGGCTGTATCTCGGTGACCTCCAACGTCGCGCCAAGGCTTTCGGCGCTGTTCCAGAACGCCTGCCAGCAGGGCAACTACGCCGAGGCGCTGGCGCTGCAGGACAAGCTGGTCTGGCTGCACAAGAACCTGTTTCTCGAGAACAATCCCGGCGGGGTGAAATACGCCGCCTCGAGGCTCGGTCTCTGCCGTAACGAGTTCCGCCTGCCGCTGACCCCGATCAGCCGGGCAAACGAGGAGGCGATCGATTTCGCCTTGTCGCATGCGGGGTTGTTGCCCAACTAAGCTTTATGGCAACCAAACCAAACAAACCTCACATGATCGTCACGGGCCCGATCGCGGAGAACCGCCGGGCTCGCTACGACTACGAGATCACCGACACGCTCGAGGCCGGCATCGTGTTGACCGGCACCGAGGTGAAGTCGCTGCGCATCGGCAAGGCGCAGATCACCGAGGCCTATGCGTCGCCCGAGCGGGGAGAGCTGTGGCTGATCAACTCGCACATTCCCGAATACCTGCAGGCCAACCGCTTCAACCATGAAGAGAAGCGCCCGCGCAAACTGCTGGTGAAGAAAAAGGACCTGGCGCGGCTCAGCCAGGACGTGGAGCGCGCCGGCAACACCATCGTGCCGCTGAAGCTCTACTTCAACGAGCAGGGCCGGGCCAAGCTCCTGATCGGCGTCGGCAAGGGCAAGAAGAGCTTCGACAAGCGCGAGACCGAGAAGAATCGCGACTGGAACCGCGAGAAGGGCCGGATTCTGAAGGAAGGCGGGCGGGGGTAGGGCGCCGCGCACGGCGTACCGCCTGCTCACCAAAAAAACTCGATGTCATCCTTGCGGGAGCTGGACCCAACTCTCGGCTGCCGGAGCGTGGGCCACCCCCACCCTTGATCCAGCCATTCGAGCGCAGCTCTCATGGCCTTCTCCCCTAAAATCGCTCCACTGGAGCGATTTTGCCTTCGGCCGGCTCGAAGCCCGCACAAGCGGGAGGGAGACGACTGGGGAGCCGGTGCTCGCGCCTCCCTCCCCTTGTGCGGAGGGACTGAGAGTGGGGGTAGCCACAGTCGCGATGCTGTAGGGCATGCTGATGCATCCGACAGCCTCGCGGCTTCGGAGTTTTCAAAGACCCATCCCCTCGAACCCTGTGAGGAGATGAAGCGGGGCCGGCGAGGCGTTGGCCTCGACGCGGGTCGTCCGCAAT
>NZ_JAQGJL010000393.1 GCF_028290645.1 Devosia sp. | reverse complement strand
TTCCTCTGCAGCATCGCGGCGCCGGCCGTAGGTTTCACGACCAAGTCATTGGTGATCCCCCGGACGCCGCGCGCCCGGCCGGCATTTTCGGCCACCCGCTCGCGCTGCGATTGGGTGGGAACCTGTCCCTCGAGCGTCACCCAGCCATTTTCGACCGTCACCTTGATGCGATCGGCGATCTCAGGCATCTCGTGATCGAGCACCACAACGATGTCCTGGGCGATGCTTGGATCCGGCCGCTCGTCGATGGCCGGGAGGCGAACTTCAAGGTCGTTGGCGATGCTGGCGACACCCGGAATCCGCTTGGCCATATCTTCGGCCAGCCATCTCTGGGTGAAACTCTCGACGAACCCGGTGAACGTGATCACACCGCCGCTCTCGGCTACCGCGATGTTGAGGCCACGGAGCTCCGGAATACCCGCGAGCGCGGCTTCGACCTGATCCCTGAGCGACTGGTCTTCCATCTTCCAAAACCCTTGTGTCCGGTGTCGAAGAGCAGCCTAGCGGTGCGGCCCGAGGCAGCCTTGATGAGCGTCAGTTTCCTTGTGGTCGCCACGGGGCCGGCTAAGGCAGCTTGGCCACCAGCACGTCGCACAACTCGATGGAAGGCGGCCGAGCGAGACAATCTCCCACCGCCCGCAACAACCTCCCGGCGACTTCCCCGTTCAGGTCGAGATCGCGTGCCGCCTCGTCGGGGAAGGCAGCAAAGATGCCGAACTGCCTGCGATTCAGGCGCAGGGCGAACCAGGAGGTGGTCTCGTGCTCCTGGTTGGCGATCTCGATAGCCCGCAAGAGCAGGTGCTGGGCTTCGACATCGCGGCCCCGCTGGGCCGCGATGCGGATGAACACCCCCTTGGTTACGAACTGCTCCCCGGCAGTCGAGCCGGCGGCGACCGGAATCCACCCCGGCGGGTCGCTCGCGGGGAAGGAATCCTCGCTCGCGAGCGTCACCGGGTCGGGGTCGTCCTCACCGCCGGCCACGATCAGGCCCAGTCGACGGCGATCAGGTTGTTCACCGTAGTGACGCCCGGCGCCCGCCAGGCGGCACGTTCCGCCTCTTCCTTCTCGGCCCAGGACTTCACGGTGCCCCGCAAGGTCACCTCCGAGCCGTTGACATCCACGGTGATCCGCTGGGCATCCAGTTCGGCATGGCGCCGCAGCGCTTCCTGGATCTTGGTCTTGATCTCGACCGGCTGGAGCTTCGGCTTCAGGGTGATGAGATTGGAGACACCCTTAATACCCTGGACCCGGCGCACGGCGGCCTCTGCCCGGCTGCGCTGGTACTCCCACTCCACGTCTCCCTCGAGAGTGAGCCAACCATTCTTCACCACCATCTTGATCAGATCGGAGGAATAGGGCAGCTCGGCCTTCAGCTTGGCGACCGCATCGCGCGCGATATCGGGGTCAGGCCGATCCATGCCGGTGGGCAGGCGGACCTCGATATCGTTGGCCACGGCGCGCACCCCGGCGACCCGCTTGGCGATCCGTTCCGCTTCCCATTTCTGCGTATAGCTGCGCACGAAGCCGGCCAGTGTCGCAACGCCCTCCTTCACCGAGACGGCGATGTCGGTTGCATCGATGTCCGGATCCCATGTGAGCTCGGCCTCTATGTCGCGCCTGATGTCGCTGTCGGTTCGCATAGTTCGTAACTCCAGATAAGTTGAGGGTTGTCGCCGCGTAAGTGGCCTGGAAACTCTAGAATTTCGGCCCGGAGCGGCAATGATCGCCGTCACTTTCGTGTCGCAAAAAATGCCCCGCGGAGGAGCCGCGGGGCGGGGGTGCGAGTGCCGGGATGCTCAGTCGTGCCGAACGCTGATCTTCCTTTGCCGGGATTGCGCATCAGCCGACTTCGGAATGGCGACAGTTAGGACGCCGTTCTTGAAGCGAGCCGTTGCCTCGTCGGGTTCCGCGCCCGGCGGGAGTGCGATGGTCCGCTCGAGCATGCCAAAACTGCGTTCCCGCACAATCGCGCTGCCGTCGCGCTCCTTGCGCTTTTCCTCCCGTTGGGCTCGGATTGTGACGCTGTCCGGCCCGACGCTCACCTCTATGTCGTCCTCGCTGAAACCGGGCAACTCGGCGACAACGTCGATCTCCTTGCCGGTGTCGCGGACATCGATATTGAACCCACGCCCTGCTTCATCGTCGAAGAAGCGGCCGATGGCGTTGCGCGACATCTGGTTCGAGAGGGGGAAGGAGACGAAGTTCCAGAACTCGTCGAACGCCCGGTCGACATCGGCCTGCAGCGCCATGACCGGATCGCTCTCGCGATCCGTGCGTGTTGACGGTACGTTGGTGCGGGAGCCGCGCTGCCCGAAGGGAACAAGATCGCGTATGCCCATGTCATCCTCCTCAGTTCAGCTTGACCGAAATCTTCTTGGCGGGTGAGGGCACCTGCTTGGGTAGCGTCACGCGCAGGACGCCATCCCTGAGCACGGCATCGATATTGTTGCCGTCGATCCGGTCCGAGACGATGAACTTCCGCTCGAAGGTCCCGTCGCGATATTCGGCATAGATCGGGGCATAGCCCTCGGGGGCGGTCGATACCGATTGTGCCGAGATGCTGAGGATGCCCTGGTCGAACGAGACGTCGAGGGTGTCCGGGTCGGCCCCGGGCACGTCGAGCACCATCAGGAAGGCGTCCTGCCGCTCGATGATGTCGGTTGGCGGCAGCAGGGACGGGCCGGTACGCATGGACTCCGCGTCGCCGGACATGGTGTCCTGGCCGTTATCGGTGAACTCTGCCATTTCGTCCTCCTCAAGCTCTCTGGACCTTGATGCGGCGGGGCCGTTCGGCTTCCGGCCGCGGGAGCTCGAGCGTCAGCACGCCTTGCCTGAAGCTCGCCTTGACGGATTCCGGATCGAGGCGGAAGGGGAGGGTGAAGCTGCGGGCGAAGGCTCCCGTGGTGCGCTCGGCGCGATGGACCACGTCGCCCTCCGCGAGCGGCTCGGGCTCGCGGGTGCCGCGCAGCGTGACGGTGTCCTGGTGTACGGCGATGTCGAGGGCGTCCGGCTCGACCCCTGGCACTTCGGCAGTCAGCACGGCGCCCTCGGCATTGGCCCAGACATTCATCACGGGATACTCGGGGATGGCCGGAGCGAACCGGAGGCCACCGATGGCGCGGCTGAGATCGGATTGGACCTGGCGCATCTGCGCGAAGGGATTCCCACGACGCGTGGGGGCTTGATAGGGACTGAGCATTGCATTCTCCCGAGTGATTCTGGCGCCGATCAGCGCCTCGGGATCAGCTTGACGGCCTGCGCAGGGGCGGTCCTTGACGCCCGTCAATTCCCTGACGGCCAGGAAGCTTAACCTCCTCCATCTCAAGTTGAGGAGCTGGCGATGGCAGACAACCCGTACGACGTGATCGGCGTCAAGCGCGACGCCTCGCAGAAGGAAATCCAGCGGGTCTACCGCCAGCAGGCCAAGAAACTGCATCCCGATCTCAACCCGGGGGATGCGGCCGCCGAACAGAAGTTCAAGGAACTCAACGCCGCCTACGAACTCGTGGGCGATCCGGAAAAGCGCAAGCGCTTCGACGCCGGCGAAATCGATGCCGCCGGCCAGGAAGCGCCACAGCGGCGATACTACCGGGACTTTGCGGGGGCGGATGCAGGGGCCAACGCCTATCGCTCCAGCGCCGGTTTCGCCGACTTCGGCGACAGCGATGACATCTTCGCCAACCTGTTCGGCAGGGGCGCACGCGGCTTCCGGACACGCGGCGCCGACATCCGCTATCGCCTCGAGGTCGACTTCCTCGATGCCGTCAACGGCGCGACGCGCCAGGTGGTGCTGTCGGACGGCTCGAGCATCGACATCAACATCCCGCCCGGTACCCGCGACGGCCAGGTGCTCCGCCTGCGCGGCAAGGGACAACCCGGTGCCGGTGACGGGCCGGCCGGCGACGCCCTGATCGAGATCGGCGTGCGCCCGCACCGACTGTTCACCCGCGACGGCGACGACATCAGATTCGACCTGCCCATCTCGCTCACCGAGGCGGTCCTCGGCGGCAAGATCCGCGTGCCGACGCCGACCGGAACGGTCATGGCGACGGTGCCGAAATGGTCGAGCAGCGGCAAGGTGCTGCGGCTGCGCGGCAAGGGTGTGCCCCGGCGCGATGGCTCGCGCGGCGATGCCTATGCCAAGCTGGCGGTGATGTTGCCGGACAAGCCTGATCCGGCGCTCGAGACTTTCGTCGCCGACTGGCCCGCCGGCAAGGCCCATCAGCCGCGCCAGAAACTGGTGGCCTAGATGCTGACCGCCCAGCAACTTTGCGTTGAACTGAGGATCGACAAGAATGTCCTCGAACTCTGGATGTCCGAAGGCTGGCTGTTGCCGGTGATCCAGGACGGTGCGCCGCGCTACTCGGAGGTCGACATCGCCCGGGGACGGCTGATCAGGGAGCTGGGGGAGGATTTTGGGGTCAATGCCGAGGGCACGGCCATCATCCTCGATCTGCTCGACCAACTCTACGGCGTTCGCCTGGCGCTCAGCCGCGTCAGCGCCGGGCAACCCGCCCGGCCCGAGCCGGTCGTCCGGCGCGTCAGTCGTTGAGCGGCGCGATGTTCTCGTTGTTCGCGACGCCCACCCTCGCCGGCCGCAACAGCCGGTCGTGGATGACATATCCCGGCTGGATCACTTCGATAACCGCGCCGTTGTCGAAGTTTGGATCGGCTCGCTGATAGACCGCCTCATGGAATCGCGGGTCGAACGGCTCGCCAATCGGCTCGAGCTTCCTGATGCCATGCTTGCCCAGCGCGGCCAGAAGGTTGCGCTCGGTCGCCACCACGCCTGACAGCAACTGGTCGACTGCCTCGTCCGGCGGGGTGCTGTCCACGGCCCGCCGCAGGTTGTCGAGGGAGTCGAGCAGGTCGCCGGCAAGCCGGGATGCCGCATAGCGCACGGCCTCCTCACGCTCGCGTTGACCCAGCTTGCGGGCATTGTCCTGGTCCGCCATCACGCGCAGCAACCGGTCCTTGGTCTCGGCCAGCTCCTTCTCGCTCGCTGCCAGCCGGGCGTGTATCTCCGCGTCGGCCTCCACCGCGTCGCGTTCCGACCCATTGCCATGGCGTGGCGATGAATCGGAGTGCGAATGCCCGCCCTTGGCGTGTTCGAGGTCATGCTTGGACATAAACCGCATCCTGACCGCTATGAGGCGCGCTTGTGCGCAGAACCATCGTCGACGTCCTCGAACTCGGCGTCGATGACGTTGTCGTCATCGCCTGCCGCATCGCCAGGACTGCTCTGGTCATGCCCGTTGCCGGGGGCACCGGTCCGCGCCGCGGCCTGCAATTGCTGCGTCGCGCTTGCCAATACCGAAGTCTTGCTCTCGATGTCGGCCTTGTTGTCGCCCTCGACCGCCTTCCGTAGCGCTTCGAGCGCCGTCTCCACCGCCTGCTTCTGCGGGGCAGGGGCATTGGGTCCGGCTTCGTTGAGGGCGCGTTGGGCGGCGGCGATTTGCGCGTCGCCCTGGTTCTTGGCTTCGATCAGCGCCCTTCGCGCCTTGTCCGCTTCGGCATTCTGCTCGGCCTCCCTGACCATCCGGTCGATATCCTGCTGCGAAAGTCCGCCGGAACTCTCGATCTTGATCTGCTGCTCCTTGCCGGACTGCTTGTCCCTGGCCGAGACATTGACGATGCCATTGGCGTCGATGTCGAACGTGACCTCGATCTGGGGTACGCCGCGCGGGGCAGGGGGGATGCCGACGAGGTCGAACTGACCCAGCAGCTTGTTGTCGGCCGCCATTTCCCGCTCACCCTGGAAGACCCGGATGGTCACGGCGTTCTGGTTGTCCTCGGCGGTCGAGAACGTCTGGCTCTTCTTGGTCGGCACCGTCGTGTTGCGATCGATCAGCTTGGTGAACACACCACCCAGCGTCTCAATCCCGAGCGACAGGGGCGTCACGTCGAGCAGCAGCACGTTGGACACATCGCCCTGCAGCACGCCCGCCTGGATGGCGGCGCCGACGGCGACCACCTCGTCCGGGTTGACGCCCTTGTGCGGCTCTTTCTTGAACAGCTCTTTCACTGTCTCCTGAACCTTGGGCATGCGCGTCTGCCCGCCGACCAGAACCACCTCTTCGAGGTCCTCCGGCTTGAGGTTCGCGTCCTTGAGCGCCGCCTGGCAGGGCGGAACGGTGCGCTTGATCAGGTCGTCCACCAGCTCCTCGAGCTTGGCGCGCCGGACCTTGATGTCGAGATGCTTCGGCCCCGAGGCGTCCGCAGTGATGAAGGGCAGGCTGACGGTAGTCTCGAGCGTTGTCGACAGCTCGATCTTCGCCTTCTCGGCCGCGTCCTTCAGCCGCTGCAGCGCCAGCCGGTCCTGCCTCAGGTCGATGCCCTGGTCCTTCCGGAACTCTTCGGCCAGGTAGTCGACGAGGCGCTGGTCGAAATCCTCGCCGCCGAGAAAGGTGTCGCCATTGGTGGAGCGTACCTCGAACACGCCGTCGCCGATGTCGAGGATCGAGACGTCGAACGTGCCGCCACCGAGATCATAGACCGCGACTTCGCCGTGCCCCTGCTTCTCGAGCCCGTAAGCCAGGGCGGCGGCGGTAGGCTCGTTGATGATACGCAGAACCTCGAGGCCCGCCACCGTCCCCGCGTCCTTGGTGGCCTGCCGTTGAGAATCGTTGAAATAGGCGGGCACGGTGATCACCGCCTGGGTCACCTTGGTGCCCAGATAGCGCTCCGCCGTTTCCTTCATCTTGGTCAGGATGAACGAACTGATCTGGCTCGGGCTGTACCTCTTGCCCTGGCACTCCACCCACGCATCGCCGTTCGGACCCGCGACGATCTTGTAGGGCACCAGTCCCTTGTCCTTTTCGACCATCGGGTCGTCATAGCGCCGGCCGATCAGCCGCTTGATCGCGAAAATGGTGTTCTCGGGATTGGTCACGGCCTGGCGCTTGGCCGGCCACCCCACCAGAACCTGGCCATCCTTGGCGAAGGCGACATAGGAGGGCGTCGTCCGTTGCCCTTCTTCGTTCTCGATCACCTTGGCCTGCCCGCCTTCCATGATGGCGACGCAGCTATTGGTGGTGCCCAGGTCAATACCGATTGCTTTCGATGCCATCTCCGCCTCCTAAGCCGGCTACGCGAGGGCGGGTGAGCCAACGCGGGATCACCGCATCTGGAGGGGCAAAGCAAGGCGGACGCGTTGACGGTCGTCAATGGATCGGGGGGTGCTCGCGCTCCAGCAGGGGGTCGGGCTGGAAATCGGAGAGCGGAACGTCGGCGAGGCGCTTGTCGATCTCTATGTCATGCACGCGCACGCCGTCGGCGCCGCAGCTGCGCAAGATCTCCTGGGCGTGCGCCTCCTGTTCGGGGCCGCGAGTGCGCACCCAGAGCACGATACCGCCGGCCTTGAGGTCCGCTTCGATCTCCCTGGCCTGCCGGTTGCCGATGATCCTTGCCGCGGACGCGCCTAGCGTACCGGTCAGGGCCCCGGTCGCGGCCGCGGCGACAAGCGCCAGCGCAAAGCCGCCGCCCGTCGCGACCACTGTCATCGCGGTGGCGAAGGCGCCCACCGAGAAGAGCGTCTGGAACGCTCCGATGGTGGTCATCTCCTGATCGTCACGCGTTATGAGCGCCCGTCGCGGGACGCCCGGAATATCTGGCAGTTCCTCGATCGGCACGAACACCGTACCGAGGCGTGACCGGACGGATTCGATATCGCCCATGATGTCGATGTCGGCGCGTTGGAAACCCGCCCCGAGGAGCGCGTCGATTGCCTTCTCCAGCGCCTCCTTGGTGTGCAGGATTCCAGCCGCTTCGCGGACTACTGCAGTCTCGACGATGGGGTCTGGATCTTCTTCGGGCGTCATTTCATTGCGCCTCCGAGGGGTTGCGACCGCGGTCGCAACATCGTGAGGATAGACTACGACCGATCCAACTCATTGACAGTCATCATTTAGTGAGTTGCTCGTGATCTTCAGCCTCGCCATGACCCTCAAGGATAAACAAAGTTGATGCTCCGTCGCGGGCTTAGGAGTACCGTATCCAAAGGATAATTGAGCAATTACTGGCGTAGTAACCCAGCGACGCTTCGTGGCGGGTCGCCCAAGCAGCGCATATTGGAGCGGTCGCATGAGCCACGGACGAACTATCGTAGTAGCGGGCCTCCGATACCCTGCCGACGCTGTGTGTGCGGGGTATTTCAGATGAGGCGCGCACCGGGGCCGCACTGAAGGCAGCGGTCATCAGAATGAAGCGGTCGCAACCCCATGCATGGCTTGAAGACCTCTCTGATCCTTCCGTACTCCGGCTGTGTATTCGCGACCTCATAGCGCTCTCGAGCTTGCCCGCGCTGTGGGCGGACATGACCATTTCCGAGATGTGCGACAGCCTCGGGGCTGCGCTGATCTCGATGCTCGACGGCGAGCTTGTCTACGTTCGGCTGACGGATGCCGAGGGCGAGTTGAACGCTGAGACTGCACAAACGAGGCTCGGCCCCGCCGGCGGCATCATACCCACGCTTCGTCGCAGCCTCGGGTCATGGCTGGCGCAGCGAAACGTTGGCCACGGGAAGACTGCCAATCCATTTGGGTCGGGCACGCTGACCATCGCCTCGGCGGACATCGGTAGCCGTTGGGGGAGAATCGTCATCGGTTCGGAGGCCGCGGAATTTCCGAGCGCCTCGCAGCGCCTGTTGCTGGATGTTGCGGCCGATCAGTTCAGTACGGCACTCTGGCGGAGACGGGCCGAGGACGCGGGGACGCGCTACCGGGCCACGGTCAATGGCTCTTCCGAGTTCATCGGCATTGCCAATCTGGAGGGAAGCACGGACTACCTGAACGCGGCGGGCCGGCTGCTCGTGGGGCTGGGAACTGCCGACCAGCTGGACGGTCGTCATGTCCTCGACTTCATCGCCGAGGCGGACCGGGACCTTGTCAAGAAAAGCGTCCTGCCCGTGGCGAAGCGCAGCGGGCACTGGAGCGGGGAGTTTCGTCTGCGTCACATGCAGAGCGGAGCCGATATCCCGGTGTTCGCCGATGTCTTCACCATCGACCACCCGCGCACCGAACACCCGAGGAACATCGCCACCATCTGCCGCAGCGTCAGCGGGATCGAGCGATCGCAGCTGCAGCTTCGCCGTACCAACGAGGACCTTGCCGAACGGCTTGCTCTGCTGACATCCGAGCTCGCGGACGTGCGGGAAAGGCTGCTTGCCGAGGCGTCCGAACGGGGGCGAGCTGACGCCATCGGCCGCGAGGTACAACTGGAACTCTATCAGGCCATGCGGATCGGGGCGGCGGGAGAGATGGCCGTGAATATCGCCCATGAGCTTAGCCAGCCCCTGACCGCCGCTGCCAATTCGCTGGGCGCCATCCGCCGCACCGTCGCCTCCGAGCGGCCCCCGGCCGAGACGCTCGAGCTTGTCGGGGAGGCGGCGGATCAGATCCGTCGGGCCAGCACCATACTGCGCCGGCTGCGCGGATTCATCGGACACGGCAAGTCGACGCCGCGCCTCGAGGATGTGGCGGCGATACTGGACGACGCGGTCGGCCTGGCCATGGTCGGCGCCAGCGCACTGGGCGTTCGGGTGGCGGTGCACTACGATCCGGATGTCTCGCACGTCTACGTCGATCGCATCCAGGTGCAGCAGGTGATCGTGAATCTGGTCCGCAACGCCATCGAGGCAATGGCGGACAGCGTAAGGCGGGAATTGACCATCGAGGTGACGCGCACGCCCGACGACATGATCGAGGTCGCGGTAGCCGATAGCGGGCCCGGCCTGACTGAGGACGTGGCCGACCGGTTGTTCGTGCCGTATGTCACCACCAAGGGGCACGGAATGGGGCTCGGCCTGGCGATCTCGAGGTCCATGGTTCAGGCCAACGGGGGCGACCTTACATTCGGCCCCGGGGAGGGCGGCGGCACCGTGTTCCGGTTCACCCTGGCCCCGCGGCCGCCCAGGCGACTGCAATGACGGATCGGCTCGTCCACGTCGTAGACGACGATCCGGGCGTCCTGCGATCGATTGGCCGGTTGTTGAAATCCGCCGGATACAGAGTCGCCCTCTACCCCTCCGCCACTGCACTGCTTGCCCACGGCCAGGCGATGGAGCCCGGCTGCATCCTGATCGACATGCTGATGCCCGACATCGATGGATTGTCGCTGCTCGAGGAGCTTCGCCGTCGCCACGTCGAGCTGCCGGCCATCGTCATGACCGGCGAAACAGATGCCGACAGGATACTGCAGGCCACTCAGCTTGGTGCGGCCGGGTTTCTCGAGAAGCCGTTTGGGGAAGAGGATCTGCTGGACGCGATCCAAATGGCATACCCGCCGGCCGCCCCGCAGCTCGACGGCGAGAACCAGAGAGACACCATCGAAGATGCCGTCTCCCGGATGGAGGCCCTGTCCACGCGCGAGAGGCAGGTGCTCATTGCCCTCGCCCGCGGAGAGACGCAGAAGGTCATTGCGTTCGACCTCGGCATCAGTGTGAGGACTGTGGAAGTGCACCGGGCGCGGATGCTCCGGCGGCTTGGTTTCAAGAACGTGGCGCAGGCTATTCGTCTGGCCGTGATTGCCGAGCTTGGGAGTGACGGTCCTCCTCCGCCTGACGAAAGCTAGTGCTGCGCTGTGATCTGCACCTTGCGCGGACCGCCCAGATGAATGGCTCCGGAGGTCTTCAATTCGGTCATCGCGCGACAGACGGTCTCGACTGAAAGCCCCAGTTGATCGGCGATGTCGTAGCGGGAAACGGGCAGGACCATGCCGTCATTGCGAAGGTCCGGAATGCGCTCGGACAGATGGGCGAGGAATGCCCGCACCTTCTCGGGCGCCCGCATCGTGCCGACGACGAGCAGATGTTCCTGCAGCCGGGAGATCGTCATGTATAGCCGCTGACGGAATTCTCTCGCGACCTGCGGATCATTGTCAGCCATTTCTTCGATCCGCCGTCTAGAGTAGCTGGCGACGATGGTGTCCTCGACCACCGCCTGGACGGCGAAGCGGTGCGTGCTCGAGGGCGTGAAGCCGAAGAAGTCGCCGGGCAGCAGTATATCGACAATCTGCCGCCGGCCATCGGGCCGAACGATACACTGTCGGGCCGCCCCGGATATGACGCAGTACAGGTCTTCAGCCCATTCGTCCTGGTAGACGATATCCTGATCGCGCGGCCAGCGCTTGATGTTGGCATAAGATTGTAACGCCAGAGGTGGAGTTGGTAATGAGTATTTTGGTGGCAATGTTGATGTATTCGCGCTGAGTTGGGCTGATGAATGCATGGTGGCCTCCGGATTTGACATGAGGACTTTTCTGGTCCGGCAAAAGCGACCATCCGGGAACCACCGGCAAGAGCCCATTGCGGGAAACTGCGTTAAGGGCAAGCCCTTACTCCGGGGCGCGGCAACACGTAGTCCGATCGCTACAAGCGATCCGTGACGTAGCCCCGGAGGTTGGTTTGCCTAGGGAGGGGACGTGCGCAGAACCCACTATCGCCGTACGTGGCAACGCGCCTAAGGTGATGTCGGGGTGGGGCTCTTGGTTTGGACCCGAGCTATGACCGAGACATCCGATCTCCGATCCGTTCTCATGGAAGTCCTCGATGCAATCATGGAGTTGCAGCAGGCCGATTTCGGCGACATCCAGCTCTACGACGAAGCAGCCGCGACGCTCACCATCGTGGCGCATCGCGGCCTCGATCCGGCCTTTCTCGGCCACTTCAAGACCATAGACGCGGGCGATGGCTCGGCCTGGGGGCTGGCCCTTCGGTCGGGACACCACATCGTCATTGAAGACGCAACCGTCGATCCCACGTTCGAACCCCATCACAGCATCGCCGCCTCGACAGGATCTCGCGGCCTCCAGTCGACACCCCTATACGATCGCAACAGCGGCAAGCCGATCGGCATATTGTCGACCCGTTTTCGCCAGCCGTACCGCCCCACGGAGCGCGACCTGCGTCTGACCGGCCTGTTTGCCCGGCAGGCGGCGGACGTGATCGGCTTTCGCCTAGCCGACGAGCGGCGTCGCAAGAATGACGCGCAGATGAGGGTCATCCTGGACCAGGTCCCCGCCGCCGCCGCCCTGGTCGATCGTGAAGGACGGCTAGTGCTGCGTGGCGGACCGCTGGGCGGCTCGTCGGGCGATGCGACGCCGTCCCAAGATCGTCAACCGCCCAAGGGTCAGTGCGGCGCTGCTCCCTCCGGCGCCGTATCGATCCTGCAGGATATCGAGGCCGAAAAACGGGCGCGGGGCCGGCTGGTCGAGAGCGAGGCCCGGCTGCAGGCCGCCGTCGATCTCGTGAAACTGGGGCTTTACGAGTGGGACCCGCAGACCCACGAGTTGCGGTGGGACGAGACGGTGAAGGCGATGTGGGGGCTGCAGCCCAATGCCGAGGTCGATTACGATTTGTGGCTGAGGGCAGTGCACCCGGACGACGTCGGACGCATCGAGGCCGCCATCCGCCACAGCACCGACCCCTCCGGCGATGGCGCCTATGACGTCGAATATCGGGTCATCGGCATCGGCGACGGCATCGAGCGCTGGGTGGCGACGCGCGGTCAGACCATTTTCGAGAACGGCAAGGCGGTGTCCTTCTACGGCGTTGCCATCAACGTGACCGACCAGAAGCGCCTCGAGGCCATTCTCGAGCGCCGCGTCGAGGCCCGGACGCAGGAGTTCGACGCGGTCAACCGGCAGTTGCGCGCCCAGATCGAACAGCGCGAGGTTGCCGAGGCGAAGGTCCAGCAGCTGCAACGGCTCGATGCGATCGGGCAGATCACCTCGGGCGTAGCACATGACTTCAACAATCTGCTGACTGTCGTGCTCACCAATGCGCGGCTTCTCTCGCGCACGGTGAAGCGTCCCGATGACAAGGAGGGCGTCGACCTGATCCTCGCCGCCGCCGAGCGCGGCACCAAGCTTACCGCGCAGTTGATGGCATTCTCGCGCAAACAGCGCCTCGAGCCCCAGGCCGTTACCCTCAACGACAAGATCGAGGGAATGCTTGATCTGCTCGGTGTAACCCTTGGCGACGCCGTTCACGTCGAGACTGCCCTGGATCCCCACCTGTGGCCGGCTCTGGTCGATCCGACCCAGATCGAGCTGATCATCCTCAACCTGGCGATCAATGCGCGCGACGCCATGCAGGCCCAGGGCACGCTCACCCTCGAGACCTCCAACACGGTGATCGAGCGCGAGCCGAGCCGGCTCGAGGAGCCGGCGCCAGGGGACTACGTGGCCCTCACCGTCAGGGATACCGGCGCCGGGATAGCGGACGACGTGCTGCCGCGAGTCTTCGAGCCGTTCTTCACCACCAAGCCGCCCGGAAAAGGCTCGGGACTGGGGCTGGCCCAGGTCTTCGGGGTCGCCAAGCAATCGGGCGGCGGCGTGCAGATAGCGACGCAGCTGGGAAAGGGGACCTCGTTGACGATCTACCTCCCGCGCGCGCCCGAGACCGAGGGTGCGTTGGAAAGCCCTCACACCGACGCGGACGCGTCGCCAAAGGCGGCGAACCACTCGACTGTCCTCGTCGTGGATGACGATAGGGCCGTCCTCACCTCGACGCTGAGAATGCTGGATTTCCTGGGATACTCGACCGTTCCGGCCAGCAGCGGCGCTGAAGCGCTGGCACTGCTCACCGATCGCACCAAGGTGGATCTCGTCCTCGCCGACTACACGATGCCCGACATCAACGGCGTTGATCTCGCGCGCTCGATCCATGACGTCTTTCCGGAATTGCCCGTCGTGCTCGTCACTGGCAACAGCAACGTGGACGCGCTCGGGACGCTCGACGCGTCCAGAATCCTGCACAAGCCCTACGCGGAGCGAGATCTGGCGGAGGCCCTCGAACGGGCGAGGCTAGTGGAATGACCTGCGCTCAAGCGTCGATTGCAGCGCAATCGAGCGATATACGAGGCAGAACCCCTGCATGATGGCCAGATAGGCGGGGTAGCGAGACGCGAACCCGTCGGCCATGTGAAGCAGCTCCGGATTGTCCTCCTGCAATTGATCGCAGGCGGCAAGGGTGAAGCCATCGGCGCTGTGCTCCTCGATTTCCCCGACAATAATCGCGCGGGTTTCCGCGCTGACGCGGGGCAGAAGCAGGTTGCCGAGTGTCTTGTCGAAGGCCAGCGCCTCGGCGACGAGCAGCCGGTAGAACATAGCGAAGCCGACCATGATCCGTTCGGAGTTGCCGACGTCCCGCGCGCATTTCGACATCATGTCGAGCACCTCGGGATTCTCCGCCTTCAGCGTCCGCCTCACCCAGGCGAGACAGCTCACCGGGCCGAGGTCGTCGAACTCGCGCGAAATCCGTTCGCGAGTCAGCTCGCTCACGCGGGGAATGAAACTCATCTGAAGCTCGTCTCCTGGTATGCAGCTGGACTCTCGCAATTCCATGCCAGCGCCGAAACTTACCATGCGGAAAGGAACATTACGTTTCATTCACGAGATACCCACCGGTAACGCACCGTGGCGTGCCCAAGTGCGCAGTGGTTGTGCCCCTGGCGCCGATCGAGGTAGGGAACCTTGTTCGGCACCTGTCAGGGGCAGGCCCACGCAGGTCAGTGCAGCGACACCACGGCGTGGCGCTGTTCCGCCAGCCATTCCTGCGCCTCAGCGGCGCTATCAGCCACGAGTAGCGGCCTGCAGTCGGCGGAGACGACCAGCTGGTACTGTTCCTCCTCGTCGAAATCCGGATCGCCCAGCAGCTGGGCCAGCTGGGCGCCGCTGATCTGGCGGACATAGACGAGGTCATCGCCGCCGAGGGCCTGGAACTCTGCAGGGGTCAAATCCTTGAGCGGATGCGCCGCAGGTTTCTCGATCGAAAGGTCCCGAATGTCGTCGTGCCAGTCTTGCATTTTACTCTCCTCTACCAGAGGGGTGACGCGGGAGGCACGATGCTCTCCCACCGATATCGGACCGTCGCCTGACGCTCCGTTTCTGTTCATCCAAAGGTAGTCGGGAGGCCACTAATCTCTCAATCCTACGTACGTTCGCAGTATTGGTGCGTAGGTCTGTGAGGCTCATACGTGGGTTTGTGACACCGATCCCTAGGCACCGCGACCGGGGCTTTTTGCCCGGCGGGACTGGCGTTCGGGCCTGCGACCTGTGCAAGCGCTAGCCAGCGGCGCGCCCTGGGGTCCGCATCGCCGAAGCAACGGGCCACACCAAGGTATACTGCCCACACACACACATTCTACTGGCGGCTACGCCCGCATAGTGGCTGGAGCCCCCCAACAGCAACTACATCCAGGTTCGCCGGCGCCACGTATTGCCAGGCAAGTCTTGGAGACCAGTCATGACCTACCCCCACCCCGCGCTTTCTCGGATCTCACTCGCCGCTGCAGCGGCGATCCTCTTGCTGACGCCGCTTTCGGCCATCGCCGCCGGCGAGGTCGTGCCCAGTGGCGGTCTTGCGGTCGCCAACAGCCCGGTCGACGACTCGGTGGCGGTGGACCAGCCGATCGAAGGCGGCGCCTACGCCGTCCAGCAGTGCACCGACAACGCGACCTATTGCCGTGTAAACCAGGGTCAGAACTCGGTCGGCTGGGTCAACGGATCGTTGCTCTTCGGAGCGCAGCCAGCTGTCCCCACGCCCAACTATGGCCCCCCGATCGTTCCCAACTACTGAGCTCGATCTGACAGCGGGCAAGCGAGACAATTCGCAGATACCATGCTGCTGCCTCCTGCGGCGAGCCCCCCACAAATCGCAAGGCCATATCCATTGTTCGTCAGCTGGTTATGAGCAAACCACTGACGAACTCGGGGTGGGCGGCAACATTCGATCACGGTGCACACCAACAAGCACCGCACGACCCGCTGGCGAACCCAGCTGCCTACAACGTCGGCGACGAAGGCCCTGGTGGGGGTCGGATCGGAGCTGCGCGCGTAGCTGCTGGCCTAGCGCCTCGTGAAAAATCGTTCCGGATGGGAACACTGCTGCTTCAACTAGGTTGTCCGGAAATCCGCGCAGAGAACGCGGCTACCCGCAACAGAGGAGAAGCTTATGAGCAAGTTACTTTTGGCGCCGTCAGCCCTCATGGTCGCTGCGGCTCTCTTCACACCGGTCGCCATGGCTCAGACGCCGGCAGCGAGCGATGCCAGTACCCTCAAGTGCAGTGACCTCGCCGGCCTGTCGGTGGACGAGTCGCACGACCTGGTCATCTATATTGCCGGCTATCAGCGAGGGTTGGCTCAGGGGCAGGGTGCGGGTAGCGCAACGACGAGCGGAACCACGGCAACCGCCCCCGCTGCAACCACCGCCACTACCCCGCCGGCGGACAACGCCATGGCCGCCAACACTGCAACCCCTGCCGCCGCTCCTTCAAAACTCGCCCAGTTGGTAGGTCTGGGAGTAGAGCCTCAGGCAATCGTCACCGCTTGCGGCTCGACACCGGACATGACGGTTGTCGATGTCATCACAAGCAATTCGAAGAGCCCGACACCATAATCAGGCCTGACGGAGGCCCCGGTGTCCTCATGGGAGCCGGGGCCTTTTCTTTCGGGAAATCCTAGCTGGCGCAGCGGACGCCCGCGGCCACAGCGGGCCGTCCGCTGCTCGGAGGGGCAAACAAGCAACGGTGACGGGTTGAGGTTCCGGCACTTCGGTTTCCACTCACCGTCCAACGCCGAACCTGCCGTTTCGGCACAACAGATGCCCGCCACGGGCGGAAGCTCCAAGCATCATCATGCCACGCCTCGCCGTCGAGCATGGGGGCGCCGGTATAGGCGGTAAGTGTCTGGGTCATATCGAAGATGTCCCGGGCGCCAGGATGGGCTCGCGCCCGGGACTGTCCATCAGCCTTCGGCGGCCATGGATTTCTTGAACTGCGGCAGGTGCTTCTGCTGCGCCTCGAGCATGCGTTCCCGATAGACGCCGTAGATGATGTCGGTGTCGTGCAGCGTTACGCCCGGAATGGTCGGCGACGCAAACACCGGCAGCTCGATGCCCCGATCGGCCAGCTTCTGGGCACTCTCGGCCAGCAGCTCATGCATCATCATCATCGCCAGCACCGTCGACGAGCCGGCCACTGGACGGCTCCAGCCCTTGATGTCGACGATCGCGTCCTCGACCGGCGAGCCGGTGTCGATGACGATGTCGGCTGCATGCGGCAGGCGCTTGCCCGAGCTGTGGGTCGCCGGCTTCGACGCGTTGGACTTGGCGGTGATGGCAACCACCGTCAGTCCGCGTTTCTTGGCGTAGAGCGCAGTATCGATGCCCGAGGCGTTGCTGCCCGAGTGGCCGAAAATGATGATGGTGTCGCCGGCGTTCAGTGGCTGGTGATCGAGGAACTTCTCGGCATAGTTCTCGGTACGCTCGAGCCACAGCAACTCGCGCACACCGCCGGCACCGAGGATGTTGTGCCACATGACGCGCGGATCGGTCAGCGGATTGAAGCCCACATAGGAGCCGTAGCGCGGATAGGTTTCCTGCACCGGCAGCACCGAGTGGCCCGACCCGTAAAGGTGCACGAGGCCGTTGTTGGCCAAGGTTTCCGCCACGGCGGACGAGGCCTTGTCGAAGGCGTCGGCATTCGCCCCGGCGGTAGCTTCGGCGATCTTCAGCAGCTTGCTGATATACAGAGTGGACATAGGTTTGCCTTTCAGAACAAAGCGTCACACGTAGAGGGTGGAGCGGATCTCGTAGCGGTCCGCGCGCATGGTGGAGAGGGCGTATTCGAACGGCCCTCTCGAATCGTAGGCGATACGTTCGACCTCGAAGGCCGGCGTGCCCGCCGTGAGCTGGATCATCTCGGCATCGGTCTCGGCCACCCGGCCGACGCGATAGACTTCCTTGGCTTTCACCGGGTGGATGCCGCAGTGCTCTTTCAGCCAGCCGTAGAGCGACTGCACGTTCGCCGCGTCCTCGAACAGCCCCGGCACCCGCACCTCGGGCAGGTGGCTGGTCTGGATGCCGATCGGCATGCCGTTGCCGAGCCGGAGCCGGCGCAGTTGCACAACCGGATCGCCCTTCGCGATCTCCAGCGCGTCGGCCATCTCTTCGTTGGCTGCAACCCGGTGCGCCTCGATGAGCCTCGTCCCCGCTGCCAGCGCCAGCGTCCTCATTTCATCGGTGAAGCTGGTGAGCCCGCGCACGCCAGCCACCACCGTCGCCGAGCGCACGAACGTCCCGCGGCCATGCTCGCGCCGCAGCAACCCCGCCTCCTCGAGGTTGCGCAACGCATGTCTCAGCGTGATGCGCGAAATGCCCAGCATCTCGCCGAGCCGATCCTCGTTTGGAATCTGCGAGCCCGACCTCCATTCGCCCTGCTCGATCAACGTGCGCAGCGCCATCTCGGCCTGGTGCCACAGCGGTTCGGGCCGGCGCCTGTCGGGCTTCAGCAGGCCTGTCGGTTCAGCCATGCCCATTCCTCCAGTTTGGCCCATAGGCGCCCGCCAACGCCGCACCAACGAGGCCGGCCTTTGGCCCGAAATGCCCGGGTCGTATGTCGATATCCCTGAGATGCGGCGGCAGCTGCCGCCTCAGCGCAGGAAGAATGAGCGGTTTCAAGACATCCACCGAAGCCGCAACGCCGCCCGCCAGGATGATCGCCTCGGGATCAAGCAGCGCTACCGCCCCTGCGAGGGCCGCCCCCAATGCCTGCATCGAAGGCAGCAGCGCCGCCAACGCCGCGTCGTCGCCATTTCTTGCCTCAGTAACCAGTGCCGAACCGCTATCGAGTCCGACACGCCTGGCTGCCGCATCCAGCGCCCGCCCCGAGGCCATCCGCTCCAGCCAACCGCTGCGATCCTCGCCCGGGTCGTCCACGTCCGCGACCGCCCAGCCGAACGAGCACGCCCCGCCACGGCTGCCGGCAACGATGCGCCCACCGGCCAGCACCGCCGACCCGATCCCGGTCCCGATCGCCAGCAAGATCGCGTCGCCCAGCCCGGCCGCCGCCCCGGCCTTCGCCTCGGCCAGCAGCGCCAGCTGAGCATCATTGCCCAACCCGATCGAAACCCCCGGCAACCGCGCCGCCAAGTCCAGACCATCGAGATAGCCAAGGTTCGGCACCCACCGGCACACCGAGCCCTCCGCAAGGCCCGGTATCCCGAGCCCCAGCCGCGTCGCCCCATGCTCGGCCAGTTGCAGCTGCAGCAATTCCATGAACGCAGGCAACGTCTGCGGCGCCGCCCATTCGCCCACCGGTCCGACCGCGGCAGGGTCGCCCACATCGGCAACACCCGCGCGGAATCGCGTACCCCCGAGGTCGACGGCCAGGATCGTGTCGCTCATCCCTTCACCCCCGACGAAACCACCGAGTCGACGAAGAACCGCTGCAGGATCACGAACAACAGCACCGGCGGCAGCACTGCCAGCGTCGCGCCAGCCATCACCAGCCCGGTGTTCATCGCGCCGCGGTTGTAGCTCAACAGCCGCGAGAGCGAGATGACGATGGGGTACTGCTCGGCGTTGCCCTGCAGCACCGTCAGCGGCCACAGATAGCTATTCCAGTGATAGACAAAGGCGAACAGCGTCAGCGCCGCGATCGCCGGCATTACCGCCGGCGCCACGATCTGGAACAGCACCCGCAGCTCCGAGGCCCCATCCACGCGGGCGGCTTCGATCAGCTCGTCCGGCACCCCCTTGATGAACTGCCGCATCAGGAAAATCCCGAACGCATTGGCAAGGTTCGGCACGATCACCCCGGCAAGGCTGGCGTTCAGGCCCAGATATCCGGTGATCCGGTAGAGCGGGATCAGCGTCACGATCGGCGGCAGGAACATCGTCGCGATCAGCAGCGCGAACAGCGGCTCCTTGTAGCGGAACTGGTACTTGGCGAAGGCATAGCCCGCCATCAGGCTCGTCACGTTGATCGCCGCAGTCGTCACCAGCGCGATGATCGCCGAATTGAGGAACGACCGCCCAAGGCTCACCACCTCGGCCACCTGCGTGAACGCATCGAGGCTCGGCGCACCCGGCAGCCACACCGGTGGCACCTGCATTGTCTCCTGCGGCGTCTTGAGGCTGGTGAGGATCATCCAGGCCAGCGGAAACGCCGCGATCACCGCCGCGACGATGATCACGAGAACCAGCAGTACGCTGACCGGCGTCAGCTTGTAGCGCGGGCGTTCGAGCAGTCGACGGTCCGCGGCGATGGTGGTTGCCATGCTCATGCCGCCTTCGCCTCTCGAGATCGGGCGAAC